>NZ_JAVKPV010000003.1:0-472443 GCF_040981075.1 Kocuria sp. CPCC 205263 | reverse complement strand
GTCCCGGAGACCCGGGGACGCACGCTCGAGGCCCTCGAGGAGGACGTCTCGACCGGCGCGATCTACACGGTCAAGGCGAAATCGTCCCAGGGATAGTGCATTCTCCAATGGCCCTTCTGGGGCAACCACCGGCCGCAAGTAAGGGGCCGGTGTTGGTGGTGAACCGACCGGAGGAACGGAACCGGCGCACATCTCCGACCTCGTCCCTGGTCTTCTCTGTCAGGATCGTGCTTGTGCACTGCTACACCATCAAACGGGCGCCGGTGGCTGGGAGGCTCTCGGCGATCCGCTGCGCGAGGTGGTTGAGCAACTGGCCACCACCGGCGCCTTCCCCGGTGAGCACCGAACGCAGTCGCATGGGCGGTGCGGTCCCACGCGCTATACATATGGCCGGCTACCGGCCACTTTCCACGAGGGTGATGTTGCAGTAGGGGTTTCTCCGCGTGCATCGATGGTTGACGCAGAACATGCTGGCCTTCGCCGAAGCGCTGCGGGGCAGAGGGCGGGATTGCGGGTGTCGAACCTCGGTGGGGGGAGATGTGGACACCCACACCCCGATGGGATTGGGAGCGGATGTGTGGGGATGACAGTGGCGCAGCTCCGAGGTTCGGTGCTGCGCCACTGCTTTCGTTCTTGATGGTGTCCTACACGTCCTGGCGGGCGCGGTTGATGATCTTGGACCGGACGGTCAGCGCCAGCACGATGAACAGCAGGCCGTAGAGCACCAGCGGGATGGGCCCGGTCACGAAGATCGAGTAGTCGCCGTTGGAGGACAGCAGGGCATCTCGCAGGCTGGTCTCGGCCAGCGGGCCCAGCACCATGCCGATCAGCAGGGGGGCCACCGGCACGCCGTGGCGGCGCATGATGAAGCCCAGCACGCCCAGTCCGAGCAGCAGCAGCAGGTCGAAGACCGCCCCGGAGGTGGCGTAGATGCCGAGTCCGCAGAACACGGTGATCCCCGCGTACAGGTACTGGCTGGGGATCAGCAGCAGCTTGGCCCACAGCTGGGCGAAGGGCAGGTTGATGACCAGCAGCACGACCATCGCGATGAAGAAGCTGGCCAGCAGCGCCCACACGAGCTCGGGGGCCCGGTCGAAGAGCAGCGGGCCCGGCTGCAGGCCGTACTGCTGGAAGGCGGCGAGCATGATCGCCGCGGTCGCGGAGACCGGCAGGCCGAGGGCGAGCAGTGCGCCCATAGCGGTGCCGGTGGTGGCGTTGCCGGCCGCCTCGGGGGCGGCCAGGCCGCGGATCGCGCCCTTGCCGAACGTGGGGTTGGCGCGGCGGCGGTCGATGCGGCGCTCGAGGTCGTAGGACATGAACGTCGGCACCTCGGCCCCGCCCACCGGGATCACGCCGAAGGGCAGGCCGATCGCGGTGCCGCGCGCCCACGCCGGAGCGGCCTCCTTGAACTCCGCGCGGGAGAGGAAGGGACGCCCGGTGACCTTCATCTCGTGGGCCACGGGGTCGCGGCGGATCCGGGAGGCCACGTGCAGGACCTCGCCCAGGGCGAGGACCGCGACGGACACGGTCACCAGGGAGATCCCGTCGAAGAGGTTCTGGGAGCCGTAGGTGAAGCGTTCCGAGCCGGAGATCGCGTCGATGCCCACGGTGGCGATGCCCAGGCCCAGCACCAGGGACACCAGGCCCTTGACCGCGGAGTCGGAGACCACCGAGGACGTGGCCACGAAGGCGAACAGTGCCAGCGCGAAGAACTCGGCCGGGCCGAAGTTCGCGGAGAAGTCCGCCAGGGCCGGGGCCAGGAAGACCACGACCACGGAGGCGACCATGCCGCCGATGAAGGCGCCGATCGCCGCGGTGGCCAGGGCTTGCGGGGCTCGGCCGTCCTTGGCCATCTTGTGGCCCTCGAACGTCGAGGCGATCGCGGAGCCCTGGCCCGGGGTGTTCATCAGGATGGCCATCGTCGAGTCGCCGAACAGACCGCCGAAGTAGACGCCGGCGAAGAGGATGAACGCCGCGGTGGGGTCCAGGGCGAAGGTCATGGGCAGGAGCAGGGCCACGGCCATGGAGGAGCCCAGGCCCGGCAGCACGCCCACGGCGGTGCCGAGCAGACAGCCCACCACCACCCACAGCAGGTTCATGGGGGTCAGCGCCCCGGCGAACCCGTCCATCAACAGGTTGAGTGCGTCCATGTCAGAAACCGCCTCCCAGGATGCCGGATGGGAGGTTCAGGCCCAGGCCGACGGTGAATGCCAGGTAGATCGCGCTGGACAGGCCCAGGGCGAGTGAGATGTCGAACAGGGCCCGGCGGCTGCCGAAGCCACGGGCCACGGCCCAGAACAGCAGGGCGGCGGCCAGGATCCAGCCCAGCACCTCGAGGGTCAGCGCGAACGCCAGGAACCCGCCCATGGTCCAAATCACCGCGGACCAGTCCGAGTAGGTGCGCCAGGTGCGCGCCGAGAGCTCCTCGGGGTGTTCTGGGGTGCGCAGGTAGTGGAGGGTGAGCAGGACGGCCAGGACGTAGCCGGCGACCACGAGGATCAGCGGATAGAACGTGGGACCGGGGAAGTCGGTGCCCTCGGGCACCTCCATGGTGAGGATCCCGATCAGCAGATAGGTGCTGAAGGCGGCCATCACCGCGGGCACCACGAGGCCGCTGCGCCCGCTCCACCAGGACGTCGCCGTCCCGGGTTGGGGTCGGGCCCGGGTGTCGGTCAGGTGCTCCCCTGCGGCGCCGGTGTGCGAGGACGTGGGGGTGCTCATCAGGAAATCTCCTCTACCAGTGCGGCGATGCGCTCCTGCTCCGCGGCCATGAACTCGTCGAATTCCTCGCCGGCGAGGTACACCTCGGTCCACTTGTTGCGCTCGATGGCTTCCTGCCACTCGGGGGTGGCGATGGACTCCTCGACCAGGGCCCGCAGCTCGGCGAACTCCTCGTCGGTGATCCCCGGGGGGGCCACCATGGCCCGCCAGTTCGCCAGGTCCACGGCGTAGCCCAGCTCGGTGAGGGTCGGGATCTCGACGCCCTCGAGCCGCTGCGGGGCTGCCATGCCCAGGGCCTTCAGCCGCCCGGCCTCGATCTGGTCGGCCACGTCCATGTACCCGGAGGTCGCCGCGTCCGCGGTGCCCGTGATCAGGGCCTGAGTGGCCTCACCGCCACCGGAGTTGGGGATGTAGGTGGTCTTGTCGGGCTCGACGCCGGCCGCCAGGGCGAGCTCGGTCATCACGAGCTGGTCGAAGGTACCGCCACCGGTCCAGGCGACCTCGGCCGGGTTCGCCCGCCACGCCTCGACGAGCTCGTCGATCGTCTCGTGCGGGGAGTCGGCCGGGACCACGACGACGTCGTACTCCTCAACGATCCGGGCGATTGGGCGCACGTCGTCGTGCGTGACGGCCGAGTCCAGCTGCGCGACACCGGCGACCAGCCCCGCACCCGTGACCATCAAGGTGTTCGCCTGGCCCTCCATGGTGGAAAGCTCGCTCAGACCGATGGTCCCGGCCGCGCCGGGGATGTTGACCACCGTGGAGTTGTTGACGATGTTGTTGGTCCGCATGGCTTGCTGTTGCTCCCGCATGAAGGTGTCCCACCCGCCACCGGCACCGGCCGGGGCGATCAGGGTCATGTTGGCGCGGATGTCCGAGCCACCGGAGGCCGATTGGAAGGAAAAGAAGACGGCCAAGCCGATCACGACGGAGACCACGACGCCGTAGACCGCCATGACGATGGGGTGCTTGCGGCCGGTTCTGGACCGGGTCTGCTCTGGTGGTGAACTCACGGGATCAACTGTCCTTGGTCGAGGATGGGGAACGTCGAGAATGGGCAGTACTGAGCTCTGAGCGAGCCGCCCACCCGAGCCTAAGTGATACCCATCACGTGCCGATCCTTGGCCGATCTTTTGTGCGTAATGATCGTTGTGCAGGTTCTGCGCATTCTGCTCACGCCACGAGAGATGCGCGTCACAGGTTCGGCCGTAGGGTGGACCTCGCTCTGTCCGTCCATCACACCCACCGCGGAGGCTCCCATGACCGTCGTCGTTGCCCGAACCAGCACCCCCGAGGGCGAGGCCGCCCTGGCGGCCGCGGTCGAGGAGGCCCGACGCCGCCAGGAGGACCTGCTGGTCTTCAACCTCGGGGGCACCCAGCTCGACCCCGAGACCGGGGAGCTCGACGGCGTGCCCGTCACCTTCCGCACCCCCGACACCCGCAACCGGGACGCCGTGGGCGAGCTCCTCGACGCCGCAGAGCAGGTGAACGCCTCCGCCGTGGTGATCGGCGTGAAGCACCGCAGCCCCGTGGGCAAGCTGCTGCTCGGCAGCGCCGCCCAGCAGGTGCTCCTCGAGGCCAACGCCCCGGTGATCGCGGTCAAGCCCCGGCGCTCCTGAGGCATGGCCCGGGGAATCCGTGCTGCTCGGCCCGGGGCGTGGCTCTGGTTTCTGGTGGTCAGCGCCGCCCTGACACGCAGGGCCCAGCCGACGTTGACATCCTTACTGCGACGCCAGGGGTATGAAACCCCGGCATGCACGTTTCGTGCCCTGGCGTTGCCCTAGGTGTAAGTGGGCATGACGTTATTGGCGCGGGCCGGGGTTCGTGAGGCCGGGGGCTGATCGCCGCAGGCGGTATGCGGCCGATAAAAATTGAAGTGGTTCACCCACACCCCGATCGCCTCCCGTCGGGCCTGCTCACTGGCGTAGGGGCGGACGTAGAGGACCTCCTCGGCCAGCAGCCGGTTATACCGCTCCACCTTGCCGTTGTGGCGGGGCGTGTAGGGCTTGATGCGCTGGTGCCGGCCGGCCAGAGAGGTGACGGTGCGGGTGAAGTCCTTGGCCCGGTAGTTGGCGTCGTTGTCGGTGACGACCCGGTGCAGCCGGGTGATGCCGTGGGCGGCGAAGAACGCCCGGGCTCGGCTGAAGAACCCGATCGTGGTCACCGCCTTCTCGTCCTCGAGGGCCTCGGTGTAGGCCAGTCTCGAGAAGCCGTCCACGGCCGAGTGCAGGTAGGTGTAGCCGACCTTCGCTCCGGTCCCGCGCTTGGCCTGCTTGGCCACAGCGCTGCCACGGCTGTGAGCCCGCCACCCGCCGCCGTCGGGGATCCGTCCGACCTTCTTCACATCGAGATGGATCATGTGTCCGGGCCACGCTGCACGGATCCGTCGCGGCGGGCGGCGCAGGTCGTCCCCGTCCGGGGTGAGGTCGCGCGGGCGGGAGATCCCCAGGCGGGCCAGCCACCGTCCCACGGTGCGCAGGTGCCGTTCGTGCCCGAGACCGCGCAGGTGGCGGTGGATGCGCCTGGCCGACCATTTCCGTTCCCGGCGCAAGGTCTCGATCGACTCGACGACCGCCGCCGGGGTGCGTTGAGGGCTGCGCCGCGGCGTCGAGGGACGATCGGCCAGTCCGGCCTCGCCGGCTGCGAGGTAGCGGGCCACCCAGGTGGCCACCGTCGGTCGGCTGACCTTGAACTCTGCGGCAACGTGGGCCTTGGGGATCCCGTCCTCGAGGTGGCGGCGGACCATGCGCAGCCGGCCGGTCGGGGTCAGGGGTGCGTTAATGTGGGTCATGAACGGGCTCTTTCGTGCGGGCGGACGGTGTAGGAACTTCCATCCTGTGGCGGGGAGCCCGTTCCTCATCTCACCGACGCACCCGTGCCAAGAACCTCATGCCCCGCAACACCTAGGGGTGGCCTTGCAGGCGTTCCTCGCTCGGAGGCCCGGGGTGCAAACCCAGCCTTCGAACGGGCCCATCGGGTGATGGACGCCGGGGCAAAATGGGTCGGTCCCGCCTGCTTTACATATGGCCGGCTATCGGTCGCTGCGCCACGGGGTTCTCGTATCTGGTGGCGCTGCGTCCTGTCGGACCTGTGGGCGTCGAGGGTGCGGTCTAGGGCGGGAGTTGATCAGGTCCTGCTCAACCCCAGGGTCCTCGGGCGCCAGGGGCGGGGATTGCTGATGTGGGCCCTCGCCGGTGTCAGGGTCCCGGGGCCGTCCGGAGCACGGTTCACTGCGGCGCCTGTTCCAGGTGGCGGTCGAAGAAGTCGCACATGCGTGCCCCGACGAGTGTCCGGGCCCATGGTTCGCAGTGATGGTTGGCCCCGTCCTCCCGCCTGAACCGTGCGAGCTCCTTCTCACAGGTCAGCGCGTCGTAGAGTTGCTGCGGCTGTCCCGGGAAGAACTCCTCGTCGTCAGGGTCGCACACCAGCATCGGGGTGGTGATGGAGGCGGCGACCTCATCGAGACGGTACCGGCTGACCGCGGTGAACAGGTCGAAGGCGGAGGTGAACTGGCCGTAGGGGCGTGCGCGGAACCGGAAGGTGCGTTCCTGCACCGGATCCGCTGGGCCTGAGGCCATGTAGTGGTCGAAGGTGTCACGGTCACCGGCAGCGAGGAGCTGGAGCATCGGCTCGGGCAGGTTCGCGTTCCAGGCGCGTGAGACGTCCCAGACGCCGCCGTCAACGGCGGCGGCGACGAATCGGTGCTCGAAGGCCAGTGCGCGTGGCAACCAGTACCCGCCCTGACTGATCCCGGAGGCCACCAGGCGGCGCCCGTCCACATCCTCGCGTTCGAGAAGGGCGTCGACCACCGGGGTGAGGACGTGCTCCCAGTCATGGCGGAAGGGCACACCACGTTCGAAGAGCATGGACTGCTGGCCGGGACCGTCGTAGACGAAGACGTTCCAGCCCCGAGCCAAGCCGGCTACGATGCCCTCTGCCCACAGTCCCGACAGCGAACCGTCACTGCCGTTGGTGATCACCAGTGTGGTGCGGGCGATGCCGGTCGCATCGGGGCGGAACAGGTAACCCGGCAGATTGGCGTCCTCGTAGGGCACCGGCACGGCCAAATGCTGTCCGCGGGAGTGGTGGAGGAAAGCGTCCCAGCATCGCCGGTGGGCCTGGAAGGTCGGCAGGAGCGCGCTGTCGTCGTCCATGCCAGCAATGAACGCCAGCGCGCGGGAGTAGCACTCGGCGGCGCCGAGAAGAAACCACCCAGCGCTCAGTGGGTGACCGGCCGCGCTGCTGGTGGTGGCCTGTCGTTCCAGTTGCTGGCCCGTGCGGACCCATTCCTGGAACCAGCTCCGGGGGTCTCCGTCGGTGATCCGGCCCAGGGTGGCGAGAACCATGCCGAGGTCCATCACCCCCTGGGTCGCCTTGCCCACCGCGAAGCGGGCGGCACCATGGAAGTCGTCCTCGGTGAAGAACCGCCCGCCCTCGGACAACGGCGAGCCGGGGACAGGGGGGGTCTGTGCTGTGGTGTCCAAGGTTGTGGAACCTGCTTTCGACGGTGTGCCGGTCGGGGCGCATCGGTGGATGCGCCGAACATCGAGGGTGTCAGCCGGGCGAGAGGACGCATCGGATGAGTCATCGGCTTCTGGGTACGAGGTCCGGCCGGACCGGCCTCGCTTTCCGCACAGATCGGCCCCCGCGCAGCGCTAGTTGGCTGTTCGCAGGGGCAGATGCAGGGTGGAGGTGTCGAAGACCGTGTTCACCGATGGCTCTCCGATGTCGAGGTGGGTGAAGCCCAAGGCGGCGGGCGCGCTGTCAGGGGCGGTGTCCGAAGTGCCGACGGTGAGCTGGAGGCGATGTCCGCGGGGAACATGCCGTGCGTTGGGAACGAGGGGGATCCGGTAGGTCTCGATTTCACCCGGCGGGATCGTGGTGGCTCGGGTGCAGGGCAGGACCGGTCTGCCGGGCCGGCTCGCTCGTGCGTCTACCGTCCGCAGGCTCGCGCGCAGCCAGCCGGCAGTGACCAGGTGCGCTCGGCCGGTGGCGTCGATGTCCTGCCAAGCGATGATCCAGCTCGTGTCCGTTCCGGTGATGGCCGCGTGCAGTTCGAGTTCGATGTTGCCCGCGATCTCCAGGTCTTCTACGAGCGGTGTAGTGCTCCACTGGAGGCAGGCTGGCAGAGAGGGGGGATGGGTTGCCTTGGCGCGCGTCATGAGTTGGCCGTGGACGAGGTAACGGCGAGTTCCCAGCGCCTGCCGATCCGGGTCGATGGCCAGGGCACCGTTGCTGGTGAGATGGAAAGCAGTCAGGGTGCTCTCCGGCGGCGGCCACTGGTCAGCCGTGTGCCACTGCGGAGCACCGGGCATGCGATATCTGATCGGCGGGCCGGTGAGGATGCCCGTGTCATGATCCTTGAGCCAGTGGTCGAACCACGCCAGCGCCTCAATGTGCAGGCTCTCCCAGGGCCAGCCCAATCCTCCCGGAGCGAGGACGGTCATGCGCACGGGTGGACGCACGTCCTCAGGGATGTCCTGCAGCCGGGCCCACGTATCGAAGGTGGAGGGCAGGTGGACGGGGACATTATCCCAGTCGCACCCCAGATACACCGGGATCCGTATCCGTTCCAGCAGGTCGGTGAGGTCGCGCTGTGCCCAAAAGGTGTCGCGCACAGGGTGGGTGACGGTGAAGTCTTCCCAAATTTGGTCCCACGGCTCGTGCGGATAACTGCCACGAATGAATTTCTGGATAGTGGCCAAGGCGGACTCACCGTTGAGGTGCGCCAACCGGGCATGCACTCGTGGTCGCGCGAGGATTTCCCGTAGACCCTTCACCAGCGGACCCCGCAGCAACTCGTCGCTGCGGGTGGCGGCGATGCCGACTGCCGTGATCCACCCCTCGATGAACCGGTGGTTCAACACCCCACCCGGATACACGAGGTCGTACAGGTTGGAGGAGACAGCAACGGGAAAAATCGCCCGCAGATGCGGAGGACGCGTCACAGCCGCAGCGAGCTGGGCCATCGCAAAGTAGCTGATGCCGATCACGCCCACATCACCACTGGACCACGGCTGGGCGGCAGCCCATTCAATGACGGCATGCAGATCCTGACGCTCCGTCTCATCAAAAAGCGTCCACTGCCCACCCGACCCGTTCGTACCGCGAACGTTCACGATGACATGAACATACCCACGAGGAACGAAAAATTCCGTCTGGCCGGCCTCGATGAAACCCATCGGCGCCCCGACGTTCTGAATCTGACGTGGGTACGGGGAGGCGGCCACTAGGACAGGAAACGGCCCGTCGGCGTCCGGACGATGCACATCGGCTAGGAGTTCCACTCCGTCAGCCACCGCAATGGGTACATTACGCTCCGTGAGCGTCCGGTACCTGGCCTCGGAGAGATTTTCATAGGTGCGCCCACTGGTCTGGGGCCCGTTCAGCCGTCGTTGCCCCTCACCGAGGCCGGACGCCGCCACAGCTTCCATAGGAGTTCCCCTCCAGAACAGTAATGCTCGCAGGCTAAGTCCCAGCCCCACCGCG
Organism: Kocuria sp. CPCC 205263; assembly: GCF_040981075.1. Taxonomy (NCBI): domain Bacteria; kingdom Bacillati; phylum Actinomycetota; class Actinomycetes; order Micrococcales; family Micrococcaceae; genus Kocuria; species Kocuria sp. CPCC 205263. The sequence goes on along the minus strand of NZ_JAVKPV010000003.1, from coordinate 463,233 downwards.
CGACAAGGACGCCCCTGGTTGTGACCCACCTCCGACCGACGCCTACACCGCACCTGCGCGGTGGCAACTCCCGAACTGGTGACCCGCCCCCACGCCTTTCCGGGCAACCTCAGCGGCTACCCACCAGCGACCCGGAAAGGTGTTGCGCTCAGTGCATGCAGTGCGACCACAGCCCTAAAGGACAACGAACCAATTGCCGGTGGAACTGTGAAAGTAGATACACAAAGGACTGAGCACACCCCGATATGCATAAAACCTACTGCCAGCCACTTTCGATCAGAAGGGACAGTCACAACAACGGTTTAAAAGGCGTTTCCATGATTAGTGGTGATTTACCGCCGGCATGCGATCGGCGACGGCGACGGCAGGCTTGCCCCATCAGGTCGACCACAGACGGTGGGCGAGTCGATGGGCGGCCACCGCGTGCAGCCCCGGGTAGCTCAGCAGCTTCGCACCGGTGCCTTGTTCGGCGGGGTCGGCGGCGGCGATCGCGCGGACATCTGCCAGGATACTGGGGCGGGTGAGGGCGGCCATGGCCGCACCCTAGAAGACATCCAGCCGAGGTGGCGCACCACCCGATTTACATATGGCTCCCTAGGGGACGTTTATTTGAAGTTTCAAGGACACTGAGGGCGACGGGGCTGGCAGTCGTCGGCGCAGAGCATTCTTCGTTCTCCGACTCGACCTCAACGCGTTAGCTGCTGTACCTGGGGCCCGCAAAAAGGGGGCTGCGCTCCCGCCGTGGAAGCTCTTGCCGTCAGCGATGAAGGGTTGGGCCGCTCCCGCGGTGGCCTGAGCACCAAAGTTCACCTCGCCACGGACGGGCGTGGACTGCCGATGAGCGTGGTGCTGACCGGCGGGCAGGCCGGGGACAATCCCCAATTGCTTCCGGTGCTCGATGGTATCCGCGTGCCCCGAGGTGGTCCCGGCCGGCCACAAACTCGGCCGCAGGCCGTGGTGGCGGACAAGGCGTACTCCCATCCCTCCACGCGGCCGGAGATGCGTCGACGGAAGGTGCGTTTCGTCAGTCCTGAACGACTCGACCAGGCCACGCACCGGATCGATAAGGGTGCTCGCGGTGGGCGCCCGCCGGACATTTACGAGCTCCTCTACCGGGCGCGCAATGTGGTCGAGCGGTGCTTCAACCGGCTCAAGCAGTTCCGCGATCTCGCCACCCGATACGCCAAACGTGCCGCCTACTACCGGGCCGAACTCTTGCTCGCGGCCACGGTCCTGTGGCTCCGGTGACCGCATCGGTCAGCGGGTGGTGGTGTCAACTTCGACGTCGAACTTCAGTGTGGGCGGCTGGCCTTGGCCGATGCCTCGGTAGATGACCTTTCCGGTGGGGGTGTAGCCGCGGGACCATGCCTCATCGATCGCCAGCTCCCGTTCCTTGGGGAAGGGGGCGCCGTGGGTGACGAGCTCGTCGAAACGGTGGGCACGGTCGCGCTCAGCATCGAGTTCAACCCGTAACAGGGCCATGGCGCAGTGCTCCTAGGATCGTGCGGGCCCCGGCGAGGAAAAGCTCCTTCTCCGAGTCGTGATCCTCTAGGTGCTCTTGGTCGGTGAAGGTGGGATACAGCTGGGCGTTGACTGCCAGGGGGGCCTGTGCTCGGGCGGGCAGGTCCGGGTCGTGGTGCTGGTGCCAGGTCGCCTCCGTGAGGCAGGCGCCGATCACATAGTTGGCCAGCAGATGGGTAGCGACGGTCAGTCCGTGGTCGGCCAAACCGCCGCGGACCAGCGCCGCTTGGAGGCAAGCGGTGCGGGCGACCACGTTGGGTCCCTGGACCGGGCGACCGATCAGGGTCGGTGACCAGGGGTGGCGCAGCATGGCTGCTCGCCAGCTCAGCAATAGCTCCTCAACCTCTTGGGTGAAGTCCGGGCCGGGTTCTGGGACGCGGACCTCACCGAAGACGTGGTCGAAGGCCAGGTCCAGGACGTCCTCCTTCGAGGAAACGTGCCAGTAGAGGGCCGTGGCCGTGACCTCCAGGCGCTGGGCCAAGGACCGCATGGTCAGCCCCTCGATGCCGCTTTCGTCCAGGATCGCCACAGCTACTTCCACGATCTGTACGCGCGATAACGGGGAGGCCCGGGCCACCCGCTCAGAGGGCTGACGCAACCAGACACTCCCGCCGCGGTGCGCACGGGCTCCTCGACGGCGAGCAGGAGCGGCTTCCATAGTTACTCCCCGCTTGGGTTAACAACGTTAAATTGACTGTACGCCGTTAAGGAAAGGTGGGGAAGAGTAGTTACCTTCCCTCTGCCATCGGGTCGTCGGGGTGAACCTCTCGATTCGCAGGACAGGCCCTAGTCGAAGTGTGTGGTGATGGATGTACTGGCGCGGAACAGGCTGAAGACGGTGGTCATGGCGGCGAGGACGAGCACCAGACCGGCACGGGGGTGCGGAAAAGGTCCGTGCGGGCAGGTGACGGTACGGGTGTTATCCAGGCCGCTGACAATCAGTCAGGTAACGAAGACTTCGAAGCCGGCGCAGAGCAGGATTGACAGCAGTGGTCCGGCCGTTTCGCCATCGACGATCCCGCGCAGCACCGAGGTAGACATGCCGAGGAGTCGCATCGGGCTTAGATCGCGTCTGCGGTGGAGGATGGTCGTGCCTGGGGCGCGGCCCGGATAGATCCGAACGAGGGTCACCGTCACGAAGGTGCCCGGGATCGGTGGTACCGAGGCCTGTGGGCGCGAACTTGATGACCGTGTGCAGGACCGGGCTGTGCTCGGACATGACGGTCCCTGTCGTTCAGGCGTCGAAATCGGTGCTTCGGCTGAGGGACTCCCAGCTGTCGACCTCGCTGCGCAGCGTGTCGAGTGCGGCTCGGAAAGCGTCGGAGGCGTCGTTGCCGAGCAGCAGCATGTAGGGCACCTTGTCGGACTCGACGGCGGTGATGAGTGCGGCGGCGGCTTTCGCGGGGTCGCCCATCTGGGTGCCGTGCACGGTGTCGTGCTCCTTGCGGCGCCGTCCCGCGGTCTGGGCGTAGTCGGCGATCGGTTCCGCCGACTGCGTCAGGGACCGGTCGGCGAAGTCGGTGCGGAACGCGCCGGGTTCGATGACCATCACGTTGATCCCGAGCGGGACGACTTCTTTGCGCAGTGACAATGTCAGCGCCTCGATCGCGGCCTTGACGGCCGCGTAGTACCCGGAGCCCTCCGGGCAGATCCGCGCGCCGATCGAGGAGAGGTTCACGATTGTGCCGGACCGGCGGGCCCGCATTCCCGGCAGGACCGCTTTGATAGTGCGTACGGTGCCGAACACGTGCGTGTCGAAGAGCTGGTGGACGGGTCCGTCCTCGCCTTCTTCGACGGCGGCCCGGTAGCCGTAGCCGGCGTTGTTGACGAGGACGTCGACAGCGCCGAAGCGTGCCTCTGCCGCGGCCACGGCGGCGGTGACCTGCGCGTCGTCGGTGACGTCGAGCGGGACGGCAAGTGCGGTGTCGGGGTGGGCGTCAGCGAGATCCTGGACCTTGGCCACGTCGCGGGCGGTGACGACTGCGTTGTCGCCGTGGGCGAGGACGGCTTCGGCGAAGGCGCGACCGAGTCCGGACGAGCAACCGGTGATAAGCCAGGTGGCCATGGACGTTCCCTTCATAGGGGCAGTGGTGCGTGGAAACAGGCTAAAGGACCGGATCATGACGTGCCCAGGGCCTGCAACCTCTCGCGTAGTCGTCGGGGACGGGACTGCCGCACCATCCGGTGACGTCTCATCGCGCTTCAGCCCCCTTTCGCTTACATATGGCTCGCCCCGGACCTGCCGGTGCTGGTCGTTGCTGCAACGAGAGTTGTCGTGAGCTGCCCGGGAAGACCCCGGTGCAGCAGCTGTTTCCCCTCGTGGGCACGGGGTGTTCGAATTACTGGGTGGTGGTGATCGGAACGCGGAGGACACCCCCGTGTGGATATGAGCTGGTCAAGTCCTTCGTCGTCCCATTGGAGGTACTCGGCCAGCCGCTCACCGGAGGCGTCGCGCATCACGGCACGGTCCTTATCGCGGACCGCTTTCCGCATGGTGGGTTCACTCATGGCCGGACAGCAGCTCTCTGGCGGAGCGCACCAGGGCAGGCAGGGGTCGTGGCATTAGGGCCTGCCTTGGGGTCGCCGCCTCGCCCTCATGGTCGCGCACACGCAGTCAGGGCCCGCACTCGGTGCTGAGCGCGGGCCCTGGCGGGGTTGCTGCGGTGGCTAGGGGCCGTGCTGGTCGTGCCGGGGCTCGGTACCGTCTTCCCTGACTCTGATCCGGTCGGCCTCGTGCGGGTCGAAGAACGACTCCTATGCCTCGTCGGTGGTCTCGTTGACCCCTTCGTCGTCGGAGTCCTCCTCCGCCTCCCGCACCTCGTCGCGGATCTCGACGTCATCACTGGGCATGTCCGCGGCCGCGTCTGCCCCGTCGTTGCGCCCGTCCATGTCCGCCCCTTCAGCCGTCCTGGCCGATATCGGCCGGCCGCGGAGGATCGGCGTGGTTGTAGGCGTTCGTCGCGGCGGGCTGAGCGGTCACCGGGCCGAGGGCCTCGTCGTCCACACGGTCATAGTTGCGGTCGGTGCTGGCGGTCAGCGAGTCCTCATCGAGGATGCTGAGGTGTTCCTGCTGCACCTCGGCATTGGCCTCACCGAGGTCATCGGGTTGCTGGGTCATCGTCCGGGTCCTTCCTGCTCGGCAGTGGTGCCCCGATCCTAAGGTGCGCAGCCACCCTCTCGTTAGGTGTCCACGGAGGTCAGGGCGAAACCGGGCCGGGGTCCTTTTGCGGGGAATCCCCGCACTCGGTGGCGGGCTTGGTGGCCGCGCCAACAAGGGGGTCACCATCGGGGAGACCGGCCGTTTGGATCCGAGCCGGCACTGGAGGCCTGAGCGGATGACGCTGGCGTGGTGGACGGACTACAGCGTGGTGGAGCGGTTCTGCTGGACGAATGCCACCTCCGTGTTGGTCACGGTCGGCGTCACGGCGGAGTCGGGAGCGATCAGGCGTTGCCGGGGTGCGGCAACTGGCCCACCGCCGTTCAGCCGGCGAGTGGGTCCAGGGCCTCAAGACCGGTCATGCCCAGGCAGGCGGCCGCGGCGTTGAGCGCCGCGACCTGGTGGGCGACAAGCTCGGCAGCGCCAGCGTCACGGTTGGCGAGCCGGTAGCCGATGGGGCGGGCCGGGCTGAGGGTGCCGGGCACATGCGCACGGACCGGTCTCGGCGCCACCTCCAGCACGACCTCCCCGAGCTCGAGGTGCATGGTGAGGGCATCCAGGTGCTGCAGCGCGTCACGGAAGTCTTCGAAGACGAGAAGGGAGGAGACGGTGGCCAGGTGGCCGGCCGGGCCCGTGCCGATCAGGGGCTTCACGTGGAAGCCCGGGTCCAGCAACAGCGCAGCGCACATGCCGCGAGTCTAGGACCGCAGGTGCGGTAGACCGCCCTGTTACGGCAGTGATTGGAAGGCGTTCTCGGACCTCCAGCCCCGGTGAGGGCGCAGACGGGGGGGACGCCACGTCCAGGCGGTACACGGCGGCGTTGAGAGCTGCGATCTGGGGGCCCACCTTGGAGCTGCAGTCCGGGGCGCCCGATGATCCTCTGCCCTGAGGCGACCTCAGGGGCCATCCCCGCCATGTACAAGATCGTCAACTCCCAGGCCGCCTCAGCAATGGCGGCGGCCTCGAGGATCTCCAGGTGCGCCTCGGTGGCGGCGCGGTCCGCGAAGACCAGCAGGGAGCCCACCCGACACCTGATCGGATCGGCGGGGCTCAGCCCTCGCAGTCGGTGCAGTAGCTGGCCCCGTTCTTCTGGTGGGCCAGCTGGGAGCGGTGCCGGACCAGGAAGCAGGAGGCGCAGGTGAACTCGTCGACCTGTTCCGGGATGACGGCCACGGTGAGCTCTTCGTGGGAGAGGTCGGCGCCGGGCAGGTCGATGCCCTCGGCGGTGTCGAAGTCCTCGGCGTCGATGACCGCGGTCTGGGTGGTGGCGCTGCGCTGGGCCTGGATTGCTTCCAGGGACTCGTTGGCCGGCTCGTCCTCGGGCCGGGTGCGCGGGGCGTCGTAATCGGTGGCCATGATGTGGGGCGTGCTCCTTTGAGCGTGAAGAGATCTCGGCATCGACCACAACTGAGGCGGGAGCCTCCCTATTCCAGTGAACTGGGGATGGGGCGCGGGGCCTCCCAGATATGTTGACACATCAAGTTACTGTGGTGTATGAAATAGACTAAAGTTTAGGCGCAGCTCAAAGAAGGTAGTCCGATGGCAGTCACGCTGATCACCGTCACCACAGGTACTGGCGGGCTTGCAGCCGCGGTGACCACCGCCGGACTGTGCATGTCGGTCGGGTCAGGTGGCGTGCCGGAGCCTGCATTGATCGCCATCCTGGTGGCCGCGGTGGTGGTGCTGGCCATCGGGTTCGTGTCGAACTTTGAGCACCAGTCGCGCCTGTGGGCTGACCAGATGGAAGCGGAACTACAGGCCCGCCGGCACGGGTTGCAGCCGTCGAGGGCAGTCCCGGCACCATCGCTGCCGGTGCGCTCGAGCCAGAGCTAGTTGCGTGCGGCCACCGAACCCCTTCGGGGCAAATCCCGGGCAGCAGCACCTTACATAGATCCCAGCTAATGGCAGGCATGGGTCTTGCGGCTACTGCATGTCATGGATTGTCCTGAGCGGTCGATGCCGCAGCGGCCTGGGGTGGAGGACCTGGTGGACCCCATCACTGCCGGGGTACGCAGCTCCATGACCTACGCCGGGGCCACGACCTTGGAGCAGTTCGCGGCTCGTGCGGTGGTCGGCATCCAGTCCGCCTCCGGCTACGAAGAAGGCCGAGCCCGGGCGGTCAGCTGGTCCTGACCAGCCCCAGCCTCCGACACACTGGAGGCTTCACCGACTCATTGAGGGGCCGTCGACCCCTCTGTTGTCCCCCTCGTTCCGGTTCTCGATGATCGTCCATGGGGCAGGTAAGAAGGCATCGGATGGTTCGACGGATGACAAAATCAAGGACGTCACGCACCTGAGGACCCCAGAGGGCACCCCACACGACAGGAGCACCACCATGACCCACCACCAGCAGAGCCCCGAGGAAATGTGGGCTCAAGCGAAATGGGCTGCCCTCAACCCCGAGTTCCAGGCGGCCATCGAGCAGGCTCTCCTCGATGGCCCCTGGATGCAAGTGCGCTCTGAAGCTCTCCTCGAGGCAATAGCGGCCGCCCAGCGCGCCGGTAAGGACCCGAACCACTACGGTTCCCCGCAAGCACTCGTAGAGGCATACGGGCTGGAGTGGCCCACTGAGCCGGAATCGCCCACCGATGGACAGGGTGTCAACGGCGAGTAAAAGCTGATCTCGGAACTGCCGCACGATCAGGTGACGTTGACTTACACCTGGTCTCATAACTCGGTTGCCGGGTTCAGACGGCGGAGGTTGATGAGGGTGACCGCAAGCAGCAGCAACGGGAGCAAGGTCGCCTCGGTGCGGTCGTAGCGGAGGCCGAGTCGCTTGAAGCGCAGGACCCAAGAGATGGTGCGCTCCACCACCCAGCGGTGCCGACCGAGGTGGTTCTTGTCCTCGATCCCACGTCGGGCGATGCGGACCTTGATCCCTCGGCGGTGCAGGTAACGCCGGCACCTGGGGTAGTCATAACCCTTGTCCGCGTGCAGCTTCTGCGGTCGGCGCCGTGGCCGACCCGGATGTCCTCGCCGACCGCGCACACCAGGGTTGGTGTCCAGAAGTGTTCCGAAGAGCCGACTGTCGTGGACGTTGGCCGCCGAGGCGAGTACGTGCAGGGGCAAGCCGTTGCGGTCGGTGAGCAGGTGGTACTTCGTCCCCGGTTTCCCGCGGTCAGTGGGGTTCGGACCGGTCAGCTCGCCCCCCCCTTTGGCCCGTACGGACACCGAGTCGATGCTGGCCCCGGACCAGTCGAGGATTTCCTCCTCGGAGAGCTCCTCGAGCACTGCTCGGTGGAGCTGCTCCCACACTCCGGCCTGCTGCCAGTGGTGCAGCCGGCGCCAGGCGGTGTGCCCCGAACCGCAGCCCAGTTCCACGGGCAGATCCCGCCACCGGCATCCGGTGTGGAGCACGAATAGGATCCCCTCCAGGGCCGCCCGGTCATCGATCCGTGGCCGCCCACAAGGGCCTCGCGCCGGGGCTGGAGGCGGTAGAAGCGGGGCGATCGGCTCCCACAGCCGGTCATCGACCATCCACTGGTACTTCCTCGTGGCCATGCAGGCATGGTCGGCGGGACTGTAAGAACAACGGTGTGTGAGGGTCCGGCCTGATCCGAAAGGAGACGGCCGTGTCAGAGTCCACGACCGAGATGACTGGCATGATGATCGATCCCGTGACGGGAGAGATCATCGATCAGAAGGACCTCGCTGAGCGGCTGCTTGCCCAGGCGAAGGAGCAAGGCGTGAGCCTGGTCGGGCCCGGCGGGCTGCTGAACCAGCTGACGAAGAACGTGCTGGAAACCGCCCTGGAAGCCGAGCTGACCGAGCACCTGGGTCACGACCACGGGCAGACTCCGATCGCGGCCAACATGCGCAACGGCACGAGGTCGAAGACGGTGCTGACCGAGATCGGCCCGGTCGAGATCGAGGTGCCCCGGGACCGGGATGGGTCCTTCGAGCCGGTGATCGTGCCCAAGCGCAAGCGGCGTCTGGACGGGATCGACCAGATCGTCCTCTCGCTGTCGGCCCGCGGCCTGACGACCGGGGAGATCGCGGCGCATTTCGAGGAGGTCTACGGGGCGAAGGTCTCCAAGGACACCATCAGTCGGATCACCGAGAAGGTCGCCGGCGAGCTGGCCGAGTGGTCTTCGCGGCCGCTGGATCCGCTCTACCCGGTGCTCTTCGTCGATGCGATTGTGGTGAAGGTCCGCGACGGGCAGGTGCGCAACACGCCGTTCTACGTCGTCATGGGCGTGACCGTGAACGGTGAACGCGACATCCTCGGGATCTGGGCCGGTGACGGTGCCGAGGGCGCCCGGTTCTGGCTGCAGGTCTTCTCCGAGCTGAAGAACCGGGGCGTCGAGGACGTGCTCATCGCCGTCTGCGACGGGCTCAAGGGCCTGCCGGAGGCGATCAGCACCACCTGGACGCAGACGGTGGTTCAGCAGTGCATCGTGCACCTGATCCGCAACTCCTTCCGCTACGCCGGCCGCCAGCACCGTGACGGGATCGTCAAGGCGCTCAAGCCGGTCTACACCGCGCCTTCAGAACAAGCGGCGAAGGACCGGTTCGCCGAGTTCACGGCCGAGTGGGGCCAGCGGTATCCGGCGATCGTGCAGCTGTGGGAGTCCTCCTGGGCGGAGTTCGTGCCCTTCCTGGAGTACGACGTCGAGATTCGCCGGGTGATCTGCACGACGAACGCGATCGAGTCGATCAACGCCCGCTACCGGAGGGCGGTGCGGGCGCGCGGGCACTTCCCGAACGAGGCTGCTGCGCTGAAGTGCCTCTACCTCGTCACCAGGTCTCTTGATCCGACCGGCGGCGGTAGAGCACGCTGGGTGATGAGGTGGAAGCCGGCGCTGAACGCGTTCGCGATCACCTTCGCCGGACGGTTTGAGAGAACCGCTCACTGATGAAAACCGCCGGGCCCCACACACCGTTTATCGGACAGTCCCTGGTCGGCCACTCGAAGGGAAGCGGGCAACAACCGATCAGGTTTTGAGACCAGGAGTAAGTTGTGCTGCCCTTGCCGGTCCTGATGCGGAGGACGTGTGCATGTCTTCTCCCAGTGAAGTGGCGCTAGGTGGTGCTGTTCCAGTGTTCCCAACTGTGCTGAGTTGTGAGGAGATGGAGCTGGTCCGAGGATGACCCCGGTGGTTGACTGGACATCACACGGAACGGCACCGGAGCTGTTGGAGGCACGGACGATGGCCAGTGACGATTTCCAGGTTTTCGTGGACGCGGCGGAGGTTTACGAAGCGCAGTTCGTGCCGGCCCTGTTCGGGCGCTGGGCCCCGCACCTCGTGCGGGCCGCCGGTGTCCGGCCGGGGCAGTCGGTCCTCGACGTCGCCTGCGGGACCGGTGTGGTGGCACGGGAGGCGGCGCGCCTCCTGCAGGGACGCGGACGCGTCGTGGGGCTCGACGTCAACGCCGGCATGCTCGCCGTCGCGCGGCGTGTCTCCCCCGACCTCGAGTGGGTCCAGGCGGACGCCCTCGCCCTGCCGTTCCCGGACCGCTCCTTCGACGTGGTGCTGTGCCAGGCCGGGCTGATGTTCGTCGCGGAACCGGGCCGCGCATTGCGGGAAATGGCGCGCGTGGTGGTCCCTGAGGGGACGGTGGCCGTACAGGTCTGGGACGAGCTCCGGGCGCAGACCGCCTGGGCACCGTTCTACGAGGTCGTCGCCCGCCACGCGGGCCCGGCAGCGGTCGACGTGATCAGTACGTACTGGCGGCTGGGCGACCTCACCGAGCTGACCGAGGGACTCGTCGCCGCCGGCCTGCGGGTCGTCGACACGCTGACCCGCACGGACACCGCCGCCTTCCCATCCGTCGAGGAGTTCGTCGCGACCGAGGTCGATGGCACCCCGCTGCGACAGCGCCTTTCGGGCGAGGCCTACACCCGGATCTTCGAGGACACGAGGGAGGCCCTCCAGCCCTTCCGGACCGCCAACGGACGCCTGGAACTGCCGATGCGGGGGCACATCATCACCGCCCGCACGGAGCGGGACCCCGGCTGAGGGACCCGTATCCGCGGCGCCATCCCTGTGGTCCGGGTCGGCCGGAGAAAGGCCTCGGACACCGCACGGGAACTCCGGCCCCGGGGTGATCGCCTGCTAGACGCTCCTGCTTTACATATGGCTCGTTAGAGGCAGGCCGCCAGGCGAGGTCATCGGAATGATGTCGGCCGTGAGGCCAGCATCGGCCACATTTCGTGCGGACCATGGTGCCTTCAAGGATGCTGTGTGGGCGCAGGTGTTCCGGTGCTTTCGGGTAGCGCCCGACGGGGGAGATCATTTAGGGCCCTCTCGGGTGCTGATGAGGTTCCGGGGCGGGAGAATGGGAGGTGATGGGACCTTCTGTCGCCCGCACGTTATTGCTCACCGCCGCGCTGCTGCTCGGCGGGGGCCCGGCTCCGGGGTGGCTTCTCGGCCGCAGTGGCGTGGGGGCGTTGGGGCTGGTTCTTCTCGGCGTCCTGGTCATCGCTGTGGTCGTGGCCGCAGTCATCGTGGTGGTCATCTGGCGGGCCATCCGCCGCGACTGACCAGCGCTCCGGCCGAGGGAACGCATCACGGATCTGGTCCTACCTGTCCACCGGGGTTCCGGAGGAGGGATGCAGGGATTCCACGGACCGTCGGGGCCCTCAGCCGGTACGGGCCGGCCAGGATGCCCCCCCGATGCGGTAGGGGACGCTAGTCAAGGAAACCTTCAGCACTTCGTGGGCAAGCGTTGCCGGTATGAGGTTCCTTCGCGACCGTTGGTCAGCGCATAGCCAGAAGCCCCTGCATCGGGCAGAGGCTTTGGGGTACCACAGGGGTGGGCTACCCGCACTCGTCGTAATGGTCCTCGTGCTCCGAATGCCGGTGGAAGTCGTGGAGATAGTCCACGTGGTCGCCGTGCTCGACGGTGTTGTGTCCGCAGTTCTCCCCGCGGGTGTGCTCCGCCTTGGTGTGCTCTGCTTGCTTGTCGTGGTCAGCCATGATGATGCCCTTGATCGTCAGGGCCCAAGGCAGGCCCGTCCATCCAGTGCAGCATCGGTCCCGGGCACTTAGCAATACCTCGCCCCGGCGCATCAGCGCACGAGCCGGCCCCGCCCGAGCGGGATGCTTCTGACGCTGCAGTAGAAGTTTCTCAGCGGGCGCTTGGACAGGGCCCGTCGTGGTTGCGGTGCCGTTGCTGGTTGCGGTTTATTGTCTCGGTCCGGAGAGCGAGGACTGCCCCATCCTGCAGGGTGGCCATGGCGCAGTGACCGTGCCCACCTCGTGATGTGAGAGGTAATGGGTGGTGAATCTACCCGGGCCGAGCAAATGGCATGTCGAGGGAGGTGGACGTGACGTTCAGCCTTCGGAGCCGGCAGCACGATCCCTCGTGCCCGCTTCGGGGCGGAGGGGCGTGTCAGAGGGGGGTGTGGGGTGCGGCCGCTTCGGTGCCTGTCTCGCGCACGGCCTTGCGCTGCCGGGCTCGGTCGATGAAGGTGATGACGGGCCCGGCGGTGACCCCGTGGACCACGATTGAGGCGACGATTACCAGCCCCACGATCCGCCACAGCATCTGGTCCTCCGCGGCGAACTCGCCCTTGGACAGGGCGTAGGCCAGGTAGTAGACCGAGCCGATGCCGCGCACGCCAAAGAAGGCGATCACGGCGCGTTCCCACGGGCCGGTGCGGCCCCCGGCCAAACTGATCCACCCGGCCAGGGGACGGATGAGCAGCAGGAAGGCCGCGGCCACCAGGACCTCGGACCAGGTGAGGCCGGCGAGCAGTCCGCGGGCGACGGCCCCGCCCAGGAGCACGAGCACTACCACGGTGAGCAGGCGCTCGAGCTGTTCGATGTAGCTGTGCAGCACGCCGTGGTAGCCGTGGGTCCGCTCACCGGCCCGGATGGTCACCGCGCACACGAACACGGCGATGAACCCGTAGCCTTCGATCATCTCGGTCAGGCCGTAGGTGAGGAAGGTCGCGGCCAGGGCGACGAAGCCTTCGGAGTGGGAGGCCATGCGGACGCTGTCGATCGGGGAGCGGAAGAAGATCCGGCCCAGCAGCTTGCCCACCGCGAATCCCGCGAGGCAGCCGATGGCGATCCGCCAGACCACGTCTACGGCGGTGAAGTGCGGCAACCACGCCGCGGGGGCGGTCCCCACGATGCTGAGGGCGATGGCGAGATAGACGAAGGGGAAGGCCAGGCCGTCGTTGAGCCCGGCCTCGGAGGTGAGTCCGAAGCGGACCTCGTCCTCGCCGTCGAGGTCCTCTTGGGCCTCCGAGGGTGCTGCGACCTGCACCTCGGAGGCCAAGACCGGGTCGGTGGGGGCCAGGGCCGCCGCCACGAGCACGGCGGCGGCCAGGCTCAGCCCCAGCATCGATAACCCCAGCAGGGTCACCGCGAGCAGGCACAGCGGCATCGCGATGCCCAGCAGCCGCCAGGTGGTGGCCCATCGCTTGAGCCCCACTGGGCGGTCCAGGGCCAGGCCCGCACCCATCAATGAGATGATCACGCAAATCTCGCTCAGATGGACCGTGACGTCGCTGTAAGCCACTGGATCCGGATCCGGCAGGCTTTCAGTCAGGGAGAAAATCACCACGCCTGCGCCCAGGAACACCATGGGCATCGACACCGGTGCTCGCATCAGCAGCCGCGGCAGCAGTGCGGCGGCGAACACGGCCAAACCCGCGGCCGCAAAAATCAGACTCGGTGCTTCGAACACCTCAACCTCGTTCCCGCAGTGACTCGGCACTGCGCCTGGGGCGACTCCTGCGACGGCAACCGTGCTCGCCGGGCGCTGAGAACTCATCTTTCGCACGCGTACCCCAGAAGGACACCATCCAGACGAACGGCATCCTGACGGGAAACACCGTGAATCCGCTGCGGACCTGCGCCTTCTCGCGGTGAGCGCTTCGGGAGCACGGGAACCTATTAAGCAAGCTGATGATTCGACCAGTCAACTATCGGCCCCTGTCGACGTTCTCCCCGCGGGGGTGCGCACGGCCCGCCGGCAGCGAGCATTCACCGAGGATCCCGCTCGGAGCCCCCGATGGTCCGAGGGCTTACTGCGGCACTACTGCACCGCCGCGAGGCAGGTGGTGTCGTAGGTCGGCGTCCTGGGCATGCACCAGCCGGCGATATCCACCGAGGATCTCGTGGATCCACGCGACCTCCAGCGCCGGAGCGACTTGCTCCACTGTGCCCACCCAGTGCAGGTATCCCTCGTGCCAGACCTCGATCTGATCACCAGGGCGCAGCGCGGGCAGGTCCTGGATCCGGCCTTCGGTATCAGCCACGGCTGCGCTCCTCAATATCCACATCATCCATCAGGGTGCTTACCAGTATGGTGGTCTGACACGGTCACGGTGCACAGCAATGATGACCAGCCGGTGCCCGGGTTCAGGCCGCCCATTGATGGCCCTTGGCGTTGTTGCCGCCAGTCGCGGCAGGGCCGGAGGCGGCCACACGGGCCGCATCACGTCAGGGGGAGTGAATGACACTCCCATGGAAGGGCCGTGGGCGTGCCCGTCGTTGCCGGCGCTGATCGCGACACCGGTCTGCAGCGCCTAGGGGCCGTTCGGCCCGGGAGGAGATCGACCAATGACCAACGCCATGGAACCGGCGCGAGAGAACCTGCGGGAGTTCATCGACAAGCTCATCGGCCAGGGGTACACGGTGCCGCACGGTAACGAGGAGGACCCGGAGCTGATCGATCCGGGGGGCTCGGCGGTGCAGACCTGGCGGGAGGACTATCCCCATGACGAGCTGATGAGCCGGGAGGAGTACGAGCTGGAGAAGTACCAGCTGCAGATCGAGCTGCTGAAGTTCCAGTACTGGGCCCAGGACCACGACTTGAAGCACGTGATCGTGTTCGAGGGCCGCGACGCGGCCGGCAAGGGCGGGACGATCAAGCGCTTCACCGAGCACCTGAACCCCCGGGCGGCCCGGGTCGTGGCCCTGACGAAGCCCTCGGACCGGGAGGCCGGGCAGTGGTACTTCCAGCGCTACATCCGCCACTTGCCCACGAACGGGGAGATCGTGATGTTCGACCGCTCCTGGTACAACCGGGCCAACGTGGAGCGGGTGATGGGGTTCTGCACGGAGGCCAAGTACGAGCAGTTCATGACCCAGGCCCCGGTGTTCGAGAGGATGCTCGTGGACTCCGGCATCCACCTCACCAAGTTCTGGTTCTCCGTCACCCAACACGAGCAGCGCACCCGCTTCGCGATCCGTCAGATCGATCCGGTGCGACGCTGGAAGCTCTCGCCCATGGATCTGGCGTCCCTGGACCGGTGGGCGGACTACACGCAAGCGAAGGAGGAAATGTTCCTGCGCACGGACACCGACCACGCCCCGTGGATCACGGTGAAGTCCAACGACAAGAAAAGGGCGAGGCTCAACGCGATGCGGGTGTTCTTGACCCAGTTCGACTACGAGGACAAGGACGTCTCCGTGGTTTATCCTCCCGACGAGCTGCTCATCCGCCGGGGTCGTGATGCCGTGGGCGACTGACCCACCGGCCTGCCCGAGAGATCCCGGGGGCCCTCAGAGGGGACCCTAAGATTATCCCGCGTGGCAGCACGGTTGCCGATCAGAGGTGGTTTCGCCGTCCCGCCGTGCCACTGGGGCGGGCACTGATGCCGGGACGGTGGGGCCGGCCCACTGGTGACGGGTGTCGGTTCAGCAGCGCCGAGGAGTGCGCTGGACCTTGCCGCGGGTCTTCTTCTCCTGTCGGCGTTGCATGACGCGGCTGATGTTGACGGGGGCAAGGGCGAAAAGGATCTTCTTCATGAAATACCTCACTGGTGGCAGAAGTGGGACCGTGCCGCCGGCTATCTGCTCTCCACGATCACGGTGGTCATCATCCCGGTGCCCATCGCGGGGCTGCTCGCAGGGCTGTTGTTCCCGATGGTGAAGCGGTTACGGACCCAGCATGTGCCGGCCGGTGTGGCGACGGGGCTGGTGGTGTCTGGGATGCTCGACGCCAGGTTCCCCGCATGCGACAGTGAGCGCATGGACATCTCCAAGATCGGGCGGTACGTCGGTCAGCAGGTTCGCATCCGCAGCGGTGGAACCAATCAGACGGGCACTGTTGACCATGTCCAGTCCGTCACCTACACCGTCGGAGCCGGTGGTGGAGCCCGGGCTGGGAAGATCACTGATGGCTACGTGGTCGTGCTCGACGGCACACGGCTGGAGTTCAGCCCCGGCGATGAGTTCGAGATCCTCGACGGCACCTGAGGGCAGGCCCGAACCCGCCGGGATGCTCCGACGGGGCTACGGGTTCTGGCTGGATGGGCTGTCCCTTGAGGTTCGTTGGGGATCTTCTCGGATGCGCCCGGCAGCGTGGAGCCGGCACCCTGCGTCACGCGTTCTCCATCGTGGAGGGGGTAGTCCCTATCATGGGTGGCATGCCTGCCTGTCAACGCCCTGATAGGCCTGGGGTCTCGGTGGTGATTCCGGCGTTCAACGAAGAAGCCGTGATCGAGCGGTGCCTGCTGGCGGTGTTGGATCAGACGGTGGCGGCGGAGCAGATCATCGTGGTGGACAACGGGTCCACCGACGGCACCGGGGCGGTGGTGACCCGGGTGCAGCGGCAGCACCCGGAGAGCCCCATCATCGTGGTGCAGCAGAACCTGGAGCAGGGGCTGGTGCCCACGCGCAATTTCGGCCTGAACAGTGCCACCGCAGATGTGCTGGGTCGGATCGATGCGGACTCGGTGTTGGCACCGCAATGGGTGGAGCAGGTCCAGCAGGCCTTTCTGGATCCGGGTGTCGCTGCGGCGACCGGCCCGGTGGCCTATGACGACATGCCGTTGCGCCGTCTGGGATTGAGGCTCGATGACGCGGGGCGGCGACTGGCGCTGCGGCTGGCTCCTGACCGGTATCCGATGTTGTACGGGTCGAACATGGCGATCCGCCGCTGCGCCTGGGAGGAGATCCGTTCCACGGTCTGCCGGGACGAAGCCGATGAGATGCACGAAGACCTCGATCTGACTCTGCACCTGGGCGAGCACGGGTTGCGGATCGCCTACGTCCCGGCCATGGTCGCCGGTGTCTCCGCCCGCCGCCTGGATGATGTCCCCGAAGACTTTCGCTACTACGTGAATCGCTTCGACCGCACCTGCCGTGCCCACCAGGTCGACAGCCCAGCGTTGAAGGCGCCTGCGGTCATGCTTCGGTCCCTGTACCGGCCGCTGAAACTGCTCCGAGCCATGCACCCGAGCTCCGGCCCAGGGCCTCACACTGGTTCCGCAAGTCTCGCCGTGGACCGTCACAAGGTGACCACAGGCGCCCACCGGCATCCGGGGTACAGCACATGATCAAACACCTACGGCGGTCGTTCTAGGGCAGGGCCAGGCGGAACACCTTCGCCCACGCCGAGCCGACCTGCTGGTGCAGCGGGCCGGTGGTGTAGGGCAGGCCGTAGCGCTCGCAGATCTCGCGGACCTTCACGGCGACCTCGGCGTAGCGGTTCGAGGGCAGGTCCGGGAACAGGTGGTGCTCGATCTGGAAGGACAGGTTGCCGGTCATGAGGTGCATCAGCCTCGACCCGGAGATGTTGGCCGAGCCGATCATCTGCCGCACGTACCAGTCGCCGCGGGTCTCGCCCTCGATCTGGGCCTCGGTGAAGGTGTCCGCCCCGGCGGGGAAGTGGCCGCAGAAGATCACGGCGTGCGCCCAGACGTTGCGCACCGCGTTGGCGGTGGCCGTGGCAGCCAGAGCCTGCTTCCCCGAGCCGCTCAGGACCGCGGCGGCCACCGGGGTGGCCACGTAGTCCTTGGCGATCTGCTTGGCGAACTTCGCCCCCAGAGCCCTCAGCGACTGGTGGAGTTCGGCCTTGGACTTGGTGCCCGCCCGCACCCGGTCGAGTTCGAGGTCGTAGAGGGCGATGCCCCATTCGAAGACCGGGGCCAGCAGGGCGTTGTAGAGCGGATTGCCCAGGTTCTTGAGGCGCCACGGCTGGTCGGCGTCCATGCGCAGGATGGTGTACCCGACGTCGCGGTCCTTGCCGATGACGTTGGTCCAGGTGTGGTGCAGGTCGTTGTGGGTGTGCTGCCACGCCTCGGCAGGGGTGACGAAGTCCCACTCCCAGGTGGTGGAGTGGATGTCGGGATCGCGCATCCAGTCCCACTGCCCGTGCAGCACGTTGTGGCCGATCTCCATGTTCTCCAGGATCTTGGCGACGGTCAGCATGCCGGTGCCGGCGAACCAGGCGGGCTTGTGCTTGGCGGACAACAACGTGGCGCGCCCGGCCAGTTCCAACGATCGCTGGGTTCGGATGACGCGGCGGATGTAGGCGGCGTCTTTGGTCCCGCGGTCCTCGATGACGGTGGCGCGGATCGCATCAAGCTCACGGCCCACCTCCTGAATCCGTTCGTCGGTCAGATGGGCGGCGGCCGAGGGACGTACATCCGGCGCGTCATCGGGAGCCGGTGACGGCTCCTGGGTAGGGGTGCGTTGGGCTGTGGGTGTGGTCTGGTTGGAGGAAGCGGTGGAGGCCATGGGTCGTCCTTTCGGCAGGGATCAGATGTCGAGGTTGACGGGTCCGGCGGCGCCGGAGATGCAGGTCTGCACGAGCTCCCCGGGCTCGCCGTGGACTTCCCCGGTGCGCAGGTCCCGGATCTGTCCGGCACGCAGTGGCACGAGGCAGGAGCGGCAGATGCCCATCCGGCAGCCGTAGGGCATCACCACCCCGGCTTCCTCCCCGGCCTCGAGCAGGGTCGTCGCGCCGTCGGCCTCGACCTCCTGGTCGGAGCGCTCGAAGGTCACCCGGCCGCCCTTCCCGCCGGAGCCGGCCAGCAGGGCAGGCGCGAAGCGCTCTACGCGCAACTGGCCCTCCTCCCGCGCCCAGAGCGCCTCGGCGGCGTCGAGGAACTCGGCGGGCCCGCACGCGTAGGCGGCGCGGTTCCGCCAGTCGGGGCAGACGGCGTCGAGGTCGGCGGTCGTGGTGAAATCCAGGCGCCGACCGCGCTCACCGGTGAACCAGTGCACGAGGCGGAAACCGGGGAACTGGTCCGCCAGCTCGGCCAGCTCCTCGGCGAACAGAGCGTCCTCGGGGGTGCGTGCGGAGTGGACGAGCACCACATCCGCGTCCGGCCGGCGCGGTACCAGGGTGCGGATCATCGACATGACCGGGGTGAGCCCGCTGCCGGCGGTGAGCATCAGCAGCGGGCGCGGGTGCTCGGGCAACACGAAGTCGCCCTCCGGCGGGACCAGGAACAGCACGTCCCCGACCTTCGTGCCGCGCACCAGGGCCGTGGAGACAGCACCCATAGCAGTCACGGTGATGGCTGGGTCCTGCCCGGTGCCAGTGCTCAGGGAGTAGGAGCGCCAGTGCCGCACCCCGTCGATCTCCACGCCGATTCGCGCCCACTGACCGGCCTCGTGCGGGTTCCACCCCTTGCCGGGGCGGAAGCGGATCGTGACCGAGCCCGCGGTCTCGGGTTCCACCGCGGTGACGACGGCGCGCAACTGCCGGGCGCTGGCCAGCGGGTCGATGAGCCGCAGGAAATCCTCGGGGGAGCGCGGGGTGGTGAAGGCCGACGCCAAGCGGGACAGCACACGTAATCTGACCATGACACCAATATCCCGCAGGACCCCTGCCCGGTCTCGTGCCCTTAACCCCAATTCCAGCCGCAGAACTGTGGCGACATGATGAAAATGGGAGGCCGTGCCGGACCCAGATCTCGGCCGGTTCTGTACCGGAATCTTCCGTTGACCATTCTCGGGGTCGGGCAAGTGCGCAACGATTTCACAGACGTCCGCGGGCCCCTGGCTCTGGCCCCGGCCCAGGAGGTCACCGAGCAGACCAAAACACTGTTCGCTGCCGCCGGGGCCGAGGGCGACCCGCTCGGGGAGCAGTTCATGTTGCGGTTCCTGAAAGTACAGATCGAGGAGGTCGCCTCGATGACCACGCTGGTGAACATCGCGCGCCGGGCGGAGAACCTCTTCGACATCGAGAACTACATGGCCCGCGATCAGGTCGGCGACGGCGGCCACCACGGCGGCCACGGCTAGGACTTGGGGATGCCGGAAGTAGCCGGCGCGGCTGTCTGACACACCAGGACGACCTCGCCGTGACCGGAGCATCGACGAGCGACAGGCAGACCCGCTGACGCCCTACTTCACATAAGGCGGATTGGCAGACACCCAGCTCTGGAATTTCTGGCCTCTGCTGGTATGCCCCTCAGATCGACCCGACTCCGCCGTCGTGGTGGTGCAATAGGTGGGATTGAGGTGTCGGACGGCGCTTGCGGTAGGTACGCCAACGGCCCCAACGACCCTGTATGAGGGCTACCGGGGCCGTGGGCGTGCTACTCAGGCGGTTCGGGCGCGCCGTCGCAACAGGAATGCACCGCCGGCGAGGGCCGCAGTCAGGGTCAGGCCACCGGTCACCGCGGCGGCGCCGTTGCCGTCGCCGGTTTCCACGGCCACGCCGGTGTCGGCGCCGCCGACGGGGACCTGCTCGATCTGCCGTGCCTCCTCCAGACCAGTGCCATCGGGGCCAGCGATGATACCGGTGTTCGGGGGCAGGGTATCCCGGGCCAGCTCACGCTGCTCCACGATCTCGGCGACCTTCGCAGCGTCGTAGGCGTAGGCCCCGCTCTCACACGCCACGCCGTCGGCGTCGGTGTCCAGGGCGGGGTTGTAGGCCGGGCTGCCCTGGGGGATGTTGTACACCTCCGCGGCGAAGGCTGCGTCACAGACGGGGAAGACGGGCCCGTAGACGTCGGCCGAGGCCGGGGCAGTGGTCAGGGCCGAGAGCCCGACGGCGGTGATCAGGGCGGCACTTGCTGCGCTTTTTCGCATCTGCTTCTCGCTTTCGGTGGGGTAGTTGCCTTTGCAACGTATCCAGCGAACATCCTTGAGGCCACCCCGTCAGCGACACAAACTTGATCTACCCCAGTTCTGTTGACTTCGGGAGTTCAACGGATCAAGACGACACCTGGTCGTTGCGCGGCGGCCGCCCTGTTCCCGTCCGTGGCACCGGGGACCACGCCATGGACCCCGTCCCCGGAGCAGAGCCTCCGGCCGCGCCTCGGTGCCCGTCGCCTTTCCGCAGGGCTCTGCTGATGCTCCGTTGCGCCGCCGGGACTGCGGATTTGCACATGGGGTTCTCTTAACGACTCATCCCAATGCAGGGTGTAGTCGAGGCCGTGAGCATGTCCGGCCGGTGTAGCGATGTGAGAGCAGCCCGCTCACCCAAGGCGACCGAGCGCCCATCGTGACGGTGCCATACTCCGCAGGTTCCTGGCCTGTCTGACGACGCCACCACAACCCACCAGCAAGACCAGCACGTAGACCAGCAGCAGGCCCCAAGACGCGACCGTGTTCCCATGAGCCAGCACAGCCATCAGGCAGGCGGCTGCCACCGCGATGCCACCTGTCCACCGGGCACGGGCGGTCAGGAGCAGGACGCCGGCCAGCGCGGCGAGCAGGGATGCGATTCGCACGTCGTGTGCACCTTCGACGCGCAGGAGCTCTTCCTCATCGGTGCCCCAACTCACCAATGGAACCGCATGCACCAGGCCGAGATATAGGGCTACCGACGTGGCGAGACCGATCAGCCCCGCAAGGACAGCGAGCAGAAAGCGGTTCACAGGGACCTGGTCGGGCGGCTGGGGGCGGTGCGGGTCATGGGCTCATTGTCCTCAGTCGGACCCTGAACCGACAGCGCAGTTGTGGTTGGTCTCCGCAGGGCCAGCACCACAGCAATGTCCTCTTGTCGCATGAGCCGCCGGGAGCTGCCTTCGGGGGGACGACGCGCACCGGACACGCCTCACGAGCATGATGGGGCGTTCCGCCAGCGGAAATGGGGACATGATGAAAGTCGATCTTCTTCTTACTGGTCGGTACGGTTGGGGTATCACGCACGGTGCTCAGTCGGGGGGCTGAGTCACCCAGCGTGGACCGTGTCGGAGTGCTCAGCCGGGGGGCTGATCCGCTGCCGACCGGTCGGATGGCCGCCGTCCTGGCGGCAGAAGAACTGGGGCCTAGGGTCCCGTCGTCGGGGGGCGACTCTTCTGCTGCCAGAGCGGCGGCCCCACACGGCACCCCTGACAATTCCTCCGGCGCTGTGGCAGCACAACGACCGCGCGCCGGCAGCTGTCCTGGTTAAGGCGGTCCGCATGAACGATGGGCACTGTGCCGGGGCGCACGCCAGGTGGGCGAGTCCTGTGAGAGATCCGCTGTCCCGGGCGGCGGCCTTCGCAGCACTGCGCCCGGCCCTGGACGCCCTGATCGACCAAGCCGGCGCCGATACCCGGCTGAGCCCGCAAGCCCGTCGCGTGCTGCGTGCGGTGGCCCGCACCCGTCCCGAACACACCCTGGCTTTGGCTGACCTCGCTGCCCGCGCCAGCACGGCCAAGGCTCGGGTTCCTGTCGCGTTGACCGAGCTGGACGCCCATGGCTATCTCGTCCAGCTGGCACGCATCGCCCCGCACCTGAGTGCAGCACTGCCGCCACCAGTCACCTCCACCCGTGCAGGGACCCCCACGGTCGAACCCGCCGACAGGGAAACTGCCTAGACTTCCTCGCCCACATTCCGGCTTCCGCGCACGAACTGCACCAGGCGGAGCCGGTTGCAGGGAGGGTTACTCACTGCCTTCTTCGAGCTCGGCGGGCCAGGTGTATGCGTGACCGGGGACAGCGACGACGATGGTGTGCCGTACTCGGTGTTCGGCGAGCAGGTCGTGCAGCTCGGCCGCGGTGGTCAGGGTGAACTCGGGCAGAGGGCCGTCGGAGAGCTGGCCGAACTCATCCCGGGTCTCTGCCCACAAGCTCAAGCGGCCGTCCTCGCCTCCGTATCCGATCTCCAGCGTGCGGATTCCTCCAGCACTACCCAACCGTGCGCCGGCGACGATGTCTGCAGCCGTGACCGGGCCCATGCCCGTCGGGGCCTCGGCCAGCACGGCCAGCACAGTGGTGTCGCCCTGCCGGCCGATGAGCTGAACGTCCTCGGGCATCGCCTGGCGGGCGTCCAAGAACTCCTGGACCGAGGTCTCCGAGGTCAGATCCACCTCGCGGTAGCCGATCAAGGTGGCGCTGCTGTTGCCCACGGGTGAGGACGTCTCCAGGCGGTCCGTGGCTTCCCGGGCCGCGTTCGTCCCCTGGTGGGCCAGCGGCAGGACCGACAGGGCTCCTTCTGCCGTCTCGAGGCGGTTGGGCCCGGAAGTGACCAAGACCTTCCAGGTGGCCGGGTCAACTGGAAACGTGACCTCCTCGGGGTCCACGCGGTGGCCCTCATGCACTGGCCAGTCGTGCTCGGCGATGATCCGGTGGGCCTGCGGCAGCAGCTTCAGTAGTCGGGCCTGGTCCGTGCCGTCGTCCAGGCGCAGTTCCAGGGTCCCAGAGCGAGGCGGCCAGGCCCCGTGCAGGGATCGGTTGACCCAGTACGGTGTCTCCACCGTCAGCACCGCCCGGTCGACGCCGACGAGCCGCCCCAGATGCCGCTCCACGCTCTGAAGGTTCCGCCACCAGGCATCGAAGGGGGTGCGCACACTCATCTGCGCGTACAGGAACGTGGCGCCGGCCACGGCGAAAAGGAGGAACACCGCCACCAGGACGAGAACGGTGCGCCTCAGGGCACGGTGGCGCGCGGAGGCGTCGAAGAGGGGTGGCACCTGCTCACCATAGGGCGCTCTCGCGCGGTCTGGCCGTCATAAGCGCCGTGGTCGGAACCATTGAAGCGCCGGTTGACGACGGGGTATGCGGAGTTGCAGCAGGGGTTCCCGTTTGTGCTGGGAGTCCGCCCGGCGAGTCGAGTGGCAAGGGGTCCTGGAGGCCGATGTTAGGCTTCGCGAACTCAACGGAAGTGATGTCATTCACACCAAAGTCCGAGTCGCAGCGATCGTCGTTCTCCTTCTCGCACTAGGCCTGTTCGCCATCACTGAATGGCTGCCCGCCCTCCTCTTTCTCCCCGCGGCAGGAGGTGCACTCCTGCCGAACGAGACCGGGATGCTCACACATGGGCGGCCCCGTAACGACAGGGACCGCCCACGCTCCTGATCGTCGCGGGTCCATGGGCATCGGCACGTGCAGTTGGGGTTGTCTCTGCGTGCACTCGATTCGGATGCGTGTCTGGAGCTCGCGGGGGAGGC
Source organism: Kocuria sp. CPCC 205263 (assembly GCF_040981075.1). Lineage (NCBI taxonomy): Bacteria > Bacillati > Actinomycetota > Actinomycetes > Micrococcales > Micrococcaceae > Kocuria > Kocuria sp. CPCC 205263. The sequence continues at coordinate 439,534 of NZ_JAVKPV010000003.1, read as the reverse complement.
TAGGTCTGAGCAAGGCGGGAGCGGATAGCTTCGATCTCCCGGTCCGCCGCATCGGCACCGATGTTGCGCCCGACCCACTGGAAAAAGCGTTCGGATTCGTCGACCAGACTGCTGAGGAAGGGTAGGGGCCCGACCATCACCCGGGTCTCAGCGACGGTGAAGAAGACCCGGCGCTCGACCGTCTCCAAAGCAATGGGCACCGGCTCGTCCGGGAAATACACCCCGGCATGGCTTTCCTGCTGGAACTCCTCGATCAGCTGCAGCAGGGCGAACGACAGGCTGACCACGTCCCACGCTCCAGCAGCTGGCATCAGCTCCTGTTCCTGGTAGCGCAGCCGTACGGCCCCTTCGATCCATCCGCTGTCTGCCAGGCGCCGGCGTCGGTGCCATACGCGGGTGGCTTCGGCTTCGTGGGCGAAGATGTCCAGGAGATGACTCTCCGGATCGAGGGCGATCTCTTCCGGGCCGATCAATCCCTCGGTGACGCGGATCAGCGTGGTGCTGGTGACTCGAGCGGTGCGCTGATGGGCCGCCCATGCCAAATCCCCCGACGTGGACAGCGGTGGCTGCACCATTGCCTCCTCAGCGGCTCCGGGGGAGGGGCGGCTCCTCCTCTTGCTCATGTCCGGACACTACCGGGAGCCCGCAGGGCCGACCGAGACGGCACCGCAGCACCGGTAGGCGTGTCCGGACCGCCCGCGCCCAAGAAGATATACTCTGCCCTATGCCTCAATTGCAGTAGGGGTTGCCATGCGAAGTGGTCAGCTCCATCCGGGCCTTGGCGCCCGGCCAGCCGAGTGGGGTGTCACGGGGCGTCGGTAGGCGGACCGCCAGTCCCGGTACACAACACCGCAGTAGAGCCGGTCCCCTGATGTAGGCCAAGCCCTTGGTGGGTATCTGGCATTAGCTTTATGAAATGGATAAGCATGGTCGCACTACAGCTGGAGATGCCGCCCGGATCGCCAACATCTCGATCCCCACGGCTGGCCAGGCCATCACTCGTACACTTCCTGCATGCGCGGTAGCAGTCATCGGCTTTCCGCTCTTTGCGTCGTTCCTTCCTTTGGACGCCGCTGAGCAACGTGTGCCATGGGAGCTACTGGTTCTCTTTGCCGTTCTCGGTTTGATAGGGATCGTCCATCACCTCACCAAAGCGCCACGCCCACGACCTGACAAGAAGATCCTCAGGGCACAGTGGAAGCGGGCGTTTTCTTCAGCTGTCACGTCCAGGTCCTTGCCGTCACATCCTGACGTGCGAATTGCTGCCGGTGTAGCGGCCTGCAACGTAATCGAGGGGTTCATGGTCATGGTCGCCGCTCTGCTGGGCATGCTCGTCTGTGAGTTCGTCCGGCCTGAGCTTTCTTGGCTGGTGACCTCCAGCGGCCTTTTAGGCGGAGCGATCATCTGCACCCTACGCCTGCGGCGTAGTTGGACCTTTTTGCACGTGCTCCACGCTGATGCCCAGGATTCTTAATGGCGTTGCAGTCGGGGTTCCGTCTGTCCTTCGGCTTGTTGTCGCGCATCCCTGTTCAGTGGGCCTTGCGCGGGGTTTCGTCTCGACGTCGGATGAGCTGGCGTCTCATCATCGTGGCGAAGATAAGGAAGATCATCCCGAGGGGGATCAGGAAGCCCGCGCCCATCAGGTTGCCGGCCACAGCCAGTGCGATGGCGCCGGCGATGGCCAGGAGGCCGATGGCCATCAGACCGGCGGTGCCACGCTTCCAGGTCCGGTGTTGGGCTTCGCTGAACGCCACGACGTGGTCTTCCTCGCTGCCTTCGACCACGAAGAGCTGCAGGAGAAAGGTGATCACCAACAGCGACGGAACCGCAGTTATCGCCTGCGGTTGCGGGAAACGGAGGGCCCACACCATCAGGGCCGCGAGGAGTGACACCATCAGGGCCACGAATCCGTACCGCCACTGTCGGCGGGTGAGCACCAGGGTTTTGCCGTAGCTGCGGGGTCCGCGCAGCAACCACGCCCCGGATCCGACCGCGAACCAGGCCACCCAGCGGTCCTCGCCCGTGGTGCCGAGCAGGTAGGGCCAGTTCGCTACGACGGAGACCAGGCCCATCCCGATGGCCAGCAGCCCACACAGCAGCTGTACCTGCTTCGTGCGCCGGGCCGCGGTGCGGTCCATGTGGCTTCTCCTGCCGTTCTAGGCCAGGGCGCACACCACTCGTCATGATCTCCGCCCCGTGAGCTCCACGCCACAGATTCGTGTGCATCCGGGAACGGCGAGATGGCCAGTCGGGCTGTCACTACTTCAGGGTCTTGACCCTTGGGCGTGCCGACTTGCCCTAGCGAGGAACGAGGCGGCGCACCACTTCTCATGTCAGCCCTCTGATGGTGCTCCTAGGGTTCCCTGGAAGCGGCGTCCGGTGCGGTGGAAGTACACGGCGTCGACGACGACGACGACGAGGGCTGCGCCGAGGAATCCTTTCAAGACGTCGGCCAGGGCATGGCCGTGGCCGACAGCCGGCTCAGTGACCCGTCCTGCGGGCGGTCACCCTGTGAGCCTGCGCCCATGAGTGCTCTCAGAGTGCGCCTTGATCATGGGTGCCGGCGGGCAGCGGTGCCATGGTGGTGACAACGACGGGCTTCGCGGTCAGTCCGTCGATGAGGTGATTCAGGCGTGCGACCGCGGGCCCTTCGGCGTGCGCTGCGAGGTCGCTGTCAGAGGCCCACTTCTCGATCATCACGATCGACCCGTCCGCGGCGTCGTGAATCGCGTAGAGCAAGCATCCCGGTTCCTCGTGCACAGCGGGAATGGCTTGCTGCAAGGCTTCGATAAGCCGTTCTCGGGAGCCGGCGGCGGGGGTGAACACGGCGGCGACGACAACAGTCATGAAGCGGTCCTTCCAGACGGTGATGTGGAGATAGCCGAGCGGGGTAGATCGACAAAGGTAGCTGACTGGAACGGGATATGCCTGATCATCACGCACACACTGCTACCCATTGGCATTGCGGTGCACGTTCCCATCCCGGGGCAGGGGGAGAAGTTCCGGGTGGGCTCAGTGGCGGCTGCGGCCCCGGCGGCCTGAGCGGCGGCTTCGGGGGGAGGGTTGGTGCCTGCGCCCGGTGTGGCGGGGATGATCAGCCGGTTCGGGGTCGAGTAGGTGCTCGGCGCCGGCTAGCAGTGTGGCGGCGGCCAGCAGCACTCCGCCGTCGTTGCCCAGCAGGAAGTCCGAGTCCAGCACGAGGGTGGAGCGCTGGGCCTCCAGGTCTTTGGTGACTCCGACGGTGAACCCGGTGGCGGCCGCGGTCGCCGGGACGGTCTCGACGCGCTCCACTGCGGTGACCTCCACCTCGGGCAGCTGCTGGCGGGTGAGCCGGTACTCCTCCAGGACCTGCCGGCCCAGGGTGAGCAGCGCGGAGATCAGCGTGTGCGGGTTGACCGGTGCCTCCTGCGGTACGGCGACCGCCAGGCGTGTGCGAGTACCGGTGGCGGTCATGCGGATCTGGGCGGCGACGGCGAAGGAGTCGACGACCGGGAGGTTCTCGATGGCAGGACAGGGCGCGGTAGCGTTCAAGGGGGCTCCAAGGGGAGAGTGGTGGGGACGAGGCCAGGCGTTCACACGCCCCGCCGCGGCACCCAGACACGGGCCCGGCCGGTGTAGTGATGACAGGCGTCGGGGCGCTGCGCTGAAAGGTGTCAGGTAAGAGATTCATACCTTGAGGGTCATGGCGGAGGGTTTGCCGGACCCTCACATGATCTCTGAGACCGCTTCAGCCCTCTTCCGCTTTACATATGGCCGGTTAGCGGCTGGCTCTGGGCGTGGGGGGTGTCGCCTGCGATGGCCCCGTCCTCGGTGGGTGCGTGAGGGTCGTGTGGGCAAGGAGCGGGCGGGATAGTCCAGGAGGTGCTCGGCGCCGGCCAGCAAGGTAGCGGCGATGAGCAGGACCCTATTGTCGGTGCCCAGCGTCTGGTGTGCGTCCAGGGTGATGTCCGATTGGCGGGCGGTCAGATCATTGGTGATGTGCACGGTGAATCCGGTCGCTGGGATGGTGGCGGGTTGTTTGTCGGCTCGCTCCACCGCGCTGATTTCCACCGTTAGCAAGGGTTGATCGGTCAGGTGGTGCTCGTCGAGGATCTGGTGTCCGGCGGTGAGCAGAGCGGCAACTACCGGGTCGGTGGTGACTTCGGTGTCGGCGGGGATGATGACGGTCAGGCGGCCGGTCGTGCCGGTGGCAGCGCTGTCGATCCGGTCGGTGATCGCGAAGGAAGCCAGGACAGGAAGCTCCTCCGGGGACTCGGTGGTGGTGCTGTCGATGAGTGCTGCGTGCGGAGATGGCTGAGGACAGGGAAAGTGACTCGTCTCCTTGGTCGAGGGGGCAAGGAGACTGCCAGGAGAGGAAGTCACCAGCCGGTCTGCGGCAGGAAACTGGTGAGAATCGTCGGCCTGCTTGCGGGGGAGGCGAAGTCCCCAGACCGCGATCGCTACAATCACAGCGTTCAAGGTCACGATCAACCAGTCACCGCGCCAAGAGCCGTGGGCCATGACGGCCAAGGCCACGACCAGCAGGATGGCAAAGGGAAGCCATGGCAGGGCCTGGTCCGGGGGATTTCCCCGTGCTGGGACCTTTGGGGGAGGGTGTGGGAGCACCGGGACTTTCACCTTTTCCACCTTGTCGCTGTTGGCGGTTCCCGGCAATTGTGCTCTGCACCACGATCACACACGCCCCATGCGCCGATTCGCTGATATTACATGTCTTTCGTCGGTGGCCGGAGGCGATTGACGGGGTGGCAGAGTGCGTGCGCACCGAGGTGTCAGGGGGTGTTGTCGCGGAGGTGGTGTGAGGGTGGTCAGGGGGTCGTCTCAGGGAATGAACCACCCTTGGTGGGCCTCCCACGTTTCCCTACTGTCTTGCTATAAGAGATGACCATCTTAGAATGTGAGACATCATGCCGCGGTACGGTCTCGGTTATGCCCCCAGTGTGCTGCTCTCCCATGCGCAGAGAACGGCGGAGAACTCCGCGGCTTATCTACTGCCTCACCTGCGACCGGACATGGTCGTGCTGGATGCCGGGTGCGGGCCCGGGTCGATCACTTTGGATCTGGCGGGGTATGTGCCGGAGGGGCGCGTGGTGGGCGTGGACGTGGGGGAGGAGGCGCTGGTCGTCGCCCGGGGCGAGGCGGCACGGCGAGGCGACACGCGCACCGAGTTCCAGCTCGCGGACATCACCGGTCTGCCCTTCCCGGACGGGGCCTTCGATGTGGTGCACGCCCATCAGGTCCTCCAGCACGTGGCCGATCCCGTCGCCGCATTGCAGGAGATGACCAGGGTGTGCCGCCCGGATGGGTGGATCGCCTGCCGGGACGCCGACTACGAGGCCATGACCTGGTATCCCACCTCCCCAGGGATGACCCGGTGGTTGGAGACCTATCGTGCGATGGCCCGGCTCAATGGGGGTGAGCCTGATGCCGGTCGGCGGCTAAAGTCCTGGTGTCTGCAGGCCGGCCTGACCAAGGTGCAGGCCGACGCCTCGACCTGGTGTTACACCACCCCAGAAAGCACCCAGTGGTGGTCTCGTTCCTGGGCTCAGCGCGCCCGCACGCCGGCTTTCGCCGACCGCGCACGGGAGCTCGGGTTGGCCACGTCCCAGGAGGTGGAGCTCATGGTCGAGGACTGGCTTCGATGGGGCGCCGCAGAGAATGCCTGGTTCGTGCTGGTCCACGGCGAGGTGCTCGCCCGCCCGTCCCGGTCCCAGCAGCGTGATCTTCCCCAGGAAGGCTCTGAAAGGTGCGGCACATGACCCAAGAACCGTGGATGTTTCCCGTGGCCCAGCGCCTGGACGGTGTGCAGTCTTCCCCGGTGCGCGACATCCTGGCCATCATCTCCCGCGGGGAGGTGATCTCCTTCGCCGGTGGCATCCCCGATGCGGACCTTTTCGCCCTGGAGGACCTGCAGGCCTCCTTCGCCCACGTGCTGGCCCAGCAGGGGCGCCGGGCTCTGCAATACGCCTCCACCGAGGGCGAACCGGAACTGCGGGAGCAGGCCGCGGCCCGGGTTTCCCGGAACGTGCCGAGCACTCCGGAGCAGATCCAGGTGACCTCCGGTTCCCAGGAAGGCCTGTACCTGGTGGGCCAAGCGCTGCTGGATGCCGGTGACGTGGTGCTGGTGGAACACCCCACCTATCTGGCCGCCGTGCAAGCCTTCACCCTGGCCGGGGCGCGGATCATCGGAGTCCCCACCGACGAGCACGGGGTGGTCCCCCAGCAGCTGGAGCAACTGATCGACGAGCACCGCCCGAAGTTCGTCTACCTCATCCCCACCTTCCAGAACCCCACCGGGACGACCATGCCGGCCACCCGCCGCCACCAGGTCGCCGAGATCCTGGTCCGCACCGGCACCATCCTGGTCGAGGACGACCCCTACGGGCAGCTGCGCTTCACCGGCGAACCGCTGGCCCCGATCACCGCCCACCCCGGGATGGCCCGGCAGAGTCTGCTGCTGAACTCGCTGTCGAAGATCGTGGCCCCCGGGATACGGGTGGGCTGGATCCGGGCCGAGGGTCCGATCCTGCGCACCATCGCGATCGCCAAACAGGCCGTGGGACTGCAGTCGGCAGTGGTCGATCAGCTGGCCGCGGCCCACTACTTGGCCACCTGTGATGTCGACAAGCACATCCGTCAGGTCGCCGCCGTGTACCAGCAACGCCGGGATGCCATGCACGCAGGCCTGCTACAGATCCTGCCACCGGGAGCGTCCATCACCTCCCCGGACGGCGGGATGTTCCTGTGGGCGCGCCTGGGCCATGGCATCGACACCGCCGGGTTGCTTCCCTGGGCTGTGGAGGAAGGAGTGGCCTTCGTCCCCGGCGCCCCCTTCTACCCCCACGACCCGGACCGCTCCACCCTGCGCCTGTCCTATGTCACCAACTCCCCGGAGGTCATCACCGAGGGACTGGCACGGCTGCACCGGGCGATCCAGTCCTACCTGCAGGAGCACCGGTTTTCGGAAGAGCCGACAGAGGACAATCTGCGCTGAACGGACCAAAATCCCCCTCTTTTGACCTGTCGCACAGAGAAGGTGGTCCTGCTTGAACTCAGGACGTCGTTCGTTGCAGGACGTATTGCGCGTCGAAGGTCTGCGGCGAGTACGTGAGCTCGAGAATCGTGAACCCTGCTTTCAGGATCATCGGCTCCAAGAGCCAGCGGAACGTCGAGTGCTCATCGCGGACGTGCTCTTCGAGCTCAGCCCGACTCCACTCACCGTCGACGTCGGTTCCTCCCAGGGCGCACCATGCCTCGATGCGCTGGTCCACTTCCGATGGGTCGAAGTCGTAGACGACGTCCCACAGTCGGAGAATGCCTCCCGGTCGCAGCAGGTGACCCATGCGGACCAGGGCGACCGCTTTCCAGAAATCTGGAAGGTGATGCAACGAGTACCGGGTGTACACGAAATCAGCGGGCTCACCGTCAGGGACAAAGCTGAGGAACCCGGCCTGGACCAGGTCAACATTTCTCAGTTGCGCGCGAGCAATTTTCCGGCGTAAGTGCTCGAGCATCGGTTCTGACACATCCACCGCGATGACACGCGCGCCCGCACGTGAGGCAGCTGCCGTGAACTGTCCGGTTCCTGCCCCGAACTCCACGATCCGTGACCCGACCGTGAGCCCGTGCTGCCGCAGCAGCGAGACCTCGTCCTCTGCCCGGGCATCCATCTTGGCGTCATACCGGGCGACATGCTCGACATCCAGGTTCTCCCGGCCGGCGAGACGGACTTCATCTGGGTACCAATCAGCCATACGTGACTACCCCCTTTGTCTGCACTATCCTCCACCACCGGCCCCTTACTGGGACCAGCTCTACACCTTGAAATCGGAGAGCAAACTCACAGCGGAGCAAGCAATGATGAGTCGGACGTAGCCAACGGTCGCAATAGGAGCTCGGCGCCGTCTCCTTCACACATGGCGGACTATCGGCTATTCACCACGAAAGCGGCGTTGCACCGGGGGTTCCTTAGCGACCAGATGCTGGCGGAATCGGGTGCCATCATGTTGTTCCCGTTAGATCGTTCGATCGGAGCAGGCTGGGAGCAGCGCAGGCCCGGCCGATGAGCGGCCGCACCCATCGGCACCGGGCGCCGCAGTCGACTCAGGCGCGCCGGGCCGAGCGGCAGGCGTGCTCGCCCTCATCGCGCTTCCGTTCCTGCTGGTGACCGGTCTGGCCGTCGGCTCGGTGATCGGGACGTGGTGGCACAACAAGCCGAAGAACCGAGGCCGGGGGTGCGTTGCCGGACGGGAGCTGCAGCGTCCGGCTCAGCGTGGGAGGTGGCGCTGCAGCCACAGCGTGCACCACATGCGCAGCTGCAGCTCGTCCCAGGACCGAAGGTTCACCACCAGGGCGGCGGGCCCGTAACGGTGGACCTCCTCGACGCCGTCGCGGTCGCCGAGGGCGACGACGAGCTCGTCCACCAGCTGCGGATGCTCGGTGGCGATGTCGGCGCGCAGGCCGACGTCGATGCAGTCCACCTCGGAGGCGACCGTCACCAGGGGTTCGTCGGTGGTGGCAGCCTCTGGGCCTTCGCCGCGCAGCGCGGCGATGGTGCGATGGGTGTGGGCGAGCATCTCGGTGCCGTCCATCGGGTCGCGGCCGTTGGCGGACTGGTAGACGCTGTAGAGCGGTAGACCCGGGAGGAAGACCTCGTGGTCGGCGCCGGCGAGCACCGGGCGGTGGTGCATCGGGTAGTCGCTGATCCGGTGATGACCGGTCTGCCACCGGGCCTGCGGCACCGCGGTGCGCAGCACCTGGCCGAGGTAGGTCACGAACCCGTCGACGAGTGCGATCGTGGCCGCCGGCGGGTGCGGGTCCACGAGCATTCCGCGGCGCGCCCAGGTGGGCCAAGAGGGTCGGGTCGGGTCCTTGCCCAGGTGCCGCGGGTCGATGCCGAGCTGTTCGGCCTGGGTGGTGATCCACTCCCATACCGGGGCGATCGACTCGGGTGTGCCATCGAGCAGCGCGTCGGGTTCGATGCCGTGGTCGGTCAGTGTTGCGCGCAGTCGCTGCAGCGCCGGCTCGCGTTCGGCCAAGTACTCGCCGAGCGCGTCCGCGGCCTGCTCGGCATCCATCCACTCGTACAGCAGCTCCCCCATGGGAAACGACTCTACTGCCGGCGCCCACTGGCCTCGCAAGGGCGTCGGCGGTGGGCTCAACCCAGCTCGGGAATCCCGGCTGTGAGCCAGTCGGTGACCCACTGCTCCAGCTGCTCGGCGTCCCAGTCCGGGGCGGTCACTAGCAGCATCTCGCGGTCCTCCCGGTGGGCCGAGACGATGCCCGGCTGGGTAGTGAGGTCTTTGACCATCCGGTCCACCTTCCGGAAGTGCTCGTGGGCGATCTCCTCGTGCAGCCCGATGTCGAAGACCCCGTCCTCCTCCTCTTCGACTTCCACGAGTGGTTCCTCCTCCGCCACGGGGACCGGCTCCGACTCCCCTCGCAGCCTGGTGATGACGGCGGTCCCGTACTTGGTGAACTCGTCCTCGCGCAGCGGGTCCAGGCCGCTCCGCAGCCGGTTGGCGGTGACGGTGACCAGGCTCGGGAGATAGATGTCCGCGTCGGTGACCGGGCTCTTGAGCACCGGGTGGCTCTGCAGCCAGTAGCGCTTGACCCGGTGCTGGCAGACCTGCCACTGCGCCTGTGGGGCGCCGGCGGCTGTGACGTCGCCGAGGTAGGAGACAAACCCGTCCAGCAGGGCCACGACCTCGGCCGGTGTACTCCGGCGCAGGTCCGCGGTGTACCGGGCCCACGACGGCCACCAGGGCGGGGCCGGCGCGTCCCGGGAGATGGGTGCGGGGTCGTCCTCCATCGCCGTGATCCGGCTGGCGACCCACCGCCACACCGGGGTAAGCGAGGCGGGGGTGCCGTCGAGCAGCGTGTCCGGATCGATGCCGTCGGCAGCCAGCTCCTCGCGCAGCAGAGTCAGCGCGTCCGCGCGTTCTACGAGGTACTCCTCCAGAGCCTTAACGGCCTGGCGCTTAGTCATCGTGAAATAGTGAGTCATCGCCACGAGGCGCACTCTACGGGGCCTGGGAGTCACCGTAGCCGGGGCAGTCCCCGGCGACGCAGGACCTGATGGGCCGTCGAGGAGTGGGCTTGCTGACGGTAGGGCTGAGCCCATGCTTTGCCGCGAAGCAGTCGGGGTTCCCTTACCAGCGTCCTCCCTGCGTCCTGTAACCATCACGAACAGAAGACTTCGGAAATCTGTGCAGCCGACGTCGGAAAATAACACCGTGATCGCAATGTTGCTCCGGAGGCCCATTCGGTCGGGCTGTGAGGGCTCGCGGAGGAGCAAGGAGCGAAGACATGGGAGACAAGGACGGCTCAGCCCCTTTCGTTTTGCATATGACCGGTTGGTGGCTGACGGTGCTGCGGTGATGGTTCCCCACAAGTGCGGGTAGATCACCGGACCCCGTGCGTTCACTATGGGAAACCTGATGTATCTGCGCGGATCAGATGGTGAGTAGTGCGCGCATCCACCGGTCGGAAAGCACTGGTGTAGGCCAACGGTTGTCGGTGCAGGTCTTGGGGTCGTTGCAGGTGCGCCGGGGGAGCACATGCTGACGGCCGAGGAGCTGGGCGGCCCGCGGCAGCGCCACATCCTGAAGATCCTGCTGCTGGCCCCGGGGTACCGGTGTCCAAGTACCGGCTGGTGGAGTTGGTGTGGGGGGAGGCGGCCCCGGCCGGTGCGATGGGGACATTGGAGAGCTATGTCAGTGTCCTGCGCCGCCATCTCCAGCCCGGCCAGGCCGCCACGGGGCCGTTGAAGACCACCAACGGGGGCTATGTCATGGACGCCTCCCTGGTGGAGGTGGACCTGCGCCACTTCGATTCCCTGCTGGGCGCAGCCCGGTGCGCACCCCCACACGAGGCCTACCGTCTGCTGGTCGATGCCCTGGGCATCGCCTCGGCACCGTTGCTGGAGAACGAACTGGGCTACGAGTGGGCCCAGTCCCAGCAAGATGTGCACGCCACCCGAGTGGGGCAGGCGCGCCTGCTGGCCGCCGAAGCCGCCCTGGAGCTGGGACGAGCGGAGGAGGCCGGGGCCCACGCCCGGGCCGTGCTGGGGCAGGAGGCGTTGGAGGAGCGGGCCTGGACAGAGCTGGTGCTCGGGCTGGAGGCCGCCGGCCGTGCGGTGGAGGGACTGCAGGCCTACGACCGGTGCCGCCGGCTGCTGGGCCGGGAGTTGGGCTGCGCCCCGGGGTCGGCACTGCGCAGCGCGCACCGGCGGATGCTGGAAGCCACCGCTGGTCACGATGACGATCTGGCCCGAGCCGTGTCGGCTTTGCTGGTGCTGCACGGGCACTTCCACCAGCCGCCCCCGGCGACCGGTCGGGTGCCCGGGGCCCCGGATCCGCGAGCCTGTCGGAAGGCGTCCCGTGCTGCAGGCCTTCCTGGGGCGCACCGTCAGCCTCGCCTCCTGAGGACCCGGGACCCGCGCAACCACCTTTGTCCGGTGGGCGCGCCGTGTCGAGCACACAGCTTCCACCCACCTGAAGAATGGACTCCCTGATGGCTCGCTTGTTCGACAACCCGATGGTGCTGGTGATCATCCTGCTGGCGATCGTGCTGCTGTTCGGCACCCCGAGGCTGCCGGGTCTGGCTCGTAGTCTCGGCCAGTCGTTGCGGATCTTCCGATCCGAGGTCCACCAGATGAACCAGGACGATCAGCCCGGGTCGTCGGCGTCGCGGTAGGCAGACAGAACGGGCTTGAGGACATCGACGCTGACGGCTCCTCGAATCCCCGTCCGGCTCGGCCGGTGGAGGTGTTGAGGCAACGATCGCGGGGGCCGGGATGGAGGGGTGCCTGTTCATCGACGCCGACGCCCGGGCCACCCGGAGGGCCAATGAGCACCCGACCGAGGTGATCACCGCCCGGAGCGAGCTCCCCCGCGGCGGCAGGAGTCGAAGTCCCACTGGTGGCCGGTGCCTTCGGTTCCCGGCCCGTTGCGGGGTCGTGGGGAAGTTTCGGGGGCCACCCTTGGCGCCCGGGCACCTGGTGCAGGGGAGTTTAGACGAGGGCGGTCTCGTCCCGGCCGGTGGCGGGGATCGACAGCTCGGGGCGCTGTGGGGCGGCCAGGAGCTGCTCGCCGGGACCGATGAGCACATCGGTCAGGACCGGTTCCGCCAGCCGGGGCAGCACCTCCGCCACCAGCAGGACCAGGGCGGCACCGTAGGCACCGGCGGCCGTGGTGGCCTCCACGCCCAGCAGCACCGTCACCCCTGGTGCCCCATGACTGCAAGACACTTTCTGGCACGGGCCGGCCCCCGCCAGCAGGGTCGCCACGGTGGGGGCGTCCACGCGACGGGCCGTGCCGATCGTGATCTGCACCGTCCAAGTACTCATGCCGACCCCCGTGACCCCCACCCACCGGCACTGTCCCCGTCGCCGCGGACTCTGATGGATATGCCAAGCCTGAGCCGACAGGGCGGTTCAAGCCGATCCACGTGGTGCTGCGACACCGCCGTGCTTTTCATGCTGTCGACCGGCCAGGCGTGACACAACGTTTTTGCTGGTCCCCGCGTTAATCGACACTTTGTTGCGGTCGATCAGCGCCCTGCCGATGCCGGGCCCATCCCCGGGTCTGGGCCGGCCTCTGACCCCACCAGGCCATGCCCTGTTCCGCGGGCAGTGTTGAGACCCAGTGGCCCAGGGACTCCACGTGGTCGTTCCCCCACGGTCCCGGTACCAGCCGGCGGGTTCGTCGAGGGCGCCGTAGAGAGCGGTGACAATGTCGGCGGCTGGTGGCTAATTCCTGTGGACGGCCCCGAGGCCCTGGCAGGGTTGCGGTGCGCGGTCGTCATTCACGAGTGGTCCGTTCATGAAGCCATGTTGCCCGCTCTTATTTCGTTGGGTCGAGACAGCCCGTACCGTGGCTCCCACTAATACCGAGGCTTGTTTTATTTTGTGGGGAGTTGGCGGCAATGGCGCCGAGAACTGTATTTCTGGCGTTCGCGGAACAGGACGAGATGTACCGGGACCTGTTCACCACGCAGTGGGCGCGGTCCGGGGACCAGGCCCTTTTCCTGGATTCACCGGCGGGCGCGGCGTGTCCGGAGGAGTGGAAGAAGGACGTGCGGGAGCGGATCCGTGGTTGCGACGGGGTGATCGCGTTGATCGGCGGGGCCACCCCGGACTCGGCCGTGGCGCGGTGGCAGATCCGCTGCGCGGTCGCCGAGGGCAAACCGTTGATGGGCCTGTGGGTGGAGGACAAGCACCGGGTGAAGCCGGCCGAGATGGGTCCGGCGCGCTGTGAGTCCTGGACTTGGGAGAACATCGGAGACTTCCTCGACCGTCTCTGATCCAACACTTACCGGACACCCCCGGTGCACGCTGCCGAGAATAGAATTCGACCGGGACTAATACACGATCAATCGCCCAGTAATCCGGACTGTCCGTGGAGCGGGCATATCCGAGCTCCGCAGATGCGGGTGCGCAGTGACGGGTCGATTCGCCGACACTGGATGCAAGAGCGGTTCAGTCGTTCCAATTTACATATGGCCAGCTATCGGTCACTAAACCACGGGAGTTGACGCACCAGCACGGCATGAATGGCCTAGGTGATTCGACGTAGAACTTGCAGGGGAGGTGCGAGGGCTTGCGGGTGCTAACCCTTGGGAGAGTGGTGGACACATCCACTCCGATGCGCGCCTCCCCTTGATGCGGCGGGAGACCCGGCCCCGTCTTTCCTCGGGCTGGTGTAGGCGTCCCAATCCGCGGCCGGCCGAGGCTGCTGTCGCGTACGTGTCTTCAGTGGCCTCGGGGAGGAGATCGCGGTCTGCTTCTAACCGTTCGGTCCTGGGCGTGGGGCGTCGGGCAGGATCAACCAGGCTTTGTCCACCTCGGAGAATCGTGGTGGGTGGACCGATAGTTCTGCGGCCACGGTGTTGCCCTTCAGGACTGCCCAGGTGGCTGTTTCATATCCGCGGCCCGCTAGGTCCTCGATGAGGGGGGCCATCCGGGTGCCGGATTGGGGGGTGAGTCTCCCGACTGTCACCCCGTTCACGTCGACCAGGCACGGCGGTGCGCTACGCGATTGCTCGGGATCTCCCATGTGCAAGGTGGCGTAGATCCCGCAGTGCGCCCCGTGACGGATGTAGGGGTGGAGTGCTTGGTGAGCGCCGTAGCCGAGCTTGACGGTCAGGGGACCGCCCGAGGGCAGGAGCGCGACGTTGCCGCGGGGAGCGGGATTCTGCGCGAACCAGGTGAGGTCGTGCCGGCCGTCATGGGTGACCCATTGGGGCTGGGTGTAGGTCACCACGGGCACCCGCTCTCTACAGGGCTGCTGCATCGTCCCGTTTTCGTGCCACCTGACGGACTCCTGGTACGTCCACCCCACGAAGGCAGGCAGCTCAAGACGCCAGCCTTGCGGATCGATTTTCGCCAGGGTGTTGTAGGCCTTCTCGCGATCAGCGCGGTGCATCTTCCCAATGATGTGCCCCCGCCACGACAGCCAAGGCTCACCGGCGATCAGGTGCACGCTCAGGGTACCGGTCTTCTCCTCTTCCCAGTGGTTCCGGGATAGCTGGGGCCCGTTGTCCAGGACGAACTGGGTGCCGGTTGCGGTCAGCGCGGCTTCCTGGCGTCCCCAGAAGCGATCCGCCCAGGTCGGGATGCTGGGCAGGTCCATTCCCGGGGCCTGAGGAGCACCGACCTTGCCCTTTTGCGGCTGGGCGGAAGTGTGCTCCTGAGGTGATGGCGTTTCCTGAGGGCGTGCCGCTGTTCTGCGCCGAGAAGGCTTCAAGGGGTCGAGAGTTCGCTGGCCGAAAAGGTGGTCCAGAAAGCCCATGTCCACGTCTCCTGTCCGGTACGGCCCGCGCTGTGGTTAATGACGCACCCCACCGGGGTCAGTCTCCCGCACTTCACCCCTGGCGGGTATGACTGACTTTTCACGGTCATGCTCGACCTCAAGGTGGGTCAGTTGTCCGCGCATCACCCGCAAGGCGTTCCGACTACGGGCTGGCCGGACCTACTTGACCGAGCTCCACGCCGACGCCCGGGCCCGCTGACGAACGTCGCATTAGGGGTTCACCGCGCCGCGCACGGCACCGGTTGGCCCCTACTGTTCACCCGCGCACCACTTCCTGGTTCGGGGCGACCTCTCTATTGTGAACGGTGGACGACCGATGGGGCGCGTCACGCCCCGGGAGGTCCCTTCCGGGAAGTCTGCTTTCCAGGAGGTCACCACCCATGAGCGTCTTGAGTACTTTTACCCAGACCGATCCCGCCCCCGCGACAGGAACGTGTTCGGCTCAGACCCCTGTCCGGTTGCGCCGCTACCGGATGCTCGCCGATCGGCCCGGACTGAAGCTGCGCGCCGGGGAGCTGGTGCTGTGCATCGACTACGAGTACGCCCCGCACCAGGCGCTCGTGCCGGTGCGCTGCGAGGCCGATGACTACGCCCCCGGCGCGTTGCTGGCGCGGGCGGATGTGGAGTTCCTGGAGCATTCCCACGAGGTGTTCGGTGCGATGTCCTGGGGCAAGCCCGGAGGCCGATCCTGAGGTCTGCTCTCTCGGTGCGGCGCTTCACGTAACGCGCCGCAGACGGAGAGGAACAGAAGTGTCCCCACTCTGTCGTCCGTGGCCCCGTTCCCACTGCACTTCCCGCTCTCGAACGGGCCGTCCAGGGTGGATCCGCTCGGGTTCTCCTGCGGGCGTCGTACGCCATGAGGCCGTCCCCGAACCTCCCACCGTGGCGTCACAGGCCAGCTGGGCGCCCTGAGCTTTACATATGGCCGGTTGAGCCAACGCGGGCTGCCGGAGGAAAAGACGATTCAGGCAGACCGCATTGGGCGGGGCGTCCCCTCGTCGGTGCGGCTCAGTTCGTCTCGGTCGGCCGGTGGACGTCGTCCAGGTCGCTCTGGGCGCCGGTCAGGTCCTGGCCCGTGTCACCGGTGTCGCCGGCGCTGGGCACCCGCTGTCCAGCATTGGACGCACCCAGTGTGTCCTGGGCGGTCTCCATGTCCCGCGCGGGGGTGTCCGGTACACCGATGTCGTTTGCCTGGTGAGGGTCGTCGGGAATGCTGTCACCGGTGGGGAGCGTGTTCATGCGCCAAGCTAACCAGCGGCGGGTACCCCTGGCAAGGAATTCGGATATCGCGGAACGAGCGGAAATCACCTTAGCCTCGCTCCGGTACGGCAAGAGGGGTCTCCCTTGCGCAGCATCGGGCCCTTGTGCGTCCATGCCTGTCCTCCGGAGGGGGCGCGATTCCGGTCGAGTGTCGGCTTGGGCCTGGAGGAGTGCACCGTGACCCGGCGCAGTGACCTGGTAGAACACGCTCGACGAGGATCCACATCATCACCACGGTCTGTGTGGGCCTAACCCGGAGCGCCAGCCCGGAACTATGGCTGATGCGCGGATGATCACCCCCAGGCGTCCAGCAACGACACCACCACTGCGGTCGCGGCGATGGAGGCGGCCAGGGTCCCTGCGGCCACGCGGTAGCGTCCGTGGACCACCAGCCGCGCCAAGTAGGCGGGCAGCAACAGCCCAGCCGCCGCGCCGACCACCAGCGAGGCGGTGTACGCCCCGGGCAGCTTCTCGTCGGGTGATGAGCCGAAGCCGGTCAGCTCCAAGTACAGCGCCAGCAGGCATCCAACGGTGACGAAGATCCCAGCCAGGGCCAGCACGGCACAACCCGTCACCAACAACAGGAGGTGGTGTCGGGGAACAGGCGTGTCGCCAGCACTGTAGTCCGGCCCCGGCGGGGAAATCACACGCCCAGCAACCCAACCACTGACAGTACGCCCAGGAGCAGGACGGTGAGGATCACCGCTGCGACAACGAGCCGCTGCCGCCAGGTGTTCAACACAAGGGCCGACACGAGAGCCGGGACGCCGATCCCTGCGGCGGCACCGGCCAGCAACAGGACCGTGTGGGTCACCGGCACGTGCGGTCGTTCGGCGAAAAAGCTCAGGTTCGCCAGGAACAGTGCCAATAGGCAACCCAGCGTGCCGAGCGCCCCGATGACACCGAGCACGATGCATGCCGCGACCCGTAGTGCAGGGTGGCGTCGGGAACCGGGGGTCGTGTGGTGGGTGCTCACCTGGCCGATCGTATCCATTCACATCTTTTTGTGGAGATGGGCAGGTGCAACCAGGGCTACCTTCTCCATTTACTTGAGAGGTCAATAAAATGGGGTGGAATCGTGTGTGAGAGGACTGTCGCACCCACGGTGCGAGAGGTCCCATTGCTACGTTCGGGGCTGAATGGTCGGCATGCGCGAGAATATCGAGACATTGGTGGACGTGAGCCCACCGGGGCCCGGCGAGCAGTCGGATCAAACACCGGAACTGTCCGCGGACCGCCAGGACACGATCCGAGACCTGGTCCGTCAAACCCGGGCCAGCGGGGCGGCGGTGACGGGCCCGGACGGACTGGGTGAAGCGGCCGGCCACGATGGTCGTCGAGGTGGCTGGAGGACGAGGAGATAAACGAGCATCACGGCTACAAGCCCGGCGACCCGCAAGGGCGCAACTGCGGCAACTCTCGCAACGGCAAGCGGGCCAAGACAGTGATCACCGACAACCGCCGGCCTCACGCAGATGGGACTGGTGCGCGACCGGGGGACATCTGACCCGGCTTGCCTGTGAGACGAGCACAGCCGAGGTCCGAGGGTGCAGCCGTGCAGGCGCTGGTCATCCCATGCACAACGGATGCAGAGGTCACTAGTCTCCATGACTTTACATATGGCCGGCTACCGATCACTTCTCGGAAGTTCGGCGTTGCAGCGGGGGTTCTTTTGCCCGCCGCGCTGGTTCCTGTTGCGGACGCAGGTGTCTGTAGTGGATCACGGCGGGATCGGCCGTCGTCTGGTACTGAGGGGCCCGACGCAGCGTCTTGGCGGACTCCGTCTTCGTCGTCTGCATGGCTTGGACGGTTTCGGTTTTGACACCGCAGCGACAGAATTTCAAGGTGGCGTCAGACCGTTGCGACGTCCGTGGAGTCGCGCATCTGGGGGATGCCATGCACAGCCATCCGTCCGAGAACCACCCCGGTGATTCCGTTGCCCAGCCAGGGGGTACTCCTGAGTGGTTGGCGGAGGCGGTGATGACCATGATGCGCACCGGGCGCCTCCCGGGACTGTCCCTGGTCGTGGTCGACTCACAACGGTCGTTGTACGCCGGTGGGTTCGGAAGGGCTGACCTGGCCACGGGGGCGCCCGCGACTCCGGCCACGGTGTATCTGTGGTTCTCCATGACCAAGATCGTGACCGCCACGGCCGTCATGACCCTGGTCGAGGACGGTCGCCTCGAGCTGGACGCCCCGGTGGCCGACTATGTGGATTGTCTGCGCGCCCCGCGTGCCTCCCAGCCCACGGTAGGGCAGCTGCTGACCCACACCGCGGGGTTGTCCAATCCTCTGCCGCTGCGATGGGTGCACCCGGCCGAGCAGGAGCCGCCGGCGGTCGAGGACCTGCTGCGGTCCATGATGAGCCGACCTCGTACCTACCGCCACGCCCCGGGGCACAGGGCCCGATACACCAACATCGGCTATCTTGCGCTGGGTCAGATCATCGAAGCGGTGAGCGGTATGCCGGTGACGTCCTATCTGCGGCAAGCCGTGCTGGATCCAGTGGGCATGACCAGCACCGGGTTCACCTACCGCCCGGAGGCACCAGCCGCAACCGGTTATGTGCGCGCCCCGCGCGCCGCCGATCCGCTGCTGCGCCGTCTGCTCCCACCCGGGGTGGCCGGGACCCGTCACGGCGCGTGCCTGGGCCTGCGGCCCTTCTCCGTCGACGGAGCCGCCTACGGCGGTCTGGTCGGCGACGTGGCGGATGCCGGACGGTTTCTGCGGCTGCACCTGGGTGATGGCCAGATCGAGGGGCATCGCATCCTGTCCGCTGAGACGGCCCGATCCATGCGAGTGATCGAGCACCCGGGGAAGCCTTTCGGCCACGGCATCGGCTGGTTCCGCCGTCCCACCCAGGAAGCGGGGCAGTGGGTCGAGCACTCCGGGGCCGGCGCCGGATTCTGGAACGTCATGCGTCTCTACCCAGAACGCTGCTTGGGCATCGTGGTCGTGACCGACAGCACCACGAGCTACGACTTCGAGCCTCTCTTCGCCCTCCTCACGACCGCCTCCTGGTCGTAGCAGGCCTGGGGTATGTCCGTGAGGGGGCCGTGGGCGCCCGTAGTGCGGCGGCGCCGGGCTCCCACCATCCGTGCGGGCGGACGGCGAGCGGCACCGTGACCGCTCAGGGGTTCGTGGTGATGTCCCCGCCGAGCTCGTCCTGGAGCTGCTGCAGCGGGGCCGCATCCCTCGAGATGACGACCCAGTTGTCCGCGTGCAGGAAGGAGGCGCCCTGCTCGCTGCTGAGGGTGTTCAGCAGCCCCTCCATGCGCTCCTCGGAGTCCGTGACGGCCATGGCCATGCGTCCGTTGGCGCAGTCCAGGTAGGTGGTCTCCGGATCGGCCGGGGCGCGCAGCTGGTCCGTGCCCGGGCAGTCGATGCCGGCCCCGACGACGTCGTCGCGCAGCGCCGTCGCGTCCTCGTAGGTGGCCCCGCCGGCCACCATCGCCTGGATGTCGTCGGCGGTCGGCGCGCAGCCGGTCAGGGCGAGGGCGGAGAGGGCGAGCAGAGCGGGAACGGGTCGGCGCATGGGACGTCCTGTCGTCGAGGGGATCGGGTGGCGTGCTGGGGCCGGCGTGCGGACGGGGGCAGGCCCGGGTCCGGTGCGCGGTGCGCCGTCCGTCGGCGCCGCGCTCACGGGGCGGCCCCCTGCTCCGGACGGTGGTGCTCGTCGAGGACAAGGGTGAGGACCCGGCCCGGGGTGTGCCGGTACCCGGGGTCGATGCGCTCGAGCACGGCGACGATCGCCTCGACGTCGTAGACCACGGACGGATCACCGCCGTGGTGGCTCCAGCGGCGCTCGGCCACCCACGCCCACACGTGCACGGGCCGGCACCGCCGGCAGGTCCCGTGCTCCGCGGTGAGACAGTCAGGCCCCACCGGCTGGTTGAGCCCGGCGATCTCGGCAGGGGTTCGCCGGTGGCGCTCCACCACGGCCCAGAACCTCTCGTCGGGGATCCGGGAGAGGTCCGAGCTCAGACCGGCCAGGGCTTCTCGCGCCCGGACCACGTCGTAGTAGAAGTCCGGCCTCGACCAGGGCGGAACGCGGTGCCGGGCGCGCAGCGCCTCGACCACAGCCGCCTCCTGCGCCTCGGCGATCTCGGCCGCCGTCCGCGGCGACGGGTCCGCGGCCGAGCGCCAGAGGCCGTCGAACAGGGCCGCGCCCTCGGTGCAGGCCTGACGGACCAGCAGTGTCCCGACGTCCGGGGAGCGCCGCTGGGACCAGAGCGCCCCGGAGAGCCGCTCGTAGACCTGTCCGTCGTCCAAGGTGAAGCTCCTCCGGTCGGCGGCCACGACCACACGGCGGGTGGTGGGCTCCCCGGTGGCTCCGGTGCGGGCGGGGATGACCACCGCGCGCGCACCGGGGTACACGGCACCGCCCTGGTTCAGCCTCCGCCGCTCGTCCACCGTCCGGTGACCCCGGCTCAGCGGACCGGCCGGCGCGGCCGGCTGCGGGACCCGGGGGCTCGACGAGCCCAAGACCCGGCCTCACCGCGGCCCCGGGCGGGGGGGACGGTCGAGGCGCCGAACGGCACGAGGACCGGCTCGGTCTGCCGGGCGACGGGCTCAGCGGCCATGGTGGTGCTCCTCGTGGAGTCGGGGTCGACGGGCGACGCGGGCGTCCGGTGCCTGCTGGGGGAACCGTAACAGCCGCCGCGCCCGGGGCGGCGGAGGTCGTCAGGCAACGGGCCGGCGGTCCTCCCCGGCGAGGGCGCTCACGCGGTCCCCGGCGGCGTCCATACCCAGCGAGGCGAGCACCGCGAGCGCGGCCATCCACCGGCGCGGATGGGTCGCCCCGCGGGCGACCAGCCACCGCTCGAGCATCGCATCGATCCGCAGCGAGGCGGCCTGGACCCCGCACGTCGCCGCGCCGAGACCCAGCAGCAGCGCCGCCCGCGCCGCCACCGGCAGCCGCTGCGCCGCGACAGGGCTCCCGTCGGCCAGGGGCCCGAGCTCGGTGCCGGCGTCGACGGAATCCTCCCCGCCGGTGTTCCGGGAGAGCACCCACGCTCCTGCGCCGGCGACCAGGACTCCCGGCACCACGACGTACGCGGCGCGCACCCGGGGCGACCAACCGGACGGGGAGACCAGCGTCAGCGCTCCGGCGGCCGCGGAGCTGGTCAGGGACAGCACGAGATTGTTCATGGTTCTACGCTACGTCCCGCGTCCCCGGTCGTCACCCGGTCCGGCCGGTCGTCGGCCTACGCTGGAGGCAGGACCGAGAGGGAGTCGAAGATGCGGATTCTCGTCGCACATGCCAGCGCACACGGGTCGACGGCGGAGATCGCCCGGCGGATCGCCGACGTGCTCCGGGACGAGGGCTCGCCGGTCGACGTCGGGCCCATGGAACAGCAGGACGGTCTCGGCGACTACGACGCCGTCGTGCTGGGCAGTGCCATCCACGACCAGGACTGGCTGCCGGTGGCCAGCGCGTTCGTCCACCGCCACCAGGCCGTGCTGCGGACCCGACCGGTGTGGCTGTTCAGCGCGGGGATGTCCGCGGCCCTGCCGCGGATCCTTCGCGAACCGGTCCGCCGCGCCCAGAACAGGCGGCTGGCCGCGTCCCTGCGGGAGGTGGTGCACCCGCGCGGGCACCTGCTGCTGTCCGGGGTGGCGCAGGCCGAGCAGCTGCCCGGCTGGGCCGGACTCATCCTCCGGGGGGCCGGGGAGCGCTTCGGCGACCACCGGGACTGGCCCCGGATCGAGGTCTGGACCCGCGACATCGCCGGTGCGCTGAGGACGACCACCCGCGGCGGGTGATCCGCGGCCGTGCTCGCGGCCTCCACCCTGGTGGAGAAGGAGGTGCCCCCGAGGCGGTGTTCCGATCGTCCCCGTCGCAGGGCGGGTGGGTCCCGGTGCCCGGGGCCCCAGCTCTCGTCGAGGGGAGCGGTCGCCTCGACCGCAGCCCCGGGCGTCAGCGGCCCGGTCACGGGCACCCGTTCCCAGGAGGTCGTCGTGCCGGCAGCCGCAGCCGCGGGTCTCCCGATCGCGGTGGGACTGCTCGCCGCCTCCCTGCCCGTCGCCGTGATCGTGCTGATGCTCGTCACCAGAGGGACCCGGGGCGCGGTCACCGCGTTCCTGTCCGGCTGGTTCGCCGGGACCGCCGTCGTGGCCGCTCTCACCGTGCTGGTCCTCGACACGACCCTGCCCCGGCCCACCCGCGGTGGCCAGGGGGCGCCCGCCGGCCCGCCGAGCCCGCGGCGCTGGCGGCGCTGGCCCAGCTCGTGGGCGCTCACCGCCACGAGGGTCATCACGACCAGGGGCAGGACGAACGAGACCATCACAGAACTGAAGCCCTCCAGGGCGTCGTGCTCGGTGGCCGCCAGTAGCACGTATCCGGTGTAGGCGAGGTACAGGACCAGGAACAGACCGCCCTCCCAGCGGGCCACGGCGAACCCGGTAAGCGATGGGCAGCAGCGCCACCACGGCGGCCAGCATCACCGGGATGTCCAGGGCCACGGCCGCCGCCGGAACCGGCAGGCCGCCGTCGACGAGGATCGCCGGCACCCCGAGCACCAGTCCGAGGTTCAGGAGGCAGCTGCCCACGACGTTGCCGATGGCGAGATCCCGCTGTCCCCGGCGGACCGCGATGACGGACGCGGCCAGTTCGGGCAGGGACGTCCCGAGGGCGAGCACCGTGAGCCCGACGACGAGGCCGCTGACGCCCAGGGCCGTGGCGACGTTGGCCGCCCCCTCGACGAGGACCGTGGCCCCGGCCACGAGGAGCCCCACCCCTACCACGACGAGGACGAGCGAGACACCGGCCGAGGCATTCCCGGACGGTGGCCCGTCGACACCGGGTGCGGCGGGCGGCCGGGCCGGCGGAGGGTCCGGTGCCCCGGCGGGGCAGGCGGCGTCCCGGCGGCCGATCAGCTCCGTCAGGACCCCGTGGACGACGACCGCTGCGAACAGCACCGTGCCGTCCGTGCCGCTGATCCGGCCGTCCAGGGACACGAGCAGCAGCACCGTCGACACGACCACCAGCAGGGGCAGGTCGAAGCGCAGCAGCTGCTGTGTGACGGCCGGCGGTGCCACGAGGGCGGTCAGCCCCAGCACGAGCAGGACGTTGGCGATGTTGCTGGCCACGAGGTTGCCCAGCGCCAGCCTCGGCTCCCCGGCCAGGACGGAGCTGACGGTCACCGTCAGCTCCGGGTCCGACGTGGCCGGCGAGACGACCGTCAGCCCGATGACCAGGACGGAGAGTCCCGTGCGCCGGGCCAGGGCGGTGGCCCCGGGCACCAGCAGCTCCCCGCCCGCGACCAGCGGCACCATGCCGAGCACGATGCGCCCCACGTCCAGGACCGTCATGGGCGCCAGTCCAGAGCTGCCGCCCGGGAGGCCAGAGGCAGTGCGCGGCATCCGTCACGGCACGGGTGCTGCGCGGACGCGGACAGGATCTGTCCGCCACGGGGAGGACACTGGACCTGACACCGGACGCTCCGCCGGAGGCGCCCCGACCAGGAGGGAACCGCCATGACCGATCTCGACGTCGCCGCCTGTGCCGCCGACCAGATCGACCGGCACTGGGCCCACCAGCTGCGGCCCCGCCTCGCCGACCTGACCGACGAGGAGTACTTCTTCGACCCCACCGGCGGGTCCGGGTGGACGATCCATCCCCGGGCCGAGGAACGCACCCCGATGCAGACGGGCCGCGGGGAGCTCGTGCTGGACTTCGCCTTCCCCGAACCGGTGCCCGCGCCGTTCACGACCATCGCCTGGCGGCTGGCGCACGTCGTCGTCGGGGTTCTCGCCGCCCGCAGCCACGGGCACTTCGCCGGCCCCGAGGCGTCCTACCAGAGCTGGGCGTACGCCGGGACCGCGGAGGAGGCGCTGGCCCAGCTCGACCGCGAGTTCGCCCGCTGGACGGCCGGGGTGCACTCGCTGACGGACGCGGACCTGGCGCGCCCGTGCGGCCCGGTGGAGGGCCCGTACGCGGACCTGCCGATGCTCGCCCTGGTGCTGCATATCAACCGCGAGCTGATCCACCACGGCGCGGAGCTCGCCCTGCTGCGCGACCTGTACGCCCACACCCGCTGAGCCCCGCGCCCGCCCGCCTCGTCCCCGATCCGCGCCGCACGACACCTCAGGAGCCCACCGTGCCCTTCCTCACTCCCACCGTCACCGACGAGCGCGACGCCCTGGCGGCCTTCGCGAGCCAGCAGATCCGCCAGGTCGCCACCACTCTCCAGGGCCTCGACGCCGAGCAGCTGCGGGCGACTCCCTCGGCGAGCGCCATGAGCCTGGGCGCGCTGGCCCGGCACGTCCTGTTCATCGGCGGGCACGGTCCGTTCGCCGTGCTCACGGATCCCGGCCGGACCTCCGGGGAGTCGCTGGACGACGCCGGCTGGGCCGCCGGGGCGATCCTGCCTGAGGCCGTGCGCCCGGAGGACACCGCCGAGTCCCTGGGCGCGGCCCTGTACGCGCTGGCCGACCGCGTCGAGGCAGGCCTGCGCACCGCGGACCCGGAGGCCCGCATCCCCGTCCCGGACGCCCCGTGGTTTCCGCGGGACCTGGGGACGTGGCCCGCCCGGTGGGTGGCGCTGCACATGGTCGAGGAGAACGCCCGGCACGCCGGGCACGCCGACATCCTGCGCGAGTCCCTCGACGGGCGGACCGCCTACGAGCTCAACGCCCTGGCGGACGGGGAGCCGTGGAGCCCGCAGGACTGACCGACGGGATGCGGCTACTCGTCGTCCGATGGGCGCCGGCTCCCCGCCTCCGGGTCCTCCGGCGGCGGGATGTCGTCCTCGGCCTCCTCGGGGGGAGCGCCGGCGCGCCGGTTGCTCTCGTCGGTGGTGGCGGTCAGCCAGGTCTCGTCGCGGACGCCCAGTCCCTCCTGGCTCGTCTCCGCCCAGGCCTCGTTGCGGTCCGCGGGCTCGGGGTAGCGGTCCATCTCCGGCTCCTGTCCTGCTCGACGGTGATGGCCCGATCCTATGCCCGGGTCCGGCATCCCGCGCACGGCGTCCTGCGCCCGGCCGGGGGTCTCCTCAGCCGCCCTCGAGGAGCCGGCGCAGCGTCAGGGCGTTGCGCACGGCGTGGCCGTCGCCGTCGTTGTTGAAGTACGCGTAGACCTCGCGGCCGCCGTGGTGCCACTCCCGGATCCGGTCCGCCCACCAGGCCAGGTCCTCGTCCGAGTAGGAGCCGGCGTAGAGGTGGTGGTGGTCGGGGCCGTGGAAGCGGACGTAGACGAAGGGGGCGGTGGCCTCGAGGACGCAGGGCAGTCCGGCCCCGCTCATCACGCAGTACGCCGCGCCGTGGCGCCGGAGCAGCTCGAAGACCTCCGGGTGCACCCAGCTGTCGTGGCGGAACTCCACGGCGACGGGCAGCCAGTCGGGCAGCCCGGCCAGGAACCAGTCGAGGCGAGCGTCGTCGCGGGCCTGCGCCGGCGAGAGCTGGACGAGCAGCACGCCGCGCCGGTCTCGCAGCTCGTGCCAGGACTCGGCGATCCGCCGGCTCCAGGTCTCGGGCGCGTAGAGCTTCTTCGCGTGCGTCAGTCCGCGGGGGGCCTTCACCGTCATCCGGAAGCCCTCCGGCAGGCGCCGGTTCCAGCCGGCGAAGGTGCTGCTGCGCGGCCAGCGGTAGAAGCTGGCGTTGAGCTCCACGGTGGAGAAGGCCCGGGTGTAGATCTCCAGGCGCTTCGCCGGGGCCGTGCCGGGGGGATAGAGGACGTGCTCCCAGTGGTCGTAGCTCCACCCGGAGGTGCCGATGTGCCAGCCCATGGGCTCCAGGGTAGCGGTGGAGGGCCCCGGGTCCGGCCGTCGCGCCGGGCGCCGGCCGTCCGCGTGGCGGACGTAGGGTGTTCACCGGCACGCACGGCGCCCCCGCCGAGCACCCCGCACGATCCCAGGAGAACGCGCATGACCACCCTCGCCCCCCGGCCCGTCGGGACCCGCTGATGGCGAAGCTCTACTTCCGGCACGGGGCGATGAACTCCGGCAAGTCCACCGTGCTGATCCAGGCCGCGCACAACTACGAGGAGCGCGACCAGACGGTCCTCGTCGCCAAGCCCGCGATCGACTCGAAGGGCGCGGACACCGTGGTCTCACGCCTGGGGGAGTCCCGGCGGGTCGACCTGCTGCTGGCCCCGGAGGACGGGGCGCGCGAGCGCTTCCGGGCCGCCGTGCGGGAACGCGGACCGGTGCACTGCCTGCTGGTGGACGAGGCGCAGTTCCTCGCCCCGGCCCAGGTCGAGGACCTGCTGCGCATCGCGGTGCTCGACGGCGTCCCGGTGCTGGCCTACGGGCTGCGCACCGACTTCCGCACCGTGGCGTTCCCGGGCGCGGCGCGCCTGCTGGCCGTGGCCCACACGGTCGAGGAGCTGCGCACGATCTGCCGCTGCGGGTCCAAGGCGATGTTCAACGCCCGCACGGTGGACGGGGAGCCGGTCTTCGAGGGCGACCAGGTGGCCATCGACGGTGCGGCCGTGTCCTACGAGTCGATGTGCGCCGGCTGCTACCTGCGGCACTCGGACGGGCGCCTGGGCTGAGCCGGGGACCCGGTGGGCCGGCCCGGGGACGGCGTCAGAGGGCGACGTCCCGGTCGTCCTCGCGGCCGTGCCGGTCGACGACCGCCCAGAACAGGTCCTCGGGGATCGCCTCGAGGTCGGGGTGCAGGGCGGCGAGCTCGTCGATGATGGCGGCCACGTCGTAGTGGGTGTGTACGTCGCCGCGCCGGGCGAGCCGGTTCGAGGCGATCAGGCCCTCGACGTAGGCGGTGTGGTCGGAGTCGGTGAACGTGCTCAGGACCGCGTCGGCCCACAGCTGCTCGAAGGCCGGGTGGCCCTCGGTGACGAGCCGGACCGGCGCGTGCGCGCCGTCGGGCTCGGCGGGGTCGACCTCCGGGGCGTCCCGCACCGGTCCGGTGGTCTTGGCGAACTGGGTGCCGTCGTCGACCGTGACGGTCCGGTCGGTCTCGTCGACGACGGTGTGCCGCTCGGTGCGCAGGACGGGGCCGCCGCGGACCACCACGGCGCGGGTGCCGACGCCGGTGGCTCCGCCGAGGTGGTGGTGCTGGCTCACGGAGACCTCCTGGGGTCTGCGCTGCGGGGGCGGCCGATCCGCCGGGTGCCTGATGCGCAGAACTTAGCAGGCGGCGCCGACCGCCGGAAGCCTCAGGGAACGCGGACGGCGCCGCCGGAGGGGCTCCGGCGGCGCCGAGGGCGCGGGGTGGACCGGGGCTCAGCCGCCGAGCAGCACCGCGCGGACCAGGTCGAAGAACATGCCGAGGATGGCCGTGAAGTTGGGGTTGAAGAACGCGTCGAACTCGCCGACCAGTCTGATCATGACAGTTCCTTCCGAGGGGGGGTGGGTGGGGCCCGGGCCGGGCGTGGATCCGGCCCGGGCCCGAGCCTACCGGGAGCGTTCACTGAAGCACATGGCCTTTCGGCCAGTTCCCGCCCCGGGCCGGCCGGACGCCGGGGCCCGTCAGGGGGCGGGGGTGCCGGGGGAGGATCCGCGGCGCGCGTCGTGGTGCGCCGCTGTCTCCTGCGCCGCGGCCTCCATTGCTGCGGCCTCCTTCGCTGCGGCCTCGTGCGCGGCGGCCTCCGCGCCGCCGATGGCCTCGCCGCGGGCCACCATGCCGGCGGTGTCGGAGAGGGGGATCTGCTTGAGGAACACCGCGAGGACGAAGGCCAGCAGCATGAAGGGGATGAGGTACCAGAACACCGGGGCGAGGGAGTCGGCGTACGCGGTGACGATGCCCTCGCGGACGGGCTCGGGCAGCTGCGCCAGGGTCTGCGGGTCCAGGGTGGCGGTCGCCTCCCCGGCCTGGGCGGCGGAGGCGCCGGCGCCGGTGAAGACGGCCGTGAGCTGCTCCGAGAGGTTGTTGGTGAAGATCGCCCCGAAGATCGCCACGCCGAGGGCCGCGCCGACCTCCCGGAAGTAGTTGTTGGTGCTGGTGGCGGTGCCCACCATGGACGGGTCCACGGCGTTCTGCACCACGAGGACGATGACCTGCATGATCAGGCCCAGGCCCGCGCCGAGCACGAGGAGGTGGACGCAGATCAGCCAGATGGGCGTCTCGGCCGCCAGCGTGGTCATGGCGAGCATGGCCGACGCCGTGACGAGCGTGCCCGCCAGCGGGTAGCCCTTGTACCGGCCGGTGCGGGAGATCCTGATGCCGGACCAGATCGAGGTGCCCATCAGCCCGACCATCATGGGGACCATGAGCAGCCCGGACTCCGCCGCCGAGGTGCCGGAGGACATCTGCAGGAACGTGGGCACGAACGCGATGGCGGCGAACATCCCCAGCCCCAGGGTGAGGCCGATCGCGGTGGCGTTGACGAACACCGGGTTGCGGAACAGGCCGAGGGGGATGATCGGGTCCTCGGCCCGGGTCTCGTTCCAGACGAACAGCGCCGTGGCCACGAGCATGCCGCCCGCCCAGGTCCAGGTGGCGGCCGCGCCCCAGCCGTGCTCGGCGTTGCCGCCGAACTCGGTGAAGAAGATGAGACAGGTCGTCGCCACGGACAGCAGCAGGACGCCGGCCACGTCGATCCTGCGGGTCGCGCGCTTGTGCGGGAGGGTCAGGGTGAACCAGGCGATGGCGAAGGCGGCGATGCCGATGGGGATGTTGATGTAGAAGGCCCACTGCCAGGTGAGGTGGTCCACGAAGTAGCCGCCGAGCAGCGGCCCCGCCACGGCGGAGAGCCCGAAGATGCCGCCGAGCGGGCCCATGTACTTGCCGCGCTCGGAGGCCGGGACGATGTCCGCGATGATCGCCTGGGAGAGGATCATCAGCCCTCCGCCGCCGAGCCCCTGCAGCGCGCGGAAGGTCACGAACGGCCAGAACCCGGTGGCCAGGGCGCAGCCCACCGACGCGAGGGTGAACAGGGCGATGGCGACCAGGAAGAGGTTGCGCCGGCCCAGGACGTCGCCGAACTTGCCGTAGACCGGCATCACGATGGTGGTGGCCAGCAGGTAGGCCGTGGTGATCCAGGCCTGGTGCTCCACGCCGCCCAGCTCGCCGACGATGGTCGGCATGGCGGTGGAGACGATCGTCTGGTCGAGGCTGGCGAGCATCATCCCGGCGATGAGGGCGGAGAAGATGATCCAGATCCGCTTCTGGGTCAGGACCAGCAGCGGGGCGTCCTGCGCGACCGCGGGCGGGGTGGTGGTCATGGGCTTCCTTCGGTGTCCGGGGACGGGTCAGAGGTGTCGGGGGGAGTGGCTGAGGGGGTGGCCGCGGCGGCGTCCGGCGTCGTCGGCGGGGCGGTGGCGCCGGGGGAGAGCAGGGCCCCGGCGAGGCGGACGTTGCGGGCCAGCAGCTCCGCGAACTCCTCCAGGGGCGGTGACTCGTCCGGGTCGGCGCCGGCCGGCCGGGTCTCGAGGAACTCGTGGACGGTGTGCCCGGCGAGGTGTGAGACGACGGCGGCGGCCACGCCGGGGAACGGGTCCCGGTCCCCGCAGCCCTGCCGGCGCGCGATGAGCTCCGTCAGCTCGGCCAGCCGCCGTTCCATGGTCTCGGTGAGCCGCTGGAGCAGCACGGGCTCGCGGCGCAGGACGTCGAGTAGCAGGGTCCGGTCGTGGGGACCCTCCAGAAGGGCGAAGGAGCGCACGACCAGCTCCTGCAGGGCGGTCAGCAGCGGCGCCTCGTCCGGCGCGGAGCCCCCGGCCACGAACTCCTCGCCGAAGGCCTCGAGCGGGTCCCGGGCCGGGGTGCCCAGCACGGCATCGTCCTTGGAGGCGAAGTAGTTGAAGAAGCTCCGCCGGGAGATCCCGACCTCCGCGCAGAGCTCGTCCACGGTGAACCCGGACAGCCCGCGCTCGGCGGTCAGTCGGCGCGCGCCGGCGATGAGGGAGCGGCGGGTCCGGCGCATGCGCTGCTCCCGGGCGCCCGCCGTCACCGGAGGCGCCCGAGGCGCCCGAGGCCGAATTGATGTTGCACTCAAGACATCATAGTGCAATTTTGTGGTGGGCGATGCCCCGTGCGCCGTCGTGCCCCCGTCCGTACGCTGGACCACGTCGGCGCACGACCGGAGGAGACCCGTCATGGCCCAGGAACCGGACCCCCGCCCGCGGCTGATCGGGCTGCACGGGCGCAAGCAGTCGGGCAAGGACACGTGCGGCGACCGCCTCGTGGTCGCGCACGGCTACGCACGAGTGGCCTTCGCGGACCCGCTGCGGCTGTTCCTCACCGAGCTGGACCCCCTCGTGGGCGTCCGGGACGGCCGGCTCGTGCGGCTCGCCACGGTGCTGGCGGAGGCCGGCGGGGACTGGGGTCTGCTCAAGGACGAGGCGCGGGACCCGGTGCACCGGGAGATCCGGACGCTGCTGCAGAAGGTCGGCAACGAGGCCGGCAAGGCCGTCTTCGGGGAGACGGTGTGGGCGGACCGCGGGCTGGAGACCGCCCGGCGGCTGGGCGGGCCGGTCGTGTTCACGGACGTGCGCTTCGACGTCGAGGCCGAGGCCATCACGGCCGCCGGGGGCAGGGTGGTGCACGTGGTGCGCCCCGGGGCTCCCGCCCCGGAGGATCCGCACCCCTCGGAGGCCGGCATCGACCCGCGCTGGATCACCGCCGTCCTCGTCAACGACGGGACGGTCGAGCAGCTCTGGGCGAAGGTCGACGCACTGGTGCTCAGCCGGCCGGGTGCCCTGGGCTGAGCCCCACGAGCTCGGCGCTGCGCCGCCACAGGGCGTCCGCGAGCGCGTCGTCGGCCGCGCGGGACGGGGCGCGGGCGGGCCGCCTCTTCTCGAAGTAGCCCCCGGAGCGCCAGTCCTCGTCGGCGACGCCCTCCGCCAGCCACACCAGGGTCTCCGCGCCCCGTTCCGGGGTGATCATGAGCCGGCGCCCCAGACGGGTGCGGTACAGGAACCGCAGGGGGGTGGTGGTGCCCGAGGCGAAGTTCGTCGCGACGCCCCCGGGGTGGAACGCCGCGGCGGCGAGGCCGTGGGGCCCGTGCCGGCGGTCGAGACCGCGGGTGAAGAGGATGTTGGCGAGCTTCGTGTCCCCGTAGGCCCCCTGCGGGGACCAGCGCCGGTCGTCGACGAGGACCTCCGGCGAGAGCCTGCCGATGCGGGCCGCGACGCTGGACGTGCTGAGCACCGCCGCGCCGTCCGCCACGAGCCGGTCGAGCAGCAGGTGGGTGAGCAGGAAGGGCGCCAGATGGTTGACCTGCCACGTCATCTCGTGCCCGTCGGGCGTCAGCTCGCGGCGGTCGAAGATCCCGCCGGCGTTGTTGACCAGCACGTCGATCCGCGGGACGGACTCCTGCAGCTCCCGGGCGAGCCGGCGCACGTCGTCGAGCCGCGCGAAGTCCGCGGTGAAGTGCCGGAGCCCGAGGGGCCCGGCCACCGCCGCGGTCTTCTCGCCCGATCGCCCGACGACGACGACGTCGTGCCCCCGTCCCGCCAGCTCGCGGACGGCGGCGGCCCCGATGCCGTCGCTCGCGCCGGTGATCACCACCGTGCGCCGCCCCCTGCGCCGGTGGGCGTGCTGCTCGTGGTGGTGGTCCTCGTCGTGCTGGTCCATGGTGACCTCCTCGGTCGAGCCGGAATCCCGGTCAGCATAGCGACGCCTCCTGGGCCGCCGGACGGAATAAGCGCGCGGGCGGACTCGTTGCGGCACGCACGACGGAAAACACCCGGACAGGCACCACAGCTGAGGAGCTGACCATCATGGCCCGTGTTCTGATGATCGTCTCGGCGGCCGACTCCCTCACCATGCGGGACGGCACCGAGCACCCCACCGGCTTCTGGGCGGAGGAGCTCGTCGTCGCCCACCGAGCGCTGCGCCGGGCCGGGCACACCGTCGACATCGCCACCCCCGGCGGGCGCCGGCCCACCGTGGACCGGGTCAGCCTCTCCCCGGACGTCACCGGGGGCCATGAACGGGCCGACGAGTTCCGCATTTACCTGGAGGAGATCGACGCCGAACTCGCCGCCCCCCGCGTCCTGGCCGAGCTCGACGAGCACGACTACGACGCCCTGGTCCTGCCCGGCGGCCACGGTCCCATGGCGGACCTCGTCCACGACCCCTCGCTCGGCCGGATCCTGGCCTCCTCGGACCGGGCCGGCCGGCTCATCGCCCCGTTCTGCCACGGCCCCGCCGCCCTGCTCAGCGCCCAGGACGACGGGACGTTCCTGTTCGCGGGCCGCAGGCTGACCGCCTTCACCAACGAGGAGGAGCTCGGCGGCGGCACCGGGGAGAACACCCCCTGGTTCCTGGAGACCGTGCTCCGGGAGAAGGGGGCCGTCGTGGAGACCGGCCCCGCGTGGTCCAGCCACGTCATCCGCGACGCCAACCTAATCACCGGCCAGAACCCCCAGTCGAGCCAGGCCGTCGCCGACGTCCTCGTGGAGGCGCTCGCCGAGTGATCCCCGGCCGCAGACGCACCGGCGGCGGTGGGAGCCGCTGGGCTCAGGCGCTGACGGGCGTCCTCCCGGCCAGGGCGAGGCCGCGGGCGGCGACCACGGCGTCCCGGAACTCCGGGAACGTGCGGCGGACGGCGTGCCCGCCGTCGGCGGGCACGAAGGTCATGGCCCACCGGTTCCGGCGGAGCCGGTGGAAGGGCACGGCGACGATCTCCACGGAGGGCAGGGCATCGGGGCGCTGAGCGTTCACAGCGGGACCTCTCGGGGGGGGGTTCAGGTCGGGGGAGGGCAAGACCTGCTCCGGGCGGACCGGGGGATCCGCGGACCGGGGCCCTGCGTGGGGCCCATGGTACCGGGCGCGCCGCCCGGCGGGGCGGATGCCTGGTCGGTGTCGGTGCCCGACAGGTACGATCAGCACACTGATCGAGTGAGGAGACCCATGTTCACCCCCGAAGTGGCCGACGGCGTCCACCGCATCACCCATGCCCACGTCAACTGCTACCTGGTCGAGGACGAGGACGGCGTCACGCTCGTGGACGCCGGCCTACCGAGCATGTGGCCCATGCTGCTGGCGGGACTCGAGGAGCGCGGGCGGCGCCCCGACGAGGTCAGGGCGCTGGTGCTCACCCACGCGCACTTCGACCACGTGGGCTTCGCCCGGCGGGCACAGGAGGAGTGGCGGCTGCCCGTGCACGGGCACCCTGCGGACGCGCGGCTGGCCGCCCACCCGTACCGGTACCGGCCCGAGCGCAACCGGTTCCTCTACCCCTTCACCCACCCGCGGTCCCTGCCGCTGCTCGGCCGCATGGCGGCGGCAGGGGCCCTCGCGGTCCGGGGCGTGCGGGAGCTGCGCCCGCTCGAGGCCGGGGCCGTCCTGCCGGTCCCGGGCCGGCCGATGGTGGTCCACACCCCCGGCCACACGGACGGGCACTGCGTCCTGGACCTGCCCGGCCGGGAGACCGTGCTCAGCGGTGACGCGCTCGTGACGCTGGACCCCTACACCGGCCGGCGCGGCCCGCAGATCGTCGCCGGGGCCGCTACCCACGACTCCGCCGTGGCCCTCGCCTCCCTCGACGCGGTGGCCGCCACCGGGGCGCGCACCGTGCTGCCCGGTCACGGGGAGCGGTGGACGCAGGGCGCCGAGGCCGCGGCCCGGCACGCCCGCGCGGTGGGCGCCCACTGAGCGACCCCGGCAGGGTCCGCGGACCGGACCGGGCCGGGAGCGGCCGTGGCTGTCGCGACCCCGCCCCACCGGGGATCAGAAGCGTGCTGATGACACCCCCGGGGGCGGCGGCTATCGTGGGCGGCGACCGACGACCCCGCAGCCCCTGGAGGACCACCCGTGAAGCAACTGACCGTCTCCGCCCCCGGCGGCCTGGACCGGCTCGAGTTCGAGGACGCACCCGACCCGGGCGCGCCGGGCCCCGGCGAGGTCCGTGTCCGCGTGCACGCCAGCTCCCTGAACTACCACGACTACCTCGTGGTCTCCGGCGGGACGCGGACCGAGGACCGGAGGATCCCGCTGGCGGACGGCGCGGGCGTCGTCGAGGCCGTGGGGGAGGGCGTCGACGACCTCGCGGAGGGCGACGCCGTGGTCTCCTGCTTCTTCCCGCTCTGGCAGGACGGACCCCCCGTGGACGGGAACTTCCGGCGCGTCCCGGGGGACGGGCTCGACGGTTACGCCCGGGAGGCGGTGGTGCGTCCCGCCACGTGGTTCACGCGCGCCCCGGCCGGGTGGTCCCACGCCGAGGCCGCGACCATCACCACGGCCGGCGTCACCGCCTGGCGGGCGCTCGTGGTGGACGGCGGGCTCCGGGCGGGGGACGTGGTCCTGGCCCTGGGCACCGGCGGCGTCTCGGTCTACGCCACGCAGCTCGCCAAGGCCGTGGGCGCCACCGTGGTGGTCACGTCCTCCTCCGACGAGAAGCTCGAGCGCGTCCGGCGGCTCGGCGCGGACCACGTCATCAACTACCGCGAGACCCCCGAGTGGGGACGCGCCGTCCAGGAGCTCACGGACGGGCGCGGCGCCGACCACGTGATCGAGGTCGGCGGCCCGGGCACCCTGGCGCAGTCGATCCGCGCCGTGCGGGTCGGCGGCCACATCTCCCTGATCGGCGTGCTCACCGGGGCGGCGGGCGACGTCCCCACGGCGCTGCTCATGGCGCGCCAGGCGCGCCTCCAGGGACTGTTGGTGGGCAGCCGCCGGGACCAGGCCGACTTCGTGCGCGCGCTCGAGGCGACCGGCCTGCGACCGATGATCGACCGCCGCCACCCCCTCGCCGAGGCCGCCGACGCGTTCCGGGAGATGGAGTCGGCCCGACACTTCGGCAAGATCGTGCTCGAGCACTGAGCCCGGCCGGTGCCCCGGGGAGCGCGCCCCGGGGCGTCCGGGTCACCAGCCGGTGACCCACACCTGACCGGTGGCCGGGGACCAGTTCACCCTGTACCCGTTCGAGAAGCGCTGGTAGACGGTGGTCCCGGTGCGGATCTCGTCGGTGACCGGGTAGCCGTAGCCCCGCTCGAAGCCGGCGGCCTTCCAGGCGCGGCCGATGGCGCCGGTCTCGTGCACCGCACGCGCGCCGTGGGCCCGGGTCCACAGCACCTTGGTGAGCGCCCCGTCCCGGGAGAAGACCTGGTAGGAGGACCCGTCGGCCAGCCGGCGCTCCTCCGTGGTCGGGAAGCCGTAGCCGTTCTCCCGCCCCCCGGCCACGAACTTCTGGCCGATGACCGTGGCGTTCTCGACCCGGTGGGCGCCCGTGGCCGGGCTCCAGTACAGGGTGGACTTGCGCCCGTGCAGGGAGAACTCCTGATACACGCCTCCGGCACGCAGCCCGCCGCGCTCCGCCGTCACGGGCTGACCGACGACCGGGGCGCCGCCCAGGGCGTGGTACTTCGCGCCGATGGCGCCGGCCACGCCGTACCCTGCCGGGGGCTGGACGGGCGTCGTCTCGTAGGTGTAGGCCGGGGCCCCGTTCACGCGCGTCGAGGCGTCCGCAGGCGCGCCGCCGTTGGCGTACCCGTAGAGGTTGACGGTGGAGAGCACCTGCCAGGGCTGCCCGGAGTTCTCGAGCCGGCCGTCCGCGTAGGTGAGGCCGATGCCGATCACCTCGTGGCGCGGGTCCTTGATCGCCTTGTCGTGGGCGGCCGAGGACTTCCACCACGCCACCAGGGCGCGCACGTCCCGGTGGTGCTCCAGGGCGATGACCTCGTTGGCGCTGGTCCAGGGCCCGGTGCGCGGGTCGGTGAGGAAGGTGGTGCTGTGCGAGAACTTCTCCTCGACGATCTGCCGGTCGGACTCCTTCTGCACCACCTGGGACAGCGTGGCGGAGTACTTGAGCGGCTTCGCGCCGAGGGACTCGCGGTAGCGGTTGATCTCGTCGAGGATCAGCTGGGCGTCGGCCTGACGCGTGGCGGCGTCCACCGCGACGATGTCCTGCGCGGCGGCGTGGGCCGCCGGACCGGCCAGCAGGGAGGTGCCGGCGAGCGTGGTGACGCCGATACCGGCGGAGAGGGCCAAAGAGGCCATGCGGCCGTGACGGCGCGCGGGAGCGCAGCGATGTTTCGCCATGGGTGCTTCTGCTTCCTGGTCTGTCTGCACGCACGGAGGAATTGGGGGGTTCCGTGCGGCGGGGGGCTATCGTCGTCCGGCCGGACGACGAGACAGATTGGGCTGGGGAAGGCGCCCAGGGAAAGGCTAGGGAATCCCCATTGCAATAGGAAATGTGTGAAATTGTTTCGTCTATCACAGAACAATAACGACGACATCACGGAATGTACCGGGCGGCCGGAATTCCCGTGGTTATAGTGAGCGGTTCTCGTCCCGTCCGCGCGGCGAACGCACCGGTGCCGGTGACGATAGGCTGGGAGCGCACGCCCGGAGAGGAGCCCGATGACCGTCCACGCCACCCGCGCCACCGGCGTCCGGGCTCCGCTGCGGCTGTGCCTCGCGGTCGCCGCCGCCGTCGGCCTGACCGGGTGCGGCCCCGACCTCGGGACACCCGAGGGCACCACCCGGGCCTTCGTCGACGCGATGGCCGAGCGCGACTGGGACGGCGCCTGCGAGCTGCTGTCCCACGGCTACGTGCACCGGGCCACGGAGGGCAACTCGCAGTACTGCGGCGTCCACCTCGAGCGCCGGCACCCGGACACCTCCCGCTACGAGACGCTCGCCGTCCAGGGCGAGGCCGTCGAGACCTCCGAGGGGTACCGGCTGGTGGTCGCCCCCGAGGACGCCCCCGGGGAGACGGAGGAGGTCCTCGTGGTCGAGGAGTCCGGACGCCTCGTGCTGCTGAGCTACCCCGGCCGCGACACCGCCGTCCGCTGAACCCCACCCGCCCACCAGGAACCCCAGGAAGGACCGCCATGACCGATCCTCAGACCGTTCCCGCCGCGGCGGCCGCGGCGTCGTCGCCCGAGGGCGAGACCGTCGAGATCTGCCGCAACCTCATCCGCATCGACACCTCCAACTACGGCAGCGGCGACGCCAAGGGGGAGCGGCGGGCCGCCGAGTACGTGGCCGGGCTGATCGAGGAGGTCGGTCTCGCCACGACCGTCCTGGAGTCGGCGCCCGGCCGGGCCAACGTCTTCGCCCGGATCGAGGGCACCGATCCTTCGGCCGACGCCCTGCTGGTGCACGGCCACCTCGACGTGGTGCCCGCGATCGCCGCGGACTGGTCCGTGGACCCGTTCGGGGGCGAGATCCGGGACGGCATGATCTGGGGCCGCGGGGCCGTGGACATGAAGGACATGGACGCCATGATGATCTCGGTGCTGCGCCACATGGTGCGCACCGGGGACCGGCCGCGGCGGGACATCGTCTTCGGCTTCTTCGCCGACGAGGAGGCCGGCATGGTGTACGGCTCCCACTGGATCGCGGAGCACCACCGCGGTCTCTTCGACGGCGTCACCGACGCCATCAGCGAGGTCGGCGGGTACTCGGCCACCATCGGCGGCCGGCGGGCCTACCTGCTGCAGACGGCGGAGAAGGGCCTCATGTGGCTGCGCCTCAACGCGCAGGGCACGGCCGGGCACGGCTCCCAGATCAACGACGACAACCCGGTCACCCGGCTCTCGAGGGCGCTGGCCAACATCGGCGAGCACCAGTGGCCCGTGGAGCTCACCAAGACCACCCGGGCGTTCCTGGACTCGGTCACCGAGCTGACGGGCGTGGAGTTCGACCCCCAGAACCCCCAGCGGCTGCTCGCCGAGCTCGGCTCCGTGGCACGGTTCGTGGGCGCGACCCTGCAGACCACCGCGAACCCGACGATGCTCGAGGCGGGCTACAAGGTCAACGTCATCCCCGGCTCCGCCCAGGCGGGGCTGGACGTGCGCTACCTGCCGGGCCAGCGCGAGATCGTGCTGGCGAAGCTCGCGGAGCTCGCCGGGGACGGGGTGTCCTTCGAGTTCGAGTCGGACGACATCGCCCTCGAGGTGCCGTTCTCCGGCACCGTGGTCGACGCCATGGTCGACGCGCTCCACGCCGAGGACCCCGAGGCGGTCGTGCTGCCGTACATGCTCTCCGGCGGGACGGACAACAAGTCCCTGGACCCGCTCGGCATCACCGGCTACGGGTTCGTGCCGCTGCGCCTGCCCGGCGAGCTCGACTTCCCGTCCATGTTCCACGGCGTGGACGAGCGCGTGCCCACGGACTCCCTGGAGTTCGGCTCCCGCGTGCTGCACCGGCTGCTGACCCGGTACTGACCGGCCACCGGCCCCTCCCGCCCCGGTCCGCCCGACCGCCGGACCACCCACGACCCCGACGACCGCCGACAGGAGCGAGATGCACCCCGCCAACGGACCGCAGCCCGCGACCGCACGACCCGCACCCGCATCTGCCGGAGCCGAGGCGCCCGAGGACCGGGCGGCCGGGGCCCTGGTGCCCGAGACCCTGCTCCCGGACGACCTGCTGGCGACGTTCCGCGAGCGCGCCGCCGGCTACGACCGGGAGAACCGGTTCTTCGACGAGGACTTCGCGGACCTGGTGCGGATCGGCTATCCGCTGATGCTGGTGCCGCGGGACCGGGGCGGCCTCGGGTTCACGCTGCAGCAGGCGGTCGCCGCGCAGCGGCGGCTCGCGGCGGCCGCCCCCGCCACGGCGCTGGGCATCAACATGCACCACGTCCTGGTGGGCGTGGCGCACACCCTGCGCCTGCGCGGGGACGCCCGGGCCGAGCGGATCTTCGAGCTGGCCGCGGTCGGGGAGATCTTCGCCTTCGGCATCTCCGAGGCCGGCAACGACTCCGTGCTCTTCGACTCCGACACCACCGCCGTGGCCGTGGCCGACGGCTACCGGATCACGGGCACGAAGATCTTCACCTCGCTGTCCCCCGTGTGGACCCGGCTGATCGTCCACGCCCGCGACGACGCCGAGGAGGGCACGCCGCTGGTGTTCGGCCTCCTGGACCGGGCGGCGGAGGGCATCGAGGTCCTCGACGACTGGGACACCATGGGCATGCGGGCCTCCCAGTCCCGGACCACGGTGCTGCGCTCGGTGCCGATGCCCGCGGAGCAGGTGCTCACCCGCACCCCGGTGGGCCCGAACCCGGACCCGGTGGTGTGGGGCGTCTTCGGCTGCTTCGAGCTGCTGCTGGCCGCCGTCTACACCGGGATCGCGGACCGTGCGGTGGAGCTGGCCGTGGAGATCGCCGGCACCCGGCGGTCCCGCGGCGGGGGAGCGCCCCGTGCCGAGCGCCCCGACGTCCGCCGGCGGATCGCCGAGGCCGCGCTGCTGCGGGACGGGGTGGAGCTGCAGCTGCTCCGGCTGGCCGCGGACGTGGACGCCCTCGGCACCGCCGGCGCCCCGGACCACGGTCCCCGCTGGTTCCTGCTGTTCTCCGGGGTCAAGCACCGGGCCACCGAGGCGGCCCGCCGGGTCGTCGACCTCGCGATGCGCAGCTCGGGCGGGGCCCAGTACTCCCGGGGCGGGGAACTGGAGCGGCTGTACCGGGACGTGCTCGCCGGGATCTACCACCCATCCGACGACGAGTCCGTGCACGCGGCCGTGGCCAAGGCGCTGCTGGGCCCGATCGGGGGCTGAGCCCCGCCGGCGGGGGCGGGTCCCGGGCTCAGACGGTGCGCTCCACGCGCATCACCCGGCGGCGCAGCCAGTACTTGCGGGTCCCGCCGTAGAGCAGCACGGAACGGGTCAGTTCCCACTTGCCGTACTCGGCGTGCTCGCTGAGCCGGGCCCGCGCGTCGCCGAGCGGTTCGTGCGGCGCCACGGTCAGCAGGAGGTACTCGTAGCGCTGGTCGGCGTCCCTCGTGAGGGTGGCCGAGCTGGTCCGGACTTGTTCTCTCATCGGTCCCCATTCTGCACGGAATAGCGCTAACGTCTACTCCATGAGCAATGACCCTCGTGCCGCGTTGCAGGCCCTCGTGAGCGCCTTCGAAGAACACCTCGTCGCCGCGTCCAACCGGCGCAGCGACGACGACCCGGCCGTCGACGGCGCCTACATCGCCATCGCCGACGCCTTCGACGCCTACGAGG
Source organism: Kocuria sp. CPCC 205263 (assembly GCF_040981075.1). Taxonomy (NCBI): domain Bacteria; kingdom Bacillati; phylum Actinomycetota; class Actinomycetes; order Micrococcales; family Micrococcaceae; genus Kocuria; species Kocuria sp. CPCC 205263. The sequence goes on along the minus strand of NZ_JAVKPV010000003.1, from coordinate 399,662 downwards.
AGGCGCTCTACGACGCCTACGACGAGGTCACCCCGCTGACCGTCTTCGCGGAGGAGGACGACTCGGACGACGACTCCGACGACGACGAGGACGAGGACGACTCGGAGGACGACGAGGAGCTCCTGGAGGACAACGAGATGCTCGACGAGGACCTCGTCGACGAAGAGGACTACGAGGACCTCGACGACGCCGACGGGGCGCGCTCGGCCCGCTGAGCCCCGCCCCCCGCACCGCACCCGCAGGAACGGCCCGCACGGCGGGCCGTTCCTGCCGCGTCCGGGCCTGTCCCGCCGTCCCCGGCGCGGAGCGTGCCGTAGGGTGGCCGGGTGAATTGGATCGAAACCATCATTCTCGGCCTCGTCCAGGGCCTGACCGAGTTCCTCCCGGTGTCCTCCTCGGCGCACCTGCGCATCGTCGGCGAGCTGCTGCCCAACAGCGCCGACCCCGGCGCCGCGTTCACGGCCATCACGCAGCTGGGCACCGAGACCGCCGTGATCATCTACTTCTGGCGGGACATCGTCCGGATCCTCAAGCAGTGGACCCTGTCCCTCGTGGGCCGCGTGGAGCGCTCGGACCCCGACGCCCGGATGGGGTGGCTGATCATCCTGGGCTCCCTGCCCATCGGCGTGCTCGGGCTGCTGCTGGAGGACTACATCGACTCGGAGTTCCGCTCCCTGTGGATCACGGCCACGATGCTGGTGGTCTTCGGCGTGATCCTGGCGGTGGCGGACCGGGTGGGCCGGCAGGCCCGGCACCTGGACGACCTCACCGTCAAGCACGGCGTGCTCTTCGGGCTGGCGCAGGCGCTGGCCCTGATCCCGGGGGTCTCGCGGTCCGGCGGCACCATCACGGCGGGACTGCTGATGGGCTACACGCGCGAGGCCGCGGCCCGCTACGCGTTCCTGCTGGCCATCCCCGCGGTGTTCGCCTCGGGGCTGTACAAGCTGGCGCAGTCCGTGGGACAGCCGCAGGCGGGGCCCTACGGCATGACCGAGACGCTCGTGGCCACGGGCATCGCGTTCGTGGTGGCGTACGTGATCATCGGCTGGTTCATGCACTACATCTCCAACCGCAGCTACACGATCTTCGTCTGGTACCGCATCGCCCTGGGCCTGGTCATCTTCGTGCTCCTGGGCCTCGGGGTGATCAGCGCCTGAGCCCTGCGTCACCTCCGGATCGGGGGCGGCGGCCGGTCCGGTAGGTTGGGTGAGGCCCCGCGGCCGTCGTCCGATCCCCGAACCACCCGAGGTGAGCATGAAAGCCTGGTCCGCCAGACCCGTCCCCGACCTCCCCGGCGAGGCGGCCCTGCCCGTCGTGCAGGACACCCGGCTGCGGCGGCGGGTGGCGCTGCCCCGGCAGGAGCGGGCGAGCCTCTACGTGTGCGGGATCACCCCGTACGACGCCACCCACATGGGACACGCCGCCACGTACGTGGCCTTCGACCTGCTGCACCGCGCCTGGCTGGACGCGGGGACCCCGGTGGACTACGTGCAGAACGTCACCGACGTGGACGACCCCCTGCTCGAGCGGGCCGCGGCCACCGGCGTGGACTGGCGCGACCTGGCCGCCGAGCAGACCGAGCTGTTCCGCACCGACATGAGCGCGCTCAACGTCCTCCCGCCCCAGCACTACGTGGGCGCGACCGAGGCTGTCGGCTGGATCGTACCGGCCGTCGAGCGCCTCGTGGCCCGCGACCTCGCCTACCGGGTGGCGGGCCGGGACGGCGAGCCGGACGGGGACGTCTACTTCGACGTGGAGGCCGCGGGCGCGCTGCCCACCGACGACGACGACGCGTGGGTGCTCGGCGACGTCTCCCACCTGACCCCGAAGCAGATGCTGCCACTCTTCGCCGAGCGCGGCGGGGACCCCGAGCGCCCGGGCAAGCGGCACCGGCTGGATCCGCTGCTGTGGCGCGCGGAGCGCCCCGGAGAGCCCGCCTGGGACGGCGCGTCGCTGGGCCCGGGGCGGCCCGGCTGGCACATCGAGTGCTCGCTCATCGCCCTGGAGCACCTGCCCGCCCCGTTCACCGTCCAGGGCGGCGGCTCGGACCTCGTCTTCCCGCACCACGAGATGGGCGCCGGCCACTGCTGGGCGCTGACCGGCAAGCCCATGGCCCGGCACTTCCTGCACACCGGGATGGTCGGCCTCGACGGGGAGAAGATGTCCAAGTCCAAGGGCAACCTGGTGCTCGTCTCCGCGCTGCGGGCCCAGGGGGTCGATCCCGCCGTGATCCGCACCGCGATCCTCGCCCACCGCTACACCGACGACTGGTTCTGGACCGACCTCGTGCTGGCCGGCGCCGTCGCCCGCGTGGACGCGTGGCGCCGCGCCCTGGCCGTGGCCCCGGAGGGCAGCGCGGCCCCGCTGCTGCAGGCCGTGCGCACCGCCCTGTCCGACGACCTGGACGCCCCCACGGCGCTGGCCGCGCTGGATGCGTGGGCCGCTGACGCCCTGACCACCGGCACCCCGGGGCCCTGCGGGGCGGACGCCCGGCTGGTCCGGGACCTGGTGGACGCCCGGCTCGGCATCGAGCTCTGAGCCCGCCGGCGGGCACGGTCCCGCCGGACGGCGGAGGGGCGGCACCCGGTCGCGGGTGCCGCCCCTCCGTCGGCCCTGCGCCGCCGGCCCCCGTCACCGGGCGCCGGCGGCGCTCACTTCTCGTCGCGGCGGCGGCGCAGGTAGCGCTCGAACTCCTTGGCGATCGCGTCCCCGGTGGCCTCGGGCAGGTCCGTGGTGTCCTTGGCCTCCTCGAGCTGCTGGACGTAGGCGGCGATCTCCGGGTCGTCGGAGGCCAGCTCGTTGACCCCGCGCTCCCACGCCTCGGCGTCCTCGGCGATGGCGTCCAGCGGCAGCGTGATGCTGAGCAGCTCCTCGAGCTCCCGCAGCAGGGCCAGCTCGGCCTTCGGGGAGGGGGACTGCGCCACGTAGTGGGGCACCGCCGCCCACAGGCTGACCGTGGGGAACCCGCCCAGGGAGGCCATGTGGGAGAGCAGCCCCACGATCCCGGTGGGTCCCTCGTACTGGGAGGAGTCGACGCCCAGCTCGTCCTGGAGCTCGGCGGTGTCCGAGGTCTTGGTCACCGGGATAGGCCGGGTGTGCGGCACGTCCGCGAGCAGCGCCCCGACCATCACCACGAAGTCGACGTCGAGCAGGGTCGCCTGCTCGAGCAGCTCAGCGGTGAAGGAGCGCCACCGGTAGGAGGGCTCCCAGCCGTGCAGCAGCACGAGGTCGAGGTTCGTGCCTGGCACGGTGGCGGTGGAGAGCCGGGTCGTGGGCCAGACGATCTTCACGTCGCCGGTCGCCCCCCGGCGCACGAGGGGCCGGGAGAACTGGTAGTCGTAGTAGTCGTCCGACGTCACCTCGAAGACGTCCTTCGCCCCGTAGTGGGCGGCCAGGAACTGCACGGCGTCGGTGGCGGCGTCACCGGCGTCGTTCCACCCCTCGAACGCGGCCACCAGCACGGTCACGCGCTCCTGGTCACCGTCCTCGCGGACCACGCCGAACGGCCCCGCCTGGGGGCGGGGGAACGTCTCGTCGAAGTTGTTGCTCACGGAACCCACACTACGCGCCGGGACATCGACGGCAAGAGGCCCCGGCACGGGGACCCCCGTGTTGCGGCCACTACGATGGAGGCCATGTCCAGCCTCCCGTCCGCGTCCCCCGACGACCTCCTGCCCACCGCCGTGCTGTTCGACATGGACGGGACCCTGGTGGACACCGAGCCGTACTGGATCGAGGCCGAGATCGAGCTGGTCCGCTCCCACGGGGGCACCTGGACCGAGGCCGACGCCCTGGCCATGGTCGGCACCGGGCTGGAGGACGCCGCCGCCGTGTTCCAGCGCCAGGGGGTGCGCCTGGGGATCCGGGAGATCGTGGACCGGCTCATCGGCCGGGTCGCGGCCCGCACCCGGGAGCGGGTCGTCTACAAGGAGGGGGCGCCGGAGCTGGTCGACGCCCTGCGCGAGCGCGGCGTGCCCCTGGCCCTGGTCACCAGCAGCGAGACGCTCCTGGCCGAGGTCGTCCTGGACGCCTTCGGCGGCCCGGGCGTCTTCGACGTCGTCGTCACCGGCGACCTCGGCCACCCGGCCAAGCCGGCCCCCGATCCCTACCGGATCGGCGCCGCCGGTCTCGCCGAGCGCGCCGGCCGGCCGCTGGCGCGCGCCGGCATGGTGGCCGTCGAGGACTCCCGCACGGGCATCCGCTCCGCGACCGCCGCGGGGATCTTCACCGTGGGCGTGCCCAACATGGTCCCGCTCGACGACGCCGGCGCCGACCTCGTGCTGCCGAGCCTCGCCGGCGTGGGTCCCGAGGACCTCGGCCGCATCGTGGCCGGGGCCCGCACGTGAGCCGCCCCCGCAGCGAGGGCATCCCCCTGGGCCGGATCGGCGGGGTGCCCATCACGCTCTCCTGGTCGTGGTTCGTGATCGCCGCGGTCACCGTGCTCCTCTACACCCCCGTGCTGATGACCGCCTACCCGCGGCTCGGCGCGCTCAACTACGCCGCGTCCCTGGGCTTCGCCCTGACCCTGGCCCTGTCCGTGCTCCTGCACGAACTGGCCCACGCCTGGACGGGCCGGGCCTTCGGCTGGCCCACCGGCCGGATCGTGCTCAGCCTGCTCGGCGGCCACACCCACTTCGGGGACGTGCGCAGCACCCCGCTGGCCTCCGCCGTGGTCTCGCTGGCCGGACCGGCCGTGAACCTCGCGCTCGGCGCGGCCGGCTGGACGCTGCTGCGCACCGGGGAGCCGTCGCCCACGCTCGGCTGGGTGCTGCTCGACCTCACCACGTGGGCGAACCTCATCGTCGGTGTCTTCAACGTGCTGCCGGGCCTGCCCCTGGACGGCGGCCGCGTGGTGGAGGCCCTGGTCTGGGCGGTCACCGGCCGGGAGCACCACGGCACAGTGGTGGCCGCCTGGACGGGCCGGCTGCTCGCCGTGGGCCTCGTCGTCGGGGCCGGGGTCACGGGCCTGTGGAACCAGCCCGTCGCCCTCGTGCTCGTCGTCCTCATCGCCGGCTTCATGTGGCAGGGCGCCGGCGCCTCCCTGCGCGGGGCGGCCGTCCTGTCCCGCGTGCACGGCGTCAGCGCCGCCGCGCTGGCCGAGCCCGCCGTGGCGGTGCCGGAGGGCGCCTCCCTGGCCCACACCGACCGGCTGGTCACCGACCACCTCGCCCGCGCCGCCGCCCCGGGCGGCCCGGTCCCGCACGTGCTGGCCGTCTCCCCGGACCGGCAGGTCGTCGGTCTGCTCCTGCCGGCCGCGGCCGACGCCGTGCCCCCGGCCCGGCGGGCCGGGACCCCGCTGACGTCCGTGCTCCAGCACCTGCCCGCCGACGCCGTGCTCGACGCCGGGCTGCGCGAGGAGTCCCTGCTGCGGGCCGTCGCCGCCCGGGAGTACTCCCACTACGTGGTGACGGGACCCGACGGCGCCCTCGTGGGCGTGCTGCGCACCGCCGCCCTCGAGCGCCTGCTCGCCGGCTGACGCCGGGCCCCCGCCCCGGCCCCCCGCGCCGCGGTGACACAATGGGGGAGGACCCCGGGCCGGCGGAGCCTCCGCCGGCCCCCGCACGACCAGACCAGACCACGCCCTGCCCCGAGAGTGAGCCGATGACCGGAACCGCTGACCACACCGCCGCCCCTGCACCCGCGTCCCCGCGGGGCGCCGCCAACCGGCGCGGGCCCTTCCGGGCCGGGGAGCGCGTGCAGCTGACCGACGAGCGCGGCCGGATGAACACGGTCACGCTCGCGGACGACGGCGAGTTCCACTCCCACCGCGGCGTACTCAGCCACGGCGAGCTCATCGGCCGCCCGGAGGGCACCGTGGTCGAGAACTCCGCCGGGTTCCGGTACCAGGCCCTGCGCCCGCTGCTCAAGGACTTCGTGCTGTCCATGCCGCGCGGCGCCGCGGTGGTCTACCCCAAGGACGCCGGCCAGATCGTCACGATGGCCGACATCTTCCCGGGCGCCCGGGTGGTCGAGGCCGGTGTCGGCTCCGGCGCGCTGTCCATCTCCCTGCTGCGCGCGGTGGGCGACGAGGGCCGGCTGCACTCCTTCGAGCGGCGGGCGGAGTTCGCCGACATCGCCCGCGGCAACGTGGAGACCATGTTCGGCGGCCCGCACCCCGCGTGGCAGATCAGCATCGGGGACCTCGCCGAGGAGCTCGGCGAGCACGAGGCGCCCGGCTCCGTGGACCGTGTGGTCCTCGACATGCTCGCCCCGTGGGAGTGCCTCGACGCCGTGGCGACGGCCCTGACCCCCGGCGGGGTGGTCATGTGCTACGTCGCGACCGTCACCCAGCTCTCCCGCACCGCCGAGGCGATGCGCGCCGACGGCCGCTTCACCGAGCCCGACGCCTCCGAGACCATGGTCCGCGGCTGGCACGTCGAGGGCCTGGCCGTGCGCCCCGACCACCGCATGGTCGCCCACACCGGCTTCCTGCTCTCCGCCCGCCGGCTGGCCGACGGCTCCGAGCGGCTGGCACCCAAGCGGCGGGCCTCCAAGTCCGAGTACAGCGAGGAGGACCTGCAGGCCTGGACCCCCGTGGCCCTCGGCGAGCGGGACGTCACCGACAAGAAGCTGCGCCGCGCCGGCCGCGATGCCCTCGGCCTGGCCGAGCGCGCCGCCCGCGCGACCGCGCCGGCCGACGCCCCCGGCACGACGCCCCCGCCGGCACCGGCACCGGAGTCCGCACCGGCTCCCGCGCCCGAGCAGCCCCACGAGGAGCGCCCGTGAACGAGACCTCCCCGCAGCAGACCACCGGACCGGCCGGCACCGGACCGGCGGACGCCGAGCAGACCCGCCGGGCCCTGACCAACGCCCAGCGGCAGGTCAACATCCTGCGCGACCAGAAGCGCGCCCTCGACAAGCAGCTCGCCGCCGCCGGCACCCAGAACCAGAAGCTCGTCCGGCTCCTCGACGCGACCCGCACCGAGATCGCCCAGCTCAAGCGCGCCCTCGAGAACGACCTGGTCCCGCCCCTGAGCCAGGGCACCGTGCTGCAGGTCAACCCCGGGCGCACCCCGGTCGGCGAGCAGACGGGCAGCGGTCCCGCCGTCACCGACCGCACGCTCGACGTCCTCGTGGCCGGTCGCCGCATGCGCGTGGCCCTCAGCCCGCTCGTGAGCTTCGCCGCCTGCGAACCGGGCCGCCAGGTCCTCCTCGACCAGAACTACACCGTCGGCGCCGTCCTCGACTACGAGCAGACCGGCGAGATCGCCACCGTCAAGGAGATCGTCGACCACGACCGCGTCCTCACCGTGGGACGCTCCGACGAGGAGCGCGTCCTGCTGCTCTCCGGGCTCCTGCGCCGGAGCCGCCCGGAGATCGGAGACGCGGTGTCCATCGACCACCGCACCGGCTTCGCCCTCGAGCCCATCGAGCGCTCCGACGTCGAGCAGCTGGTCCTCGAGGAGGTCCCCGCCGTCTCCTACGACGACATCGGCGGCCTCGGCCCCCAGATCGAGCAGATCCGCGACGCCGTCGAGCTGCCCTTCGTGCACCCCGAGCTCTACCGCGAGCACGGGCTCACCCCGCCCAAGGGCATCCTGCTCTACGGGCCCCCCGGCAACGGCAAGACGCTCATCGCGAAGGCCGTCGCCCGCTCCCTCGCCGAGCGAGCCGCGGACCGCGCCGGGCGCGGGAAGGCCCTGGGCTACTTCCTCAACATCAAGGGCCCCGAGCTGCTGGACAAGTACGTGGGGGAGACCGAGCGCCAGATCCGCTCCATCTTCCTGCGCGCCCGCGAGCAGGCGGCCCGCGGCATCCCCGTGGTCGTGTTCTTCGACGAGATGGACTCCCTGTTCCGCACCCGGGGCTCGGGGCTGTCCTCGGACGTGGAGACCACCATCGTCCCGCAGCTGCTCACCGAGATCGACGGCGTGGAGCGCCTGGACAACGTTATCGTCATCGGCGCCACGAACCGCGAGGACATGATCGACCCCGCCGTGCTGCGCCCGGGCCGGCTCGACGTGAAGATCCGCATCGACCGCCCGGACGCCGAGGGCGCCGCTGAGATCCTGCGGCTCTACGTCACCGAGGACCTGCCGCTGCGCCAGGACGAGGTCGACGCCGCCGGCTCCCGCGCCGGGGCCGTCGCCGCCCTCGTGGACGCCGCCGTGGCCCGGATGTACGAGAAGAGCCCCGGCACCCGGTTCCTGCACCTGAGCTACCGGGACGGCACCGAGGAGACCCTCTACTTCAGCGACTTCACCTCCGGGGCGGTCATCCGCAACGTGGTGGACCGGGCCAAGAAGCAGGCCATCAAGGACCTGCTCACCACCGGGGTCCGCGGCCTGGGCCGCGACCACCTGGTCCGCGCGGTGGACGAGGAGTTCCACGAGCAGCAGGACCTGCCCAACACCTCCAACCCGGAGGACTGGGCCCGCATCTCGGGGCGCCGCGGCGACACCATCACCGACCTGCGCGTGGTCCTGCACCGCGACCCGCACCCGGCCGGCCCCGGCGGGCGCCACGCCCCGGCCGGACCGGCGCCGACCGGTCCGACGCCGGCCGGACCGGTCCCGGGGGAGGGGCCCGCGTGAGCGTGCGCCGCGTCATGGGCGCCGAGACCGAGTTCGGCGTGCTCGCCACCGGCAGCCCGCACGCCAACGCCACCGTGCTCTCCAGCCAGGTGGTCACCACCTACGCCGCCCTCGTGCGGCGCCGCCTCGGCGCGTCCCGGACCGCCGCCGGGTGGGACTACCACGGCGAGACCCCCCTGGAGGACGCCCGCGGCTTCACCGTCCCCCGCGAGCAGGCCGACCCCTCGCAGCTCACCGACGTCGCGCCCGTGCTCACGGCCGAGGAGGTCGCCGCCGAGGCCCTCCGGGAGATCGGGTCCCACGCCGAGTCCCTGGACTGGCGCCAGGTCGTGATGAACACCGTCCTGCCCAACGGCGCCCGCCTCTATGTGGACCACTCGCACCCCGAGTACTCCTCCCCGGAGGTCACCACCCCCCGCGACGCCGTCCTGTGGGACGCCGCCGGGGACCGGGTGGCCCTCGACGCGGTCCGGGCGATCGCCGCGAGCGCCGCCACGACCGGCCTCGACGTCGTGAACCTCTACAAGAACAACACCGACAACAAGTCCGTCTCCTACGGCGCCCACGAGAACTACCTCGTGCCCCGCGCCGTGCCCTTCGCCGCCCTCGCCGCCGGGCTGCTGCCCTTCTTCGCCTCCCGGCAGGTGGTGTGCGGCGCCGGTCGCGTCGGCATCGGGGACCGCGGCGGGCGCCCGGGCTTCCAGATCAGCCAGCGCGCCGACTTCTTCGAGCGCGAGGTCGGCCTCGAGACCACCGTCCACCGGCCCATCGTCAACACCCGCGACGAGCCCCACGCCGAGCGCACCCGCCACCGGCGCCTGCACGTCATCATCGGCGACGCCAACCTCTCCCACACCTCGAGCCTGCTGAAGTTCGGCACCACCTCCCTGGTCCTCGGCCTGATCGAGGCCGGTGCCGCCCCGGACATCGCCCTCGCCGACCCGGTGGCCGCCCTGCAGGCGATCAGCCACGACCCGGGGCTGACCGCCACCGTCCTGCTCCGGGACGGCCGGCGGCTCACGGGCGTCCAGCTGCAGCGGCTCTACCTCGAGGCCGCCCGGGCGCACGAGCACGCGACCGGGGGCCCCGACCCGGACACCCGCGAGGTGCTCGAGCTGTGGGCGGAGGTCCTCGACGCCCTCGAGACGGACCCCCTGTCCCTCGCGGACCGCCTGGACTGGGTCGCCAAGCACGCCCTGCTGCTGGGCTACCGGGAGCGCGACGGTCTGGCCTGGGACGACCCGCGCCTGACGCTGATCGACCTGCAGTACGCGGACGTGCGCCCGGAGAAGGGCCTGCACCACCGGCTGGTCGCGGCCGGCCGGATGCGCACCCTCTTCACCGCCGACGAGGTGGAGCGCGCCGTCGGCCTGCCCCCCGCCGACACCCGGGCGTGGTTCCGCGGCCGGCTGATGACCCGCTTCCCCGACGACGTCCTCACGGCCAACTGGGACTCGGTCTCGCTCACCCTGCCCGGCGTCCGCCGCGGCGCGCGGATCGCGATGCCCGAGCCGCTCGAGCTGAGCCGCGAGGACGTCGACCCCCTGCTGAGCGCGGCACCCGACGCCGAGCACCTCGTCCGCGCCCTCGCCGCCGCCCGACCCGCCCTCGTGCACACCGGCTCCCTCAGCTGAGCACCCCGACCACCATCCCCAGGAGGAACCCCGTCATGGCCCAGGAACGCATCTTCGGCACCGGCGCCCAGCGCCGCGAGGAGTCCGAGCTCCCCGAGCCCGGAGCTCCCGCCCCCACGGCACCCACCGCCCAGTCCCAGACCAGCGCCACCAGCGCCGACGACCTGCTCGCCGAGATCGACGGCGTGCTCGAGTCCAACGCCGAGGAGTTCGTGAAGGGCTTCGTCCAGAAGGGCGGCCAGTAGCCCCCATGGACCGCAGGATCTACGGGGTCGAGACCGAGTTCGGCCTCACCCACAGCGCCCCGGGCGCCCGTCCGCTCAGCCCGGAGGAGGCCGCGCGCACCCTCTTCCGCCCCGTGGTGGCCTGGGGCCGGTCCTCGAACGTGTTCCTGCCCAACGGCGGGCGCCTCTACCTGGACGTGGGCTCCCACCCCGAGTACGCCACCGCGGAGTGCGCCACGCTCGAGGACCTCGTCGCCCAGGACAAGGCCGGCGAGCTGATCGTCGACGACCTCCGGCGGCAGGCCCAGGACGCCCTGGCGGAGCAGGGGGTGGGCGGGCAGCTGTACCTGTTCAAGAACAACGTGGACTCGCGCGGCAACTCCTACGGCTCGCACGAGAACTACCTGATCGCCCGGCGCACCGAGTTCGCCCGGCTCGTGCAGATCCTCATCCCGTTCCTCGTCACCCGCCAGCTGCTCGTCGGCGCCGGCAGGGTGCACCCCGCCGGGCCCGAGGACTTCGGCGCCGTCCGGATGGGCGACGACGCCCGGACGCCCAGCTACTCGTTCTCCCAGCGCGCCGACCACATCTGGGAGGGCTCCTCCTCGGCCACGACGCGCTCCCGGCCCCTCATCAACACCCGGGACGAGCCGCACGCCGACGCCGAGCACTACCGCCGGCTGCACGTCATCGTGGGCGACTCGACGATGTCCCAGACCACCACGGCGCTGCGGATCGGGACCACCGACCTCGTGCTGCGGATGATCGAGGCCGGGCAGATCCTGCCCGACCGCACCATGGCGGACCCCGTCCGGTCCCTGCGGGAGGTCTCCCACGACCTCAGCGGCACCCGCCCGGTCCTGCTCGCCGACGGCACCCGCCGCTCCGCGCTGGACCTGCAGCACGAGCACCTGGAGTCCGTGCGCCGGTTCGTGGACCGCGAGGGGGCCCACCACGACCGCGTGCCGTGGGTGCTCGACCTGTGGGAGCGGGCCCTGGACGCCGTGACCCGCCAGGACACCTCGGCGATCGACACCGAGATCGACTGGGCGATCAAGAAGAAGCTCCTCGACGGCTACGCCGCCCGCGACGGCCTGGACCTCTCCGCGCCCCGGATGGCGCAGCTGGACCTCGCCTACCACGACACCGCCCCGGAGCGGGGGCTCTTCAACCTCCTGCAGCGCCGGGGACAGGCCGCGAGCTTCGTCCCGGACGAGCGGGTCCAGGAGGCCGCCCGCACCCCGCCCGCCACGCGGGCCGCCGTGCGCGGCCGGTTCATCGAGGCGGTGCTCGCGTCCGGGCACGAGTACACCGTCGACTGGGTGCACCTCAAGGTCAACGACCGCGGCCGGCGCACGGTGCTGTGCAAGGACCCGTTCGCCGTGGAGCACCCGGAGGCCGACGCCCTGATCGCCGCCCTCGGCGAGCGCGACACCGCGGAGCGGGCCCACGGGGACGCCCCCGTGGTCTGAGCCGCGCCGCGGGAGCGCCCCGTCCAGTCAACGCCCAGCGCCCTGCACTAGGCTGGCCGCCGTCCCGGCCCGAGCCGTCCGACCCCACCGCCCCCACCCGGCCCGACCCCTGAGGAAGACACCCGTGCGAAAGACCCTGACCACCTCCGGCGCCGCCCTGTCCCTGGCGCTCGTCCTCACGGGCTGCTCCGGGCCCGGCGTCGACTCCGTGGAGCTCAGCAACGAGCCGGACCCGGGCACGGCCCCGTCCGTCACGTTCGAGACCCCGCTCAACGCTGAGGAGGCCGGCGCGAAGGAGCTGCGCGAGGGCGACGGGGAGGAGCTCGCCGAGGGCGACACCATCCTGCTGCAGGCGGCGCTCTTCAAGGGCTCCGACGGCACGTCCATCGGCGAGACCTACTCCCGCGGCGCCGGCCAGGTGCTCCAGCTCGAGCAGGGCCTTCAGGAGTCGATCCCGGAGATGTACGACGCGCTCGTGGGCGCCAAGGAGGGCGCGATCATCGCCTACTCCTCCCCGGAGACCTCCGGGGCCGCCGGCGACGAGTCGACCTCCGTGGAGGTCTACGAGGTCGTCCGGAAGATCCCCACCGAGATCGAGGGCGACATGCAGGACAGCCCCCGGGGCCTGCCGGAGATCACCGAGAACGACGAGGGCGTGCCGGCCGTGGCGAAGCCGGAGGGCAGGGCCCCGAAGAAGCTCGTCTCCGAGTACCTCATCGAGGGCGACGGCGAGGAGGTCGCCGAGGGCGACACCGTCATCGCGCACTACGTGGGCGTCAAGTGGTCCGACGGCGAGACCTTCGACTCCTCCTACGAGAACGGCGCCCCCGCGTCCTTCCCGCTCGACAACGTCATCGAGGGCTGGCAGGAGGGCCTTAAGGGCAAGAAGGAGGGCTCCCGCGTGATCCTCTCCGTGCCCGTCGGCCAGGCCTACGGCACGGAGAAGGACCTGGGCGAGGACTCCGACTACCCGGCCGGCAGCCTGCTCTTCGTCGTCGACATCCTGGCGGCCGTGGACACCCCCGAGGCGCCGGCCGAGGACGAGGCCTCCGCCTCGCCGTCCCCCTCCGCGACCGAGGAGTAGCCCCCGGTCGGCTAAGGTGGCCCGGTGGGCCCCCGAGGCCCCTCCGATCCCGACGACCACCGGTCGACGACCCGACGAACAGGAGCACCCATGTCCTTCGGAGAGCGCAAGCTCGACCGCAGCAAGCCCGAGATCGACTTCCCCGAGGGGGAGGCCCCGACCGAGCTCGTCAGCACCGACCTCGTGGAGGGCACCGGCGCCGAGGCGACCCCCGGCAAGCAGATCTCCTGCCACTACGTGGGCGTGACGTTCTCCGCCGGCGAGGAGTTCGACGCCTCCTGGAACCGCGGCCAGCCCCTCGACTTCACCGTGGGCATCGGCCAGGTCATCGAGGGCTGGGACAAGGGCCTGCTGGGCATGAAGGTCGGCGGCCGCCGCCGGCTGGAGATCCCCGCGGACCAGGCCTACGGCTCCAGGGGCGCCGGCGGGGTCATCGGCCCGGACGAGGCCCTGATCTTCGTGGTGGACCTCCTGGACGTGCGCTGAGGACCCACCGGATGGCAGCCCGATCGACGGAGCGGCTCCTCAACCTGCTCATCGCCCTGGTCTCCCGCGAACGCGGGTACACCCGCGCCGAGCTCCGGGAGGCCGTTCCGTCGTACGCGGAGTCCGCGTCCGACGAGGCGTTCGAGCGCATGTTCGAGCGCGACAAGGCGGAGCTGCGCGACCTCGGCTACCCCATCGAGGAGGTCTCCGAGGACCCCCTGTTCCCCGACGACACGCACGGCCACCGCTACCGGATCCCGCGCGGGTCGTTCACGCTGCCGCCGCTGCAGTTCACGGCGGAGGAGTCCGCGGTGCTCGCCCTGGCGGCCAACGCCTGGACGGACGCCTCCCTCGGGGAGCTCGCCCGCCGGGCCCTGCGCAAGCTCGAGCCCGCCATCGGGGGCCTGCCGGAGGACGACGCCCCGCCGCTGCTGCAGCCCACCCTCACCGCCCACGAGCCGTCCTTCGAGCCGCTGCTCTCGGCCGTGGTGCGCCACCGCGAGGTCCGCTTCGACTACCTCGCCCGCAGCACCGACCAGCTCACCACCCGGCGGCTGCGGCCGTGGGGCATCGGCTCCCGCTACGGCAACTGGTACGTGGTCGGCTGGGACCTGGACCGCAAGGACTCCCGCACGTTCCGGCTGTCGCGGATCATGTCCGACGTCACGGTCACCCGCAAGGAGTTCGACCCGCCCGAGGGCTTCTCCATGAACGCGTCGCTGTCCCAGATGGTCTCCCACGCCCCCGCGCGCACCGTGGAGGTGCTGGCCCGGCCCGGCCACGCGCACATGCTGCGCCGGATGGCCGCCCGGCAGGAGCCCGGCGTCGGCGCCGGGGACGGCGTGGACCGGTGGGACCGGCTGCACATCCCCTTCGCGGAGACCGAGATCCTCGCCGAGGAGATCGCCGCGGCGGGCCCCGGCGTCGTCGTGCCCCGGGACGGGGACGGCACCGCCCCCACCATGCAGGCCGAGGTGCGCGCCGCGGTGGTGCGCCGGCTGCGGAGCGCCGCGTCCGCCGTGGCACGGTTCCGCGGCGTGCAGGTCGACTGGAACAACAAGTCCCGCAAGGGCACGCGCAACAAGCTCTCCACCGCGGACCACCTCTCGCGGCTGCTCGAGATCGTCCGCTGGGTCTACGCCCACCAGGGCGCGGAGCTCGAGGAGACCGCCCGCCGGTTCGGGATCACCGACCAGGAGCTGATCGCGGACCTCAACACCCTGTTCGTGTGCGGCAAGCCCGGGCACATGCCGGACCAGCTGATCGACGCGTCCTGGGACGACGGCCACGTCTACCTGTCCAACGCGGACGAGCTCTCCGACCCCGTTCGCCTCACGCAGCCGGAGGCCTCCGCGCTGCTCGTGGGGCTGCAGACGCTGCGCACCGTGCCCGGCGGGGACTCCGAGGCGGTCGCGTCCACGATCGCGAAGGTCGCAGGCGCGGCGGGGGACGCCGGGGTGCTCGCCAACGCGGTGGGCGCCCGCCCCATCACGGACACGCCCGCGCCCGCCCTCGCCGACGTCATGTCCGCGGTGCGCCGCGCCGTGGAGCAGCGCCGCCGGATCCGGATCAGCTACGTGGTCCCGTCCCGCGACGAACTCACCGAGCGGGTCGTGGACCCGGTCCAGGTGTTCTCCTCCAACACCCACTGGTACGTGCGCGCCTGGTGCCTCGGCTCCGAGGGGATGCGCAACTTCCGGCTGGACCGGATCTCCGCCGTCGAGGACGCCGGGCCGGCGGGGGAGCGCCCCGCCGCACAGGAGGCCGCCGCCGCGTCCCCGCCCGCCCCCGGCACCCCGGACACCGTGGAGGTCGTGCTCGTCACCGACCGGCGCAGCCGGTGGATCGCCGACCAGTACCACGCCACCCGCACGGCCGTGGTCCGGGTCCCCGGCGGGGCCCGCACCGGGCCGGCGGCGGACCACGAGGCCGCGCTCATCGGGTTCCAGACGGCCGAGGCCGTGTGCGCGCTCGTCACCCGCTACGGCGGCCAGCTCGCGGTCATCGGGCCCGACGACGTCGTGGCGCAGGTGGAACTCTGGGTGAACTCTGCGCTCGGCACCTACGGGGCGTCCGAGCCGGCCTGATCCGCCCGCCTATACTGGAGGGCATGCTCTGGTGGTCCTGGGTCCTGCTGTGGACGGTCCTCGTCCTGCTCGGCGCGGCGTTCCTCGGACTGATGCTGTGGCGGCTGGTGAAGACCTTCTTCGTCCTGCTCCGGGACACCGAGACGGTGGCCGGGGAGTTCGCCCAGCGGTGGGACGACGCGGCCGCCGGGGTGCAGCGCCCCGTCCGGGCCGCCCCGGATCCGGCCCTGTTCACACCGGTGGGGCAAGCCGTGGCCGACTACCGGGTCGGCCGTGACCAACGAGAAACCGCCCGTCTGAGACGCCGCATCGAGCGCAAGGACCGGATGGGCCAGCCGCAGCGGATCAGCGACCTCCGCCGGGCTGAACGGAAAGGAATGTTCCATGGGTAGGCTCTTCGACAGCCCCTTCATGATCCTGATCATCCTGCTGGTGATCCTGCTGCTGTTCGGCGCGCCCAAGCTCCCGGGCATGGCCCGCAGCCTCGGCCAGTCGCTGCGCATCTTCAAGTCCGAGGTCAAGGAGATGAAGAAGGACGACCAGCCGGACGGCTCGGACGTGGTCATCGACGGCAAGGCCGTGGCGCCCGGCCGGGACGGCACCACCGACCGTGACCCCGGCGCCACCGGCACCGCCTCCGGCACGGACACCCCGCGCGACCCCGAGCAGCACCCCGGCCGCCCTCCGGCCTGACCCCCGCCCCCCTCTCCCGGCGTCCGCCGCCGCCCCGATCCGCCGCACCGGCCGGTCCGCGCCCCCGCCCGGGGAGCGGACCGCCCGACCGGCCCCGCCGCCCCGGGCGGCCCCCGAGTCCCGAAGGTCCCCATGTCCTCGCAGTCCCCCCGCGGTCCGAAGAAGCGCCGGACCGCGCGCAAGGCCAATCCGCAGGCGCAGATGGCCCTGGCCGAGCACCTGCGGGAGCTGCGCAACCGGCTGATCAAGTCCGCGGTCGCCACCGTGGTGGGCATGGTCGGCGGGTTCTTCCTGTACATCCCGTTCATGGCCTACATCACCGAGCCCCTGCAGCGGCTGGCCTCCGCGGAGGGCAGCGAGGCCTCCATCAACTACTCCGCGGTGGGCTCGTCCTTCAACATCATGGTCGAGGTCTCCCTGGTGCTCGGCCTGGTCCTGGCCAGCCCCGTGTGGCTCTACCAGCTCTGGGCCTTCGTCACCCCGGCCCTGCACCGGACCGAACGGCGCTACGCGGTCGGCTTCCTGGCCGCGGCCGTCCCGCTCTTCCTGGGCGGGGTCGCGGTCGCCGTGCTCACCCTGCCCACCGCCGTCTACGCCCTCACCGCCTTCACCCCGACGGGCGGGACCAACTTCATCTCCGCGGACGTGTACCTGCGGTTCTTCCTCCAGCTGATCCTGACCTTCGGCGTCGCCTTCGTGCTGCCCGTCTTCCTGGTGGGCCTGAACATGCTGGGCGTGCTCTCCGGGCGCACGGTGCTCAAGAGCTGGCGGATCGTCGTGGTCCTCGTGATGGTCGTCTCCGCGATGGCCGCCCCGGGCCCCGACCCGATGACCATGTTCTACCTCGCCGTGCCGCTGCTCACGCTCTTCTTCGTGGCCGTCGGACTGTGCCTGCTCCTCGACCGCCGGCGGGCCCGGAAGGAGGCCCGCCTCGCGGCGGGCACGGGGGCGTCGGCCGACCTCGCGACCCCCGCCGACGAGCTCGGCCGTCTCGGCCACGACCCCGAGGGCGGGTTCCGAACCTGACCCGCTCGGCCCGTCGCGAACGGGCCCCCGGTGGACCCGTCCACGTCCGGGTCGAGCAGTAGGGTGGACGCATGTCCTCCTACGCCGACCGATACCTGGCCGCCAAGCAGCGGGCCGCCCACGCGAGGACCGAGCTCGCCGTGTTCCAGCACCGGCTCGAGTTCGAGATGGACGACTTCCAGACGACCGCCTGCGGGGCCCTCGAGGAGGGGCGGGGGGTGCTCGTCGCCGCGCCGACCGGCGCCGGCAAGACCGTGGTGGGGGAGTTCGCCGTCCACCTGGCCCTGTCCCGCGGGCAGAAGGCCTTCTACACCACGCCCATCAAGGCGCTCAGCAACCAGAAGTTCCACGAGTTCTCCCGGGCCTTCGGCGCCGAGCGGGTCGGCCTGCTCACCGGCGACACCTCGGTGAACTCCGAGGCGGACGTCGTGGTGATGACCACCGAGGTCCTGCGCAACATGCTGTACGCGGACTCGCCCACCCTGCTGAACCTGGGCTTCGTGATCATGGACGAGGTGCACTACCTGGCGGACCGCTTCCGGGGCGCCGTGTGGGAGGAGGTCATCATCCACCTGCCGGACAGCGTCCAGCTGGTGTCCCTGTCCGCGACCGTCTCCAACGCCGAGGAGTTCGGGGCCTGGCTGGACACGGTGCGCGGCGACACGGACGTGGTGGTCTCCGAGCACCGGCCCGTGCCGCTGTGGCAGCACGTCCAGGTGGGCGGGCGGCTGCTCGACCTGTTCCTGGACGACACCACGGTGGAGGAGGCCGCCGAGCGGCTCGAGGGGCCCGGCAGCGACGAGCCCGACGTCAACCCCGAGCTGCTCCAGCTCGCCCGCGCCGAGCACCCCCGCGGGGGCCGCCGGGGCGGCCGCGGGCCCGGGGGACGCTCCCGGGACCGGTTCTCCCGCCGCAACGGCGGCGAGGGCTTCCGGCCCAGCCCCGAGACGCGCCGGGTGTCCCGCCCGCAGCTGATCCGCCGCCTGGACGCCGAGGGCCTGCTGCCCGTCATCACCTTCATCTTCTCCCGCGCCGGGTGCGACGCCGCCGTGCAGCAGTGCGTCGCCGCGGACATCCGGCTGACCGGCGAGAAGGAGCAGCAGACCATCCGCGCCCGGGTGGCCGAGACCGCCGCCTCGCTCGAGGCCGCGGACCTCAACGTCCTCGGCTTCTACGAGTGGCGCGACGGCCTGCTGCGCGGCGTGGCCGCCCACCACGCGGGGATGCTGCCGGCGTTCAAGGAGCTCGTGGAGGAGCTGTTCGCCGAAGGGCTCGTCAAGGCCGTCTTCGCCACGGAGACCCTGGCCCTGGGCATCAACATGCCGGCGCGCTCCGTGGTGCTCGAGAAGCTCGACAAGTTCAACGGCGAGTCCCGGGTGGACATCACGCCGGGGGAGTACACCCAGCTCACCGGGCGCGCGGGGCGCCGGGGGATCGACGTCGAGGGCCACGCCGTGGTGCTGTGGCAGCCCGGGATGGACCCGCACGCCGTCGCAGGACTCGCCTCCAAGCGCACCTACCCCCTGAACTCGAGCTTCCGGCCCACCTACAACATGTCGGTGAACCTGGTGGCCCAGTTCGGCGCGCACCGCTCCCGCAAGATCCTCGAGTCCTCCTTCGCTCAGTTCCAGGCCGACCGCTCCGTGGTGGGCCTGGCGCGCCGGGTCCGCTCCCAGGAGGAGTCCCTCAAGGGCTACGAGGAGGCCATGACCTGCCACCTCGGGGACTTCTCCGAGTACGCCGCCCTCCGCCGGGAGCTCAAGGACCTGGAGCGCGCCGAGGAGAAGGCCGGCTCCCGGCAGCGGCGCTCGGACGCCGTCGCGTCCCTGCACGACCTGCTGCCCGGGGACGTCGTGGAGATCCCGCGGGGGCGCAACGCCGGCTACGCCGTGATCCTGTCCACCGACCCCAACCGGGACGACCCCCGCCCCTCGATCCTCACCCTCGACCACCAGCTGCGCCGGGTGGGGGCCCAGGACCTGGACGGACCCCTCGAGCCGGTCTCGCGGATCCGGATCCCCAAACAGTTCACGGGCCGGACGCCCAAGGAGCGGCGCGACCTCGCTTCGTCCGTGCGCAACGCCCTGCACGAGCACCGGCCCCCGCGCGGCGGCGCCCGAGGGCACACCATCCAGTTCGACCGCGGCACCAGCGCCGCCGAGCGGCGCATCACGGAGGTCCGCAAGGCCCTGCGCGGCCACCCCTGCCACGGCTGCTCGGACCGCGAGAGCCACGCCCGCTGGGCCGAGCGCTGGTGGACGCTGCGCCGGGACACCGACGGGCTGCTGCGCCAGATCGAGAGCCGCACCAACACGATCGCCAAGACCTTCGACCGCGTCTCCGAGGTGCTGGGCTCCTTCGGCTACCTCGAGACCCTCCCGGACGGGGAGGTCCGGCCGACCCGCGCCGGCGAGCAGCTGCGGCGGATCTACGGGGACCGGGACCTGCTCCTCGCCCTGAGCCTGCGCGACGGCTTCCTCGACGACCTCGACCCCGCCGCCACCGCGGGGCTCGTGACCCTGCTCGTCTACCAGGCCAAGCGCGAGGAGCAGGGGATCCAGCCGGTCCTGCCGTCCGCCGCCATGGACCGGGCCGCACAGACCGTGGTGCGCAACTGGTCCCTGCTCACCGACCGCGAGCAGGAGCACCACCTCCCGGCCACCGCGGAGCCGGAGTTCGGGCTCGTGGAGGCCATGCACCTCTGGGCGCGCGGGGCGACCCTGAGCGCGGCCCTGTCCGGCACGGAGCTCGCCGCCGGCGACTTCGTGCGCTGGGCCAAGCAGGTGATCGACATGCTCGACCAGCTCGCCAAGATCGACCTGCTCGACGCCGGCACGCGCGCCCAGTGCCAGCGCGCGATCGCGCTGGTGCGCCGCGGCGTGGTGGCCCACTCCGCGTTCGAGGACTGACCGCGCCCTCCCGCCCCGTCCACCGGCACGACCGACCCGCACGACCCCTGCGCACCACCGCCCCCGAACAGGAGACCCGTGAGCACCACCGTCCCCGCCCGTCCCGTCCCCGCCCGTCCCGTCCTCTACCGCAACGGCTCCGTCTACAGCCCCGCGGACCCTTTCGCCACGGCCCTGCTGGTCGACGGCGCCCGCGTGGCCTGGGTCGGCTCCGAGGAGGCGGCGCAGTCCCTGCAGGACTCCTCCATGGACGTGGTAGACCTCGACGGGCGGCTGCTGGCCCCGGGGTTCGTGGACTCCCACGTGCACGTGACCGAGACCGCGCTGGCGCTGTCCACCCTCGACCTCACGGCGGTCGGCTCCCTGCACGAGGTGCTCGACGCCGTGGCCGGCGCCGCGCGCACGAGCACGGGCCCGGTCCTCGGCTCCGGCTGGGACGAGTCCGTGTGGCCGGAGCGCCGGGCGCCGACGGCGGAGGAGCTCGACCGGGCCGCCGGCGGGCGCGAGGTCTACCTGACCCGCATCGACGTCCACTCCGGGGTGGTGTCCTCGTCCCTGGCCCGGCGGCTGGGCCTCGCCGGCACCGACGGGTGGCTCGGCGACGGCCGCGTGGAGAACCTGGCCCACGACCGGGTGCGCGCCGCGGCCCTCGACTTCGACGCCGGGCGCCGCGCCGAGCTGCACCGGCGCGCCCTGCGGCACGCCGCGGCCCAGGGCTACGTGGCCCTCGTCGAGGCCAACGCCGAGCAGGTCGCCCCCTTCGAGGACCTCGTGCGGCTGACGGCCCTCGCCAACCACGGGGTCGGCGCCGAGGGCGCGACTCCCCGCGTGCTGCCGTACCGGGGGGAGCTCGTGGCCACGGCCCAGGAGGCGCTGGCGGTGGCGGAGCGGTTCGACACCGCCCTGGCGGACCTGCTCGGACGCGCCGTGGAGCGGCGGGAGTCGCTCGTGGGGCTCGCCGGGGACCTGTGCGTCGACGGCGCCCTGGGCTCCCGCACCGCCGCCCTGCGCGCTCCCTACGCCGACGCCCCCGGCGACCTGGGGGACCGCTACCTCGACGCCGCGGCCGTGGCCGCCCACCTCGCCGCGACCACGGAGGCCGGTCTGCAGGGCGGCTTCCACGTCATCGGGGACGCCGGGATGGACATCGTCCTCGACGGCCTCGACCGCGCCGAGGCGCTTGTGGGGGAGCGGGCCCTGCACAGCGCCGGCCACCGCCTGGAGCACGCCGAGATGATCGACCCGGAGGGCATCGAGCGGCTCGCCCACCACGCCGTGACCGTGTCCGTGCAACCGGGCTTCGACGCCGCCTGGGGCGGACCGGGCGGGCTCTACGAGCAGCGCCTCGGGGCCGACCGGGCGGCCGCGATGAACCCGATGGCCTCCTTCTACCGTGCCGGGGTCCCGGTGGCCCTCGGCAGCGACGCCCCCGTGGTGCCGCTGTCCCCGTGGGAGACCGTCCGTGCCTGCCTCCAGCACCACGACCCGGACCAGCGGATCTCCGCGCGGGCCGCGTTCCTCGCCTCCACCCGGGGCGCGTGGCGGGCCGCCCGGCACCCCGACCCCATGCAGGGCCAGCTCGCGCCCGGCACCCCGGCCACGTTCGCCGTCTGGGACGTCGAGGCCCTCATGGTGCAGCAGGCCGAGGGGACCGGCTCCGCCTGGAGCACCGACCCGCGCGCCCGCACCCCCCTGCTCCCCGCGCTCGACGGCGCGTCCCTGCCCGTGTGCCGCCAGACCGTGCTTGACGGCGTCGAGCTGTACCGCTCCGCCGGGTTCTGAGCCGCGGGGCGCCCGGCCGCCCCGCGCGGATCGGATCTTGGTCGCAGGCGCGGGGCAGGTTAGGCTGGGCAACTGCTGCCGGGTGGGCTCGCTCGTCCTTAGAAAACAGGCCGGCATCCCCTCAGGGCCGGACTGGTCCGAAGACGAGGGAGCCTGCCCTGTGGTGCGGCAGGCAGACCTCGAAAGGAACCACCCGGTGCGCGTACTGACCGTCATCCCCACCTACAACGAACACGAGTCCCTTCCGACCGTGATGGACCGGCTCCGCCAGGCCGTCCCGGACGGGCACGTGCTGGTGGTGGACGACAACAGCCCGGACGGGACCGGCCGTCTCGCCGACGAGATGGCCGTCGAGGACGGGAACATCCACGTCCTGCACCGCACCAGCAAGGAGGGCCTCGGCGCCGCGTACATCGCCGGCTTCCGCTGGGGCCTGGCCCGGGACTACGACGTCCTGGTCGAGATGGACGCCGACTGCTCCCACCAGCCCGAGCAGCTCCCGCTGCTGCTGGACGCCGTGGAGCGCGGCGCCGACCTGGCCATCGGCTCCCGCTACGTCCCCGGCGGGCGCACCGTGAACTGGCCCCTGCAGCGCCAGCTGCTCTCGCGCGGCGGCAACCTCTACGCCCGGACGCTCCTGGGCTCCCGGATCCACGACATCACCGCCGGCTACCGCGCCTTCCGCCGCGAGACCCTCGAGCGGATCGGTCTCGAGACCGTCGACTCCAAGGGCTACTGCTTCCAGATCGATCTCGGCTGGCGCACCGAGCGGGCCGGCCTGAGCGTCGTCGAGGTGCCCATCACCTTCGTGGAGCGCGCCGAGGGCGAGTCCAAGATGAGCCCGGACGTGACCCGGGAGGCCGTCGTGCGCGTGGCCCAGTGGGGGCTCACCGCCCGCGCCAGGACCCTGGCGGGCAAGCTCACCCGCCGCTGAGCCTCTGACCGGCACACCGCCCGGCACATGCGGAGGGCCCCACCTGAACCGGGTGGGGCCCTGCGCATGTGCCGGGCGACAGGATCAGATCGCGTGCTTCTCCCGGTAGAACTCGACGCGCTGGGCGAGGATCTCCTCCAGCTCGTCCGTGCTGCGCCGCTCCAGGAGCATGTCCCAGTGCGTGCGCTGGTGCTTCTCGTTGGGGTTCACCGGCTTCTCGCCGTTGACGATGATCGCTTCCTTGCCGGTCTTCGACACCCACACCGGCGGGATCTCGGCCTCCGCCGCGAAGGTGACGGTGACCTTCTCGCCGTCCGCGGTGCGGTACTCGACGCGCTGGCGCGGGGCCGGCTCGACACCGGCCTCGGTCTCCATGGACTGGGAGCCCAGACGCATTCCCCTGAGGCTGCGGTCGCTCATTGTGGTGGTTCCTCCATAACTGACGGTGGCCACGGCAGTGGCGCACGCTCGGGCTGACGGCGGGTCGCACGGACCCGGGATCCGCTGGGTGCAACGCACGGGCTCCCGGGGTTGTTCCCCGGGGCCCGGGCCCGCCGCGTCAGCGGGCGGCCGGGCCGTCCTGCGGGGGCATCGGGTCGTCGAGGCGCACGGGAGCCTCGGGGTCGATGGTCGAGGGCCGGGGGATGGTGAACTCGTCCGGGTCGACGGTGGTGCGCTCCAGGTTGGGCTGCAGGTCCTCCTCCGTCACCCGGACGGCGTCCGGCTTCACGAGGGGCTCGTCCTCGGACTCGGGCTCCGGCATCTCGTCCGCGTCCGACCAGGTCCGGTCCGGGCCGTCCTCGTCCGGCCTGGAGAGGAAGTCGCCCACGCCCCGCAGGGCGTCGCCGAGCTCGGCGGGGATCATCCACACCTTGTTGGCGCTGCCCTCGGCGACCTTGGGCAGGGTCTGGATGTACTGGTAGGCCAGCAGCTTCTGGGTCGGCCGGGCCCGGTGGATCGAGTCGAAGACCTTCCGGATGGCCTGGGCCTCGCCGTCCGCGCGCAGGATCGCGGCCTTCGCCTCGCCCTCCGCGGACAGGATGGCCGCCTGCCGCTGGCCCTCGGCCATGAGGATCCGCGACTGCTTGTCGCCCTCGGCCGTGAGGATCACCGCGCGGCGCTCCCGCTCGGCGCGCATCTGCTTCTCCATCGAGTCCTGGATGGACGGCGGGGGAGTGATCTCCTTGATGTCCACCCGCGACACCCGGATGCCCCAGCGCCCCGTGGTGGAGTCCAGGACCCCGCGCAGCTCGGCGTTGATCTTGTCGCGGGAGGTCAGCGCCTCCTCGAGGTTCAGACCGCCCACCACGTTGCGCAGGGTCGCCGACGTCAACTGGTCGGCGGCCTGGATGTAGTCGACGATCTCGTAGGTGGCGGCCCGCGGATCCATGACCTGGAAGTAGACGACCGTGTCGATGCCGACCACGAGGTTGTCCTCCGTGATCACGGACTGCGCCGGGAAGGACTGGACCTGCTCGCGCAGGTCGATGAGGGGCAGGAGACGGTCCACGAACGGGATGAGGAAGTGCAGACCGGGGGTGAGTGTGCTCTGGTACTTGCCGAGTCGCTCGACGATCCCGGCCCGGGCCTGCGGGATGATCCGCACCGACCTCAGCAGGATGATGAAGACCAGGACGACCAGGATGACGAGCAGGACGATGACGGCTAGGTCCACGGGTGCCTCTCTCGGTGGCGCCGCTCCGGGCGGCGTTCCCGCCGGGCCGGTGCGGTCTTGGGGGTCAGAAGGACGGGCGCGGCGCCGGCCCGCCGTCGGCGGCCGGAGCGGGGTACGGGGCCACGAGGACGGTGGCGCCCTCGATGTCGTGGACGAAGACGTCGGTGCCGGGGGGCAGCTGCTCGCCGGTGACGGAGCGGGCGCTCCAGGTGTCGCCCTCCAGGCGCACCAGCCCGCTGCGGCCGGTCACGGGGTCCAGGACCTGGCACGGGAGGCCGATGAGCCGGGCGGCGTTGGACGCGGTCCCGGGCGTGGACCGGTTGAGGCGGCGCAGGGCCACCGGCCGCACCACGAAGATGAGCAGCACCGAGGCGAGGGCGAACGTCACCACCTGGAGCACGAAGTTGTCCGTCACCCAGCTCACCGCGAAGGCGAGCAGCGCGGCGGCGGACATCATCAGGAACAGGAAGTCCAGGGTGAGCATCTCGACGGCGGCCAGAGCGATCACGACGATCAGCCACAGGACCCACGAGTTCTCGACCAGCCACTCCCACATGTCCGTCCCCGGCCTTCCGATCCGCGTCCGCGAGGGCACCCTCGCCTTGGACCCATTCTGCCCCATGGGCCTGACAGGACGCTGGAGCGGCGTGGCGGCCGGGCCGCGGCCGGCGTCCCCGGAATAGGCGCTGTTCCGGGGGCGTTGGGATCTCTACGGTGGTCGCACCGGGCTCTCCGGGGACCGCAGGACGCCACCGTCCGTCGGTCCGGCCCGGTGCCGGTCCGCCCCCACAGACCCCGGCACGCGGGAGGAGGAGATCCATGAAGCTCATCACCTCGGTGGCGGTCTCCGCCGCCGGCGCCTGGCTCGCCGGGACGGCGACCGCCGTGGTCGGCCTCTCCGCGCTGCAGTCCCGGCTGCCCGCCCTGATCGCGCGGGGCGTTCCCGCCGAGCCCGACTTCGAGCGCGCGTTCGTCCTGCTCGGCACGGGTCGCTGCGCGCCCGGCGACGACCGGGCAGAGGTGCTGCGGGCCCGGCTCGAGGAGTCCTGCGGCCGGCCCGTCGTCTACGTGGACCTCACCGTCGGGCCGGAGGTCTCCGCGCGCCGGGCCGCCCGCACCCGGGAGCTGGCGCGGGACTTCCACGCCGACCTCGTGCTGGACCACGACGTCGAGGACCCGGCCGGTCGGTCCTGAACGGCGCCGGTCACCCGCCGGTGGTCGTCACCGGCAGCAGCGCGGTGGCGTCGAGCAGGTGGAAGGCCTCCGCGCTGAAGTCGATGGCCACCTCGTCCCCGGCGGCCGCCTCCGGCACCTCGGACAGGTCGAGGGTCAGGACCGTGCCGTGGTCGAGCAGCACCGGGACCTGCTTGCCGCCGACCGTGTAGGTCAGCTCGTTCTCCCGGGACGGGATGTGGTTGACGAGACCCACCTTCTGGGGTGCCGTGGTCGGCTCGGTGCACCCGTAGTCGATGCACCAGCCCGCGGGGAGCGTCTTGACCTGGCTCAGCTCCGTGGTCCAGGAGTAGAGGGTCGTCTCCGGTGGGCTGCTGGCGAAGAACATGCCGCCGACGCGCAGCAGGTCGTAGTAGAGGGAGTCGATCTCCTGGTCCAGCACGTCGCTGGCCCCCGCGTGGATCAAGGCGTCCTGCCCGAGGCCGGCGTCCCGGATCGCGGCCACCGCACCGTCGAAGCGGTTCTTCTGGGCCACCGTGGTGTTGGCCGTGTCGTTGCGCTCGATGGCGTCCTTGTCCTCCGCCGTGACGGTGGAGAAGTGCGTGGCGATGCCGGCGAGCTCCAGGTGCGGAGCGTCCTCGACGGCTCGGGCCAGGGGGAGCGCCTCCTCGGGCACGACGCCCTCGCGCCCCATCCCCGTGTCGACCCACAGGTGGACCTTCAGCGTCCCTCCCGTGGTGGACAGCACCTGCTCCGCCGCCTCGACCCAAGCGGGGTCCGTGGCGGCGACCTCGACGTCGTAGTGCATCAGCAGCGGGATGTCCTCAATCTGGGCGACGTAGAGCACCGCGATCTTCGCCTCGACGCCGGCCTCGCGCAGGGCGATGGCGTCGTCGAGCTTCGGCACGAAGATGTAGTCGACCTCGGCGGCGTCCTCGATGACCTTCCCGAACACGTCCACGGGCTCGCCGTTCTTGAGCACGGCGCCGAGCTGGACGTTCGACGGGAAGTCGGCCCGGATCGCCTCGGCGTTGCTCCGCACGGTCTCCGTGTTCACGGTGAGGAGGGGGACGTCCTGCGTGCCCTGCGTCGTGTAGGTATAGGCGGTCTTCTCCCCGACGTCGCTCCCGCCGGAGGCGAAGGAGACCTCCACCGTGCCCGGGGTCGCTCGTGCCGGGGCCACGCAGGCGTGGCGCGCGGAGCGGTCGTCGAACTCGCACTCGACCTCCGCCTCGCCGAAGCGGACGGTGACCGGGCCGTCGGTGCCCCCGCCGGTGTCCGCCAGGACCAGGTTCCCGCCCTGCAGACCGCCGTGCGAGGGGGAGAGGGCGACCGATCCGGAGGAGGTCGCGGGGGGCGCGTCCGAGCCTTCGTCCTGTCCGCAGCCGGCCAGCGCCAGCACCGACAGGGCCAGCACGGAGGTCACCAGCCGGCGCCCCCGGCCGTCCGTCACGATCACAGTGTTCCGTCGTCCCACGGATGTCCTCCCCTTGAACCAAGAATTTGCCGACGCGAATTCAGGTCGGCCACGGCGAGCGTATCGGCGGCCGGCCCCTGAGGCCGGGTCGACGGGGGAATCCCCCCCACAAGTGGCCACAAAAGGAGGGCCGGGCGGCGCAACACGAGGACATCGGCACGCTGACGGCGTCGACAGGGGAGAGGCCCCGGTCCGGTTCGGAGCGGAACACGGTCGGCCCGCCGTGTCGTGGCGGTGCTGCGGCCCAGTGCGTCTAGTGCGTCTAGTGCGTCTAGTGCGGGAACACGAACTCGCCGATCAGCAGGGACAGTGCCAGCAGCGCGGGCAGCACGCCCAGGAGGACTAGCACCGACCGCTCACCGTGGCGGAACCATGCGACCAGCGCGGTGACGCCCCGGCGATCATCGTGCCCAGCGCGAGGAGCACCGGCGCGACGACGACGAGCGCGGGCTCGGTGCCGCTGTCCTGTCGGACGACTGTCAGGACGGGCCCGACCGCGCCCAGCACGAGCCCGGCGGCGGAGAGGCCCACGGCCCGCCGGAACGACGGCGTGCACGGACACGGATGCCGAGCTCTGCGACTCCCTGACAGCCTGCTCCGTAAAACGCCGATAATCGACATTATGTAAAGTAACGCGGAGCGGAGGCTCCCCTCCGGTGCGTTCCACCCGCTATGTACCACCCCGACGCGCCCCCTGTCGCGCACACCTCCGCTGCTCGTCGCACCGGCCGCTCCACCGGGATGCCAAGGCGCATGACAACGCGCCTCTCCTCGGCCCCCAACCCGTCCTGACCCGCATTCCGTCACGGGTCCGGCACCCGAGGCCCTCCGGCGGCCCTCCGTGGCCTCCGGGCCCGGACCATCGACCCCTGGTGGAAGGTTGAGACTTTTTTCGCCCGCAGCCCTCAACTCTCAAGGTGCACCTAAGGCTTCAGGAGTCCCGGATCGCGGCCCGTGGACGCCGCACTAGACTGCCAGCATGCACACGTCCGCCCCCCTCACCGCCCGCCCCGAGGAACGCACCACGCACTCCGGCCCCTGGGCGGCGGCGCTGACCGTGGACGTGCTGCTCGTCCTGCTGTTCGCCGGCCTGGGCCGCAGCACCCACGCCCTGGACGCCGCCGGCCTCCTGATCACGGCGTGGCCGTTCCTGGCCGGGCTCCTGCTGGGCTGGATCGGGTGGCGGGTGCACCGCGCCCCGTTCGCCGTCTGGCCGCGGGGCGTCGCGCTGTGGTCGACGACCGTGGCCGTGGGCATGGCTCTGCGCCTGCTCGTCGGCGAGGGCACGGCGCCGAGCTTCGTCCTCGTCACGCTCGCGGTGCTCGGCGTCTTCCTGCTGGGCCCCCGCGCCCTCGTCTCGGGGCTGCGCGCGGCCCGCTCCCGCCGCCCGCACTGACCCCACCGTCCCGCCGGTCCTGCCGGCCCCGCTCCCGCGAAAGGTGCCCCATGCTCACCGCCATCGTCCTCATCAAGACCTCCGCCGACCGGATCCCCGAGGTCGCTGAGCAGATCTCCGACATCCCCGGCATCAGCGAGGTGTACTCCGTGACCGGCGACTGGGACCTCATCGCGATGGTGCGCGTGCACCGGCACGAGGACCTCGCGGACGTCATCGCCGACCGGCTCTCCAAGGTCGAGGGCGTCGTGGGCACGAACACCAACATCGCGTTCCGGACCTACAGCAAGCACGACCTGGAGGCGGCCTTCTCGCTCGGCATCGACTGACGGCCGCCGACCGCCCGGCCTCGTGCCACCGGGCCGGAGCCCGCGCAGCGGTCGGGCGCACGGGCAGCAGGAGGCCGGCGGGGAACGCCCCGTCGGCCTCCGTCGTCGTCGGCACTCCGCCGGTGCGGCGCCTCAGCGTGCGGTGTGGGCGATCCAGCGGTCCAGGACGGCGCGGGCCGCGCCACTGTCCACCGACACCTCCGCGCGCCGCACCGCCGCGGCCATCCGGTCCTGGAAGGACCCCTCGGCGCCGGTGTCGAAGGCCACGAGGCCGGCGGCGGAGTTGAGCAGCACGGCGTTGCGCACGTGCCCCTTCTCCCCCGCCAGGACCCGCTCGACCACGCCCGCGTTGTACCCGGCGTCCTGGCCGCGGAGGTCCTCGATCGTGGCCCGGGGCATGCCGAGGTCGAGCGGCTCGAGGTCGTGGTGGTCGACCCGCCCGTCCCGGACCTCCCAGACCTCGGAGCGCGCCGTCACGGTGAGCTCGTCGAGGCCGTCGCCGCCCCGGAAGACGAGGGCCCGGTCTCCGCGGGCCGCGAAGACGCCCGCGATCAGCGGCGCCAGCGAGCGGTCGGCCACGCCGACGGCCGAGGCCTCGACCCGCGCCGGGTTCGTGATTGGCCCCAGGAAGTTGAAGGCGGTGGCCACGCGCAGCTGCGCCCGGGCCGCCGCGGCGAAGCGCATCGACGGGTGGAACGTCTGGGCGAAGAGGAACGTGATGCCCACGTGCCGGGCCGCGGACTCCACCATCTCGACCGGCAGGTCCAGCCGCACCCCGAGCGCCTCCAGGACGTCGGCGGAGCCGGACTTCGAGGACGACGCGCGGTTGCCGTGCTTGACGACCTTGGCCCCGGCGCCCGCGCACACGAGGGCGGACATCGTGGAGATGTTGACGCTGGAGAGCCGGTCGCCGCCGGTCCCCACGACGTCCAGGGCCGGGCCGGGGATGTCGACGGGCCGGGCGTTGCCCACCATGGCGTCGGCCAGCCCGGTCAGCTCCTCGACCGTCTCCCTCTTCGCCCGCAGGGCCACGAGGAAACCGGCGATGACGACGTCGGACACCTCGCCCGACATGATCGTGTCCATGGCCCAGTAGGCCTGGTCGCGGGTCAGATCGGTGCCGGAGATCAGGGCGGTGATCAGGTCCGGCCACTCGAAGTGCGGGGCGGTCGTCGGTGTCGTCGTGTTCACGCCCCCGATCGTATCGCCCGCCGCCGGACCGGCCCGAACGGGCGCCTTGACGTGGGACGCCCCTCGCCGAGGACTTGTGACACGGATCGCATCCGGGTCCCGGAGGCCCCCGGATCCCCGGCCTCCCGCGGCCGGACGCGTGAGGAGACGGCGCGCCTCGTCAGCGGGGGCCCTCGGCGCCCGGACACGCGAACCGCCCGACCCCGCCCCTGGTTGGTCCACCGGGAGTTTTGGCGACATAATGTCTCTGTGACGACTGCAACCCATACCCCAGCCAAGCCGGTAGGCGGGTCGATCAACCGACCCAACCTCACCTCAGTGGGCACCATCGTGTGGCTCGCTTCCGAGGTGATGTTCTTCGCCGGCCTCTTTGCCATGTACTTCACCCTGCGCTCCACCGCACCGGAGCTCTGGGCCGAGGAGTCCGCCAAGCTCAACATCCCGCTGGCCCTCGCCAACACCATCGTCCTGGTGCTCAGCTCAGTGACCTGCCAGTTCGGCGTCTTCGCGGCCGAGCGCCTCCAGCCCCGCCGGGCCGGCGGGCTGTTCGACGTCCGCCGGTGGGGAATGGTCGAGTGGTTCGCCCTGACCTTCCTCATGGGCGCGGTCTTCGTGGCGGTGCAGTCCTTCGAGTACGCGGAACTGGTCGCCCACGGCATCAGCATCCCGGCCAACTCCTACGGCTCCGCCTTCTACATCACCACGGGCTTCCACGCCCTGCACGTGACGGGCGGTCTCATCGCGTTCCTGTTCATCATGGGGCGTGCCTTCATCGCCAAGCGCTTCGGGCACTTCGAGGCCACCTCGGCGATCGTCGTGTCCTACTACTGGCACTTCGTGGACGTCGTCTGGATCGTGCTGTTCCTCGTGGTCTACTTCCTCCGGTAGGCCGCGCCGTCCGGAGGACGCACCAAGCAAACCAACACCGAGTTAAAGGAACGTTTGACGTGAAGGCACTTTCGCAGCAGCGACGTCACCCTCTGGCCGTCCTGGTCCTGATGGTCCTGGCCCTGCTCCTCAGCGGTGGGCTCTACGCAGTCGCCACCACCACCAACGAGGCCAAGGCCCAGACCGAGTCCTACACCGCGCAGGACATCGAGGAGGGCGAGAAGCTGTTCGTCGCGAACTGCTCCACCTGCCACGGCCTCGACGGCGCCGGGACCCCCTCCGGCCCGTCGCTCGTCGGCGTCGGTGCCGCCGCCGTCGACTTCCAGGTCGGCACCGGCCGCATGCCCATGCAGGCCAACGGGCCCCAGGCCGAGCAGAAGGCGGTCCAGTTCAACGACGAGCAGGTCCGCCAGTTCGCCGCCTACGTGGCGACCCTCGGCGCCGGCCCGGGCATCCCCGAGGAGCAGTACCTGGACGTCTCCCAGGGCAACGCCGCCAACGGTGCGAAGGTGTTCCTCGCGAACTGCGCCATGTGCCACAACGCCGCCGGTGCCGGCGGTGCGCTGACCCGCGGCAAGTACGCCCCCTCGGTGATGGACGTCGAGGAGAAGCACATCTACGAGGCCATGCAGACCGGCCCGCAGAACATGCCGGTGTTCAACGACGCGAACATCACCCCCGAGGAGAAGCGGGACGTCATCACCTACCTGAAGACCCTCGAGGACAACCCCAACCCCGGTGGATTCGGGCTCGGCGCCCTCGGCCCGGTGTCGGAGGGCCTGTTCGTCTGGACCATCGGGCTCGCCGTCATCATCGGGTTCACCGTCTGGCTCACCTCGCGCTCCGCCTGACGGGCCGTGCCGGCAGCGGATGTCGGACCGCGAAGCTACGATCAACTGCACCAAGAGAAGAATGAGGGACCACATGGGAAGCCACAGTGACGGCACTCCCCACCAGTCGGGAACCGTTGCCACCACGGGCACCACGGCAATGGAGCGTTTCCCCGACCCCGGACTGCCCCCGCACCGCCCGCGCCTGACGGACATCGACTCCACGGCCGCCAAGCGCGCCGAACGGCAGGTCGTCCTGCTGTTCTTGATCTCGATCCTCGGATCGATCCTGTTCTTCGTCGGATACTTCGGCGTCCGCGTGGACGGACCCATCTACGACGTCACGAACACCGAGCCCACGCAGGCCCTCCAGCTGCAGAACCTGCTGCTCGGCCTCGGCGTCGCCCTGGGCATGTTCGGCATCGGTCTCGGCGTGGTCCACTGGGCCCGCACGCTCATGCCGGACCACGAGCTGGTCGAGAACCGGCACGCGGTGCGCACGGAGGAGCAGCGCGCCGAGGCGCAGAGCATCCTGACCACGATCTACGACGAGTCCGGGATCAAGCGCCGGCCGCTTCTGCGCAACACCCTCATCGGCGCGGCCGTGCTCGCTCCCCTGCCGTTCGTCGGCATGCTGCGGGACCTCGGCCCGACCGATCTGGACGTCCTCAAGGAGACCCTCTGGGACGAGGGGATCCGTCTGGTGCGCGATCCCTCCGGCACGCCCATCAAGGCCTCGGACGTCACGCTCGGCTCCACGTTCCACGTGGTCCCCGAGAATTTGAGCGCCATCGGGCACAACGAGGGCTACCTCGACGAGAAGGCCAAGGCCGTGGTGCTGCTCATGCGCCTCGACCCGGACACCGTCAATGTCTCGCCCGAGCGGGCCAACTGGAACGTCGACGGCATCTTCGCCTACTCGAAGGTCTGCACCCACGTCGGCTGCCCCGTCGCGCTCTACGAGCAGCAGACCCACCACCTGCTGTGCCCGTGCCACCAGTCCACGTTCGACCTCGCGAACGAGTGCGAGGTCATCTTCGGGCCGGCTGCCCGGCCCCTTCCCCAGCTGCCGATCACTGTGGACGACGAGGGCTACCTCGTGGCCCGCAGCGACTTCCAGGAGCCGGTCGGTCCGACCTACTCGCAGCGCGGTACCCATGTCGAGGAGATGCAGGGTGAGGCGAACTGATGTCCACGTCCACTGATTACGAGTACAAGCCCCAGACGGGCGCCGGCCGGATTGCGAACTTCGTCGACACCCGTGTCGGCATGTCGCCGATCGTCAAGGAGTTCGGCCGGAAGATCTTCCCGGACCACTGGTCCTTCATGTTCGGCGAGGTGGCGCTGTACACCTTCGTCATCCTGCTGCTCTCCGGCACGTTCCTGGCCCTGTGGTTCGAGCCGTCGATGGCGGCCCTGGAGTACGAGGGCTCCTACGTCCCGATGCAGGGCGTGGAGATGTCAGCGGCCTACGCGTCCTCGCTCGACATCTCGTTCGACATCCGCGGCGGGCTCTTCCTGCGCCAGATCCACCACTGGTCCGCGCTGGTCTTCGCCGCCGCCGTGGCCGTGCACATGCTGCGCGTGTTCTTCACGGGGGCCTTCCGCCGGCCGCGCGAGCTCAACTGGCTCGTCGGCGTCGCGCTCTTCCTGCTCGCGATCGTCGCCGGCTTCACCGGCTACTCGCTCCCCGACGACGTGCTCTCCGGCAACGGTCTGCGCATCGCCGACGCGATCTTGAAGGCACTCCCCATCGTGGGCGCCTACCTGTCGATGTTCCTGTTCGGCGGCGAGTTCCCCGGCCACGACATCATCGCGCGCCTCTACATCCTCCACGTGCTCGTGATCCCGGCGATCATCCTGATGCTGATCGTCGTCCACCTGTTCATGGTCGTGGTGCACAAGCACACCCAGTTCCCCGGCCCGGGCCGCACCGAGAACAACGTCGTCGGCTTCCCCGTGGGTCCGATCTACGCGGCGAAGGCCGGCGGGTTCTTCTTCATCGTGTTCGGCATCATGGCCCTGATGGCGGGCACCACCACCATCAACGCGATCTGGAACTACGGTCCGTACGACCCCTCCCCGGTGCAGGCCGGCTCCCAGCCCGACTGGTACATGGGCTTCACCGACGGCGCCGTGCGCCTCATGCCCGGTACCTGGCCGTTCAACTGGGAGTGGACGTTCTGGGGCATGTCGATCCCGATGAACGTGCTGCTGCCGATGGCGCCGCTCGCGGTGCTCTTCGGTCTCATGGCCGCGTGGCCCTGGATCGAGCGCTGGGTCACGAAGGACGACCGGGAGCACCACATCCTCGACCGTCCCCGGAACGCTCCGTTCCGGACCGCCATGGGCGCCGCCGGCGTGACGTTCTACACGATCATGCTCATCGCGGCCAGCGGCGACCTCATCGCCACGCACTTCAACCTGGCCGTCAACGACGTCCTGTACTGGCTGCGTGCCCTGTACTTCCTGGGCCCGGTCCTGGCCTTCATGATCACCCGCCGGATCTGCCTGGCGCTGCAGCGCAAGGACCGGGAGATCGTCCTCCACGGTCGTGAGACCGGACGGGTGCAGCAGCTCCCCCACGGTGAGTTCATCGAGGTGCACGAGCCCCTCGACGAGTACAAGCGGTACCGACTGGTCAACATGCCCGACTACCAGGTCGAGCCGGCCCAGCCGAACGCGAAGGGCAAGATCACGGCCACCGAGAAGACGCGCGAGCGGATCAGCCGCTTCTTCTTCGAGGACCGTGTCGCCCCCGTCACCCCCGCCGAGCTCGAGGCGGCGCACCACCACCACGAGGCCGACGCCCTCACCACGGGTTCCCAGGACCGGGAGCTCGTGCGCTGAGCCGGCAGCACGCCTGACTGGGCCCCGAGAGGATCACTCCTCTCGGGGCCCTGTCGCATCTGTGGATCCGTCACCGGCGGTCGGACACAGCGGAGACATGACCGCCGGACTTCTCCGGCGGCCCTCAGCGCCGTTCCGGGGGGACAGAACCTGCGAACCGCATTCTCCCGGGTCTGCTGCCCCGGAGGCCCGCAGGACCGCGTCCAGGCTTTCCTGCCGGGGCGGTGCGGCCGCGGGGGTACCCAGTGGAGCCCGAGACTCCGCCGGAGCCCGCATCCGGATCGGCACCGGTCTGTCGATGCACTGGGCCGAACCCGGAGCCGTGCCATGGCCGCCGCGCGGTCGGGGAGAGCCCGTGCCAGGGCGGGTCGGACGACCGGGGGCGGTTGTCGCTGCCGTGCTCGCCGACGTCTCCGGCGGCCCCCACGTGAGGCGGGCTGGTCCGGCGCCGGACGGACGCGGGAGGACACTCCGTGCCCTCGGGCATCGCGGGACCAGCGGTGCGGCGGTGACGCCCCCCGTCGGCCATCAGGACGGTCCCGCTCGGGACACCGTGCCGCTCGAGGCGCACCGTGACCAGGCCGATGACGTTGTACGGACGGTTGCCAGGGTGCACCGCCCGGGGATGGCCCTGCGCTCCGAGCTGTGCCCGGTGCAAGAGGTGCCATCCCGGCATCATCCGTCCGGTTGCGCAGGAGCCCCTGAACGACGCGCCGAAGCCTCTGGACGACGCGTCGGGCCGCACCGAGCGGAGTGACCGGGCCGTTGCTCCGGACCGTGTCGTCGAGGTCGCGGACGGCAGCGGGCACCGGTTCCCGGAAATCCGGGCCTTGGCCCTGGCTCTACCGCAGGCTTCGCCTCAGGCTTTGGAGCACGTGGTACCCGTCGCACGAAGCGTCATCGCCGGCCGTCCCAAGGCCTTGCAGCGGCAGCGGCTGCCCCGCCGTCAGCCCGTCCACAAGGACGCTGTGGTCGCCCAGGTCTCCCCCGGGAAGGGCCACGGCCGCCCGCAGCGCGGGGACGCGAAAGGCCCCGGACACCTGGGTGTCCGGGGCCTTTTCGTCGGTCGGTGTTCAGCCGACCGGGTCAGTGGGCGTGGTCGCCCCGGGAGTGCTCGAAGATCAGCCCCAGCAGGCCGAGCACCGCCACGGGGACGGCCAGGCCGAGGATCCACCAGCCCATGGCCAGCGCGGTGAACGCGAGGGCGCAGCCGGTGCCGAGCAGCAGGGGCCACCAGCTCCACGGGGAGAAGTGACCGTACTCGCCGGCGGACTCGACGATCTCGCCGTCGAGCTTGTCCTCGGGCAGGACGCCACCGGTGTTGCGATCCACAAGCCACAGGTAGACCGCCAGCATGAAGGACATGATGCCCACGGCCAGCAGCCCGGGAAAGCCCACGAGCTCGTCGAATCGGGTCAGGAATCCGTAGACGACGCCCGCCAGGAGGCTGAAAGCGCCCAGGAGGAGCATCAGTTTGATGGTCAGTTTCATGCTCAGCCCTTCCGCGTGGCGATGGCGCCGTCGTCGACCGGGGACTGCTGCGGGGACTCCGCGGCCAGCTCCGGGTGGTGCAGGTCCAGTGCCGGCCGCTCCGAGCGGATCCGCGGCAGCGAGGTGAAGTTGTGCCGAGGCGGCGGGCAGGACGTCGCCCACTCCAGCGACCCGCCGAAGCCCCACGGGTCGTCGACCTCGACCTTCGTACCATTGCGCCAGGTGGTGTAGACGTTCCAGAACCACGGGATCATCGAGACGCCGAGCAGCATCGCCCCGACCGTGGAGATCTGGTTCATCCAGGTGAAGTTGTCCTCCGGCAGGTAGTCGGCGTAGCGGCGCGGCATGCCGTCCACGCCCAGCCAGTGCTGGATCAGGAAGGTCATGTGGAAGCCGAGGAACAGCAGCCAGAAGTGGATCTTGCCGATCCGCTCGTTGAGCATCTTGCCGGTGAACTTGGGCCACCAGAAGTAGAACCCGGCGAACATGCCGAACACCACGGTGCCGAAGATGACGTAGTGGAAGTGGGCGACCACAAAGTAGGAGTCCGAGACGTGGAAGTCCAGCGGCGGGGTGGCCAGGATGACACCGGTCAGGCCGCCGAAGAGGAACGTGAACATGAAGCCCAGGACCCACAGCATGGGCGTCTCGAAGGTGATCGATCCCTGCCACATCGTGCCGATCCAGTTGAAGAACTTCACGCCGGTGGGCACCGCGATCATCATCGTCATGAACGCGAAGAAGCTCAGCATCACAGCACCGGTGACGTACATGTGGTGGGCCCACACGGTCACGGACAGTGACGCGATGGCAATCGTGGCGAAAACCAGGCCCTTGTAGCCGAACAGCGGCTTGCGGGAGAAGACCGGGATGATCTCGGAGACGATGCCGAAGAACGGCAGGGCGAGAATATAGACCTCCGGGTGGCCGAAGAACCAGAACAGGTGCTGCCACAGCACCGCTCCCCCGTTGGCCGGGTCGAAGATGTGCCCGCCCAGGGTGCGGTCCATGCCCAGTGCGAACAGCGCGGCCGCCAGCGGCGGGAACGCCATAATTACGAGCAGCGAGGTGATGAGCACGTTCCACGTGAACAGACCCATCCGCCACACGGTCATGCCGGGGGCGCGCATCGCGATGATCGTGGTGATGAAGTTGACGCCGCCCATGATCGTGCCGAAGCCGGACAGGGCGAGGCCGAACACCCACAGGTCTCCGCCCACCCCCGGGGTGAACGAGGCGTTGCTCAGCGGGGTGTAGGCCGTCCAGCCGAAGGAGGCCGCGCCCTGCGGGGTGAGGAACCCGGCGGTCGCGATCAGCGAGCCGAACAGGAAGAACCAGAACGCCAGGGCATTGAGCCGCGGGAACGCGACGTCGGGTGCGCCGATCTGCAGCGGGACGATGACGTTGGCGAAGCCGACGAACAGCGGGGTGCCGAACATCAGCAGCATCAGCGTGCCGTGCATGGTGAACAGCTGGTTGTACTGCTCCTTGGTCTCCAGGATCTGCATGCCCGGCTGGAAGAGCTCGGCGCGGATCATCAGCGCCATGACACCGGCGAGGCAGAAGAAGGCGAAGGAGGAGATCAGGTACATGTACCCGATCGTCTTGTGGTCGGTGGACGTGATCCAGCTGACGACCATCCGTCCCTTAGAGCGGGGCACCACGCGCGGAGCGACCGTGGCTGCCTCGTCCCGTGAATACTCGAGTGTGGACACCGGTACTCCTTAGTTGTTAAAAGATTCTTGCTGCTGGTCGTCCGCGCCCGGGTAGGAGTCGCGGCTGTACTCCTCGCCCAGGGCCCCGGTCTGGCCGGCGTCGCGCAAGGACTGGATGTGGGCGTCGTACTCGGCCTGGCTGACCACGTTGACGTTGAACAGCATCTCGGAGTGGTACTCGCCACAGAACTCGGCGCACTTGCCGAAGTACTCGCCCTCACGGCCCGTGGTGATGCTGATGTTGTTGGTGCGCCCCGGGAACATGTCGGCCTTCTCGAGGAAGGCGGGGACCCAGAAGGAGTGGATGACGTCGCGGGAGGTGACCTGCAGCTCGACGTCGCTGTCGACGGGCAGGTACAGGGTGGCCACCCGCTCGGGGACGCCCTCCTCGCCGTCGAGGTGGCCCTGGATGCCCGTGTCCCAGACGTCGTCGGTCAGGTAGTTGAAGTCCCAGGCCCACTGCTTGCCGTAGACCTGGACGGTCACGTCCGGGTTGTCGTGCAGGGCGGTGATCTCGGCCTGGGTCCGCTCGGTGAAGAAGAACAAGGACATGATCAGGGCGATCGGGACGATCGTGTAAAAGACCTCGAGAGGGGCGTGGTACGCGACCTGGCGCGGGTAGCCGGTCTCGTTCTTGCGCCGGCGGTAGGCGATCATGCACCAGAGCATGAGGCCCCAGGTCACCAGTCCCACGACGAGGGCCGCGATCCAGGACCCGACCCACAGGTCGAGGATCATGTCGGCGTTGTCGGTGGTGCCACGCTCGGTGGGCATCCAGCCGAGCTTCGCCTCTTCCGAGCAACCCGTCAGCGCGGTTGCTGCCAGGACTGCTACCGCAGACACCTTCGCCGTGCGGCGCCGGAGGCTGTCGGTTCGTGTGTGCGAACTCACAGACGGCCCTTCCTCTTCTTCTCGTGCTCGTCGTCTGCGCGCCGAAGGCCCCGATTCGAAGAGCCCGGACACAGTCAGGTGGAATGTTTCCCTTCGAGCTTACCCCGTGTCGCTGACATCTGGTGACACAGTGTCAGCTTCCGCGCGGCGCTCGGAGGCCCCTCCTGGAGCCGTCTGCGGGACCCCTGGGAACGCCGAGAGGCCCGCCGTCCGGACGGACGACGGGCCTCTCGGAAGGAGCGGACGGACTCAGTGGAAGGAGTCGCCGCAGGCGCAGGATCCCCCCGCGTTGGGGTTGTCGATCGAGAACCCCTGCTTGGAGATCGTGTCCTCGAAGTCGACCGTGGAGCCCTCGAGGTAGGGCACGCTCATCTTGTCCACGATGACCTCGACGCCGCCGAAGTCCCGCACGGAGTCCCCGTCCAGGATGCGCTCGTCGAAGTACAGCTGGTAGATGAGGCCCGAGCAGCC
This sequence comes from Kocuria sp. CPCC 205263, assembly GCF_040981075.1. Taxonomy (NCBI): domain Bacteria; kingdom Bacillati; phylum Actinomycetota; class Actinomycetes; order Micrococcales; family Micrococcaceae; genus Kocuria; species Kocuria sp. CPCC 205263. Next base: position 360,420 of record NZ_JAVKPV010000003.1, on the reverse strand, counting down.
GCCGGGCTGGACCGCCACGCGCAGCCGGAGGTCGGTGCGGCCCTCCTGCTCGAGCAGGGCGCGGACCTTCTGGGACGCGACGTCGGTCAGCTGGACGCCGTGGGTGGGCAGGCCGTCCACTGCGGCGCCGTTCTCGGTCGTGACGCTCATGATGCTCACTTTCTGTGGAGGGGTGCCGCACGGGGTCGGACCGGCGGCGGGTCTGTCACGGGCACAACGGATGGGCGATCGGGTTCATTCCCGGATCCGCTGCCCCGGGCGGGCGGTGGCGTCGAGGGCGAGCAGCATCAGCGTCTCCGCGACCACCGCGCGCTCGAACTCCGCCAGGTGCAGTGACTCATTGGCGCTGTGCGCCCGGGAGTCCGGGTCCTCGACCCCCGTGATAAGGATGCCGGCCTCAGGATAGACCTCCAGGAGGTCCGCGGTGAAGGGGATGGAGCCGCCGATGCCCGTCTCCACGGCGGGCCGGCCCCACGCCTCCCCCAGCGCCCACCGGGCGATCCGCGCGGACTCCGAGCTCATGTCGGTGCGGAAGGACTGTCCCGTCTCCTCGACCTCGAAGCGCACGCGCGCGCCGAACGGGGCGTGCTCCTCCACGTGGCGCCGGAGGGCCTCCGCGGCCTCGGCGGGATCCTGGCCCGGCGCCGTGCGCAGGCTCAGCTTCGCGCGGGCGGAGGCGGCGATGGTGTTGGCGGCGGTGTCCACGGGCGTGACGTCCATGCCCGTGACCGACAGCGCGGGCTGCGTCCAGAGCCGGGAGGCGATCGAGCCGCGCCCGGCCAGCCGGACGCCCTCCAGGACCGCCGCGTCGGCCCGGAACCGCTCCTCGTCGTAGACCAGGTCGGTGCGGTCCTCGGCGAGCAGCCCCTCGACGGCGACCGCGCCGTCGTCGTCGTGCAGGGTGGCGATGAGCCGGGCCAGCAGCGTGGGTGCGTCCAGGACCGGGCCGCCGTACATGCCCGAGTGCACGGCGTGCTCGAGCACGGACAGCTCCACGACGGCGCCGACCATCCCGCGCAGGCTCGTGGTCAGGGCGGGCACCCCGACCTCCCAGTTGGCGGAGTCCGCGATGACGATGACGTCCGCGGCCAGCCGTTCCCGGTGGGCCTCCAGGAAGTCCCGGAAGGACGGGGAGCCGGCCTCCTCCTCCCCCTCCACGAAGACGGTCACGCCGAGGCCGAAGTCGTCGCCGCGGTGGGCGGTCGCGGCGCGCAGGGCAGCGGCGTGGGCCATCACCCCGGCCTTGTCGTCGGCTGCGCCCCGCCCGTAGAGGCGGCCGTCGCGCTCCTCGGCGACGAACGGTTCGGAGTCCCACAGCTCGCGCCGGCCCGGGGGCTGGACGTCGTGGTGGGCGTAGAGCAGCACGGTCGGCCGGCCGGACGCAGGCCGGCGGTGGGCGACGACGGCGGGGTGTCCCGGCCCGTCGCCCAGGGGCACGCGCAGGATCTCCACCTCCTCCAGGCCGGCGTCCGCGAGCACGCCGGCCACGGCCACCGCACTGCGCTCGAGGTGCGCGGCGTCGAAGGACTCCCAGGCGATGCCGGGGATCGCGACCAGCTCGACGAGCTGCTCGAGGGTCCGCGGCATGTCCGCGCGCACGGCCGCGCGCACGGTGTCGACGGGCACGGGGACGGTCGGGGCACAGGGCTCGCTCATGGCACCCACCCTATGTCCGGGGCCCGGCGGGGACCGGCAGGTCCGTCGGCTATCCTTGACTGGTGTTTGGACGCAAGAAGGAAGCAGACCGCGCAGGGTCCACGTCGGTGACCGCTGCGGCCGCCCCCACGGAACCGGTGGCCGCCCCGCGGCAGACCCCGGGCAAGGGGCGGCCCACGCCCAGCCGCCGGCAGCAGGAGGCGTCCCGGCGCCGGCCCCTGGTCCCGGAGGACCGCAAGGCCGCGAAGGCGCAGTCCCGCGACGCCGCGCGCGAGCAGCGGATGCGGGCGCAGGCCGGCATGGCGGCCGGGGACGAGCGGTTCCTCGGGCCGCGGGACCGCGGCCCGCAGCGGCGGTTCGCGCGGGACTGGGTGGACTCCCGGATCAACGTGGGCGAGTACCTCATGGTCGTGGCGCTGCTCGCGCTCGTCATCCTGTTCTTCCCCGTCCAGGACGTGGCCACCTACGGCGTCTACGTCATCTGGGCGCTGATGATCCTGGGCATCGTGGACGCCGTGCTGTCGACGGCCCGGATGAAGAAGGCCATGCAGGCGAAGTTCGGGACCGTGGAGCGCGGCGTGCGCTGGTACGCCGCGATGCGCTCCTTCACGATGCGCCGCCTCCGCCTGCCCAAGCCCCAGGTCGCCCGCGGGGAGCGCCCCTCCTGAGCCCCCGCCGGCCCGCGCCCGGCGCAGGGCCCGGCCGCGACAGGACTGCCCCCGGACCGCACGGTCCGGGGGCAGTCCTGTTCCCGCCGACGGGGCGGCCGTCGGGACGGGAGCCGTCAGCCCCGGTGAGCCGTCAGCTCGGGTGAGCCGTCAGCTCCAGGCGCGGCCCGCCCGGCGCGCCAGGCCCTGGTTGATGCGGCGCGCCCAGAAGGGTCCCTCGTAGAGGAAGGCGGTGTAGCCCTGCACGAGGGTCGCGCCGGCGTCGAGGCGCTCCTGGACGTCCTCCGCCGTGGTCACCCCGCCCACGGAGATCAGCACCAGCCGGTCCCCCACGCGCTCGCGCAGCAGCCGCAGCACCTCGAGGGAGCGCCGCCGCAGCGGGGCCCCGGAAAGCCCGCCGGCCCCGTGGGCCTCGATCTCGGCGGGATCGGTGGCCAGCCCGAGGCCGGTGCGGGCGATGGTCGTATTGGTGGCCACGATGCCGTCCAGGCCCAGGTCGAGGGCCAGGTCCGCGACGGCCAGCACGTCCTCGTCCGACAGGTCCGGGGCGATCTTCACGAGCAGCGGGACGTGCCGGTCCGCGGCCTCGTCGGCCGCGCGGCCCACCGCGCCGAGCAGCGGCCGCAGGCTCTCGATCTCCTGCAGCTGGCGCAGTCCCGGGGTGTTGGGCGAGGACACGTTGACCACGAGGTAGTCCGTCAGGGGGGCGAGGACCCGGGCGCTCTGCAGATAGTCGTCCACCGCGTCCTCCAGCGGCACCGCCTTGGTCTTGCCGATGTTGACGCCGAGCACCGGACGGGCGCGGCCGCGGTGGTCCGCCTCGAGCTCGCGGCGCGCCTGCGCGAGGCGCGGGGCCACGGCCGCCGCGCCCTCGTTGTTGAAGCCCATCCGGTTGATCACTGCCCGGTCCCGGACGAGCCGGAACAGACGGGGCCGAGGGTTGCCCGGCTGCGCCTGGGCGGTCACGGTGCCGATCTCGACGTGCCCGAAGCCGAGGTCGGTGAGGGCGCCGATCCCCTCGCCGCCCTTGTCGAAACCGGCCGCCAGCCCGAACGGGGACGGGAACCGCAGGCCCAGCGCCTCCACCTCGAGCGCGGGATCGGGCCGGGTGTAGACCCGCAGCGCGGTGCTGATCCGGGCGGCGCGCGCCGCCCGGATGCCGAGGAAGCCGACCCGGTGGGCCCGTTCGGGGTCCATCCGGGAGAAGACAGCCGTGAAGAACGTAGGGTAGAGGCGCATGGTCCCAGTCTTCCACAGGGCACTCCTCCGGCAGGGCGGCCGCGGAGGGGCTTGACGGACCGGCGCCCCGACGGACCGCCCGCACGAGGAGAGGGCATGGGCGCTCCCCCGGACCCGTGGGTCCCCGACGTGCTGGGACCCGGCTTCCGCGCGCGGACCGTGGACCTGGACCCCGGCTCCGCCCCCCACTCCACGGCCACGGTGGTCCGCTACCGGCCGGGGGACGTCCCGCCCGTGCCGGGCCGGTTGCGCGGGGCCGTTCTGTACCTGCACGGCTGGTCCGACTACTTCTTCAACGCCGAGCTGGCCCGGACGTGCGCGGCCGCGGGCTACGCGTTCTACGCCCTGGACCTGCACGGCTACGGCCGGAACCTCACCGACGAGGTGCTCGCCGTGGAGGAGGGCCGCCCGGGCCACACCACGGACCTCGCGGACTACGACGACGACATCGCCGCGGCGCTCGACGTGATGGCCGAGGACGGTCTGCCCGGTCCCCGGGGGCGGCTCGTGCTGATGGGCCACTCGACCGGGGGGCTCACCGCGGCGATGTGGGCCTCACGGCACCCCGACCGGCTCGACGGACTGGCCCTCAACGCCCCCTGGATCGGCAGCCACGGCTCCGACGCCGTGGGCGCCGCCCTGCGCCCCCTGATGGCCCGGCTCGCCGAGCAGCGCCCGGACTTCCCGGTGCGGGCCCGGCTGCGCAGCCACTACTACCGGGTGATCAGCGAGCACGCCGAGGGCGAGTGGCCGATCGACGCCCGGTGGCGGCCCGAGACCAGCTTCGACATCACCCCGGGGTGGCTCAACGCTGTCCTTCAGGCTCAGGGTGAAGTCGCGAAGGGCTTGAACCTTCACCTTCCAGTGCTGGTGCAGACCTCGGCCCGCTCGTGCATCCGCCCCTGGTGGAGCGAGCGGATGCGCTCGGCCGACACCGTGCTGGACGTCCGGCAGATCCGCCGGCACGCGCCCGATCTGGGCACCGACGTGACGCTGCGCTCCTACGAGGGCGCCGTCCACGACGTGCACCTCTCCCGGCAGGCCGTGCGCCGGGCCGCGCAGACGGATCTCGCCGCCTGGCTGCGCGGTCTGCGACGGCGCCGGCCTCAGGCGGAGGCGCCAGGCCCGGCGACGCGGTCGACGGCTCCGCCGTAGCGCCGGTCGCGGCGGGCGTAGACCTCGACGGCCTCCCACAGGGTGCGGCGGTCGACGTCCGGCCAGAGCACGTCCTGAAAGACGAGCTCGGCGTAGGCGGACTGCCACAGGAGGAAGTTGGAGATCCGCTGCTCCCCGGAGGAGCGCAGGAAGAGGTCGACGTCCGGCAGGTCGGGCTCGTCGAGGTAGCGCTGGACGGTCTTCTCGTCGATGCTGCGCGGGTTCAGGACGCCTGCCCGGGCGTCGGCGGCGATGGCGGCCGCGGCGTCGGCGATCTCGGCCCGCCCCCCGTAGTTCACGCACATGGTGAGGGTGACGACGTCGTTGTCGCGGGTGGCCCGCTCCGCCTCCTCCAGGCGGTTGATGACCGAGCGCCACAGGCGGGGCTTGCGCCCGGCCCACCGGATCCGGATGCCCCACTCCTGGAAGGTGGGAAGCTGGCGCTCCATGACGTCGGCGGTGTAGTTCATCAGGAACGTCACCTCGTCCAGGGAGCGCTTCCAGTTCTCGGTGGAGAACGCGTAGGCGCTGACGTACGGGATGCCCATCTCGATGGCCCCGGCCATCACCTCGATCAGGGCCGCCTCCCCCGCCTTGTGGCCCTCGTTGCGCGGCAGTCCGCGCTGGTTCGCCCAGCGCCCGTTCCCGTCCATGACCACGGCCACGTGCTGGGGCACGAACTGCCGCGGGATCGGCGGGGCGCTGGCGCCGCTGGGATGGGCGGGCGGGGCGGCAAAGCCGGGCATGGTCAGCTCCGTTCCACGAGGTTCAGGGACCGGACGGCCCTCTCCAGGTGCCACTGTACGTAGGTAGCCACGATCCCGGCGGCGACCCGGGCCGTGCGGGGCTCCACGGCGTCGATGCGCTCCCACGCCCCGGTGAGCAGGGCGGAGAGGTGCTCGACGGTCGCGGGGTCGGGGGCGGCGGCCCCCGGCGGGCGGCAGCCCGGGCAGACGGCGCCGCCGAGCGGGGCCGAGAACGCCTCGTGCGGTCCGGGGGCGCCGCACCGGGCGCAGTCGGTGAAGCTCGGGGCCCACCCGGCCGTGGACACGGCGCGCAGCAGGTAGGAGTCCAGGACGGCCCCGGGTTCGTGCAGCCCGCGGGCCAGGGCGGACAGGGCGCCGACGAGCAGCCGGTACTGCTGGGCCGCGGACTCGTCGTCGTTCTCCGTGAACTTCTCGGCGGCCTCGGTCATGGCCGCGGCGGCGGTGTACTTGGCGTAGTCGGCGGCGATGACCGACCCGTAGCCGCGCTTGCCCAGCGCCTGGGAGACGATGTCGAGGTTGCGACCGGTGACCAGCTGCAGCTCGGCGACGTTGAACGGCTCGAGCCGGGAGCCGAAGCGGGAGGTCGTGCGCCGCACGCCCTTAACCACGGCCCGGACCTGCCCGTGGTCCCGGGTCAGGAGCACGACGATCCGGTCGGCCTCGCCGAGCTTGTAGGTGCGCAGCACGACGGCGTCGTCCCGGTAGCTGCGTGATGCGAACGTCGTCCTGGCCACCGGATCATTCTCCCACGCGGGGCGGACGGCGCAGGCCGACGGCGCAGCGGGACGGGCGGGGCGGGACGACGACGGCGGGCCGCCCCACGTCCGGGGCGGCCCGCCGTCGCACGGTGCGGTGGGCGCTCAGCCCTGGGCGTCCCGCACGGCCCGGTTGACCGCCGAGACGAGGGCCTTCAGGGACGCGCGGGTGGTGTTCGCGTCGATGCCGACGCCCCACAGGACGCGGTCCCCCACGGCGGCCTCGACGTAGCTGGCCGCCTGGGCGTCGCCGCCGGCCGAGAGGGCGTGCTCGCTGTAGTCGAGCACGCGCACGTCCACGCCCTCGGACGCGAGGATCGTCTGCAGCGCCTCGATGGGGCCGTTGCCCTGCGCCGTGCGGTGGTGCTGGACGCCGTCAACGTCCAGGCCGATCTCGAGGGTGCTCTCCCCGTCCTCCTCGGAGGTCGTGGTGATGTTGGTGATCCGGTACCGGCCCCAGCGCCCGGCGTCCCCGTCTTGGACAGTGGGCAGGTACTCGTCCGCGAACACCTTCCACAGCTCCGCGCCGGAGACCTCCCCGCCGGAGGTGTCGGTGTGCTCCTGCACCACGCGGGAGAACTCGATCTGCGCCCGCCGCGGCAGGTCCAGCCCGTGCTCGTTGGCGAGCAGGTAGGCCACCCCGCCCTTGCCGGACTGCGAGTTCACCCGGATGACGGCCTCGTAGGTGCGGCCCAGGTCCTTGGGGTCGATGGGCAGGTAGGGCACGGCCCACACCAGCTCGTCGACGCCCCGGCCCTGCTCCTGCGCGTCCCGGGCCATCCGGTCGAAGCCCTTCTTGATGGCGTCCTGGTGGGAGCCGGAGAACGCCGTGAACACGAGGTCCCCGCCGTAGGGGGCCCGCTCGGGGACGGGCAGCTGGTTGCAGTACTCCACGGTCCGGCGGATGTCGTCGATGTCGGAGAAGTCGATCTGCGGGTCCACGCCCTGGGTCAGCAGGTTCAGGCCCAGGGTCACCAGGTCCACGTTGCCGGTCCGCTCACCGTTGCCGAACAGGCAGCCCTCGATGCGGTCGGCGCCGGCCAGGTAGCCCAGCTCGGCCGCCGCCACGCCGGTGCCGCGGTCGTTGTGCGGGTGCAGGGAGACCACGGTGGCGTCCCGGTTGTAGAGGTTGCGGCACATCCACTCGATGGAGTCGGCGTAGACGTTGGGGGTGGCCATCTCCACGGTGGCGGGCAGGTTGAGGATCATCTCCCGGTCCCCGCCGATCTCGAAGGTCTCGGCCACGGCGTTGGCGATGCGCGCCGCGAACTCGAGCTCGGTGCCGGTGTAGGACTCCGGGGAGTACTCGTAGGTCACGGACGTGTTCTTCAGTTGCTCCTCGTACTTCAGGCACAGCCGCGCCCCGGTGAGGGCGATGTCCACGATCCCGTCCATGTCCTGGTCGAAGACCACGCGCCGCTGCAGGGTGGAGGTCGCGTTGTAGAGGTGCACGATCGCCTTGTCGGCGCCGTCGATGGCCTCGTAGGTGCGCTCGATGAGGTGCTCGCGAGACTGCGTCAGGACCTGGATCGTGACGTCGTCGGGGATCCGGTCCTCCTCGATGAGCCGGCGCACGAAGTCGAAGTCGGTCTGGGAGGCGGAGGGGAACCCGACCTCGATCTCCTTGTAGCCCATCCGCACGAGCAGCTCGAACATCTTGAGCTTGCGGTCGGAGTTCATGGGGTCGATCAGCGCCTGGTTGCCGTCCCGCAGGTCCACGGCGCACCACCGGGGCGCCTCGGTGATCACCCGGTCCGGCCAGGTGCGGTCGGAGAGGTCGAACGGGAACTGCTGCTGGTACGGCACGTACTTGTGGATCGGCATGCCGGAGGGCTGCTGGTAGTTGCGCATGGAAGGGGCCTGTTCTGCTCGAGACGTCTGCGGGTGGCCGGGCATCAGGAACTCCGCAACGGGAGGCCGGCCATGCAGTCGTCGGGTCAGGCCCCGTTGCGGCACGTAAGGAGGAGGAGCGTCCCGGTCCGCATGTGTTCAACCTATCACGGGGCGTCCGGCGCGCCGGGTCGCGTCCTCACCAGTCGCCGGCCGCCTGCTGGCAGGTGTACTGCTCCGCGGTCTGGCCGTTGAGCTCCCCGGGCAGCCCCGCTCCGAGCTCGAGCCGGTCCCCCTCGCGGAAGTCCTGGCCCACCGAGACGAACACACCCACCACGTCGGTGGTCGGCACGATCTGCGAGGAGGGGACGCCGAGCAGCTCGGCGACCTCGACGGCCGCCTCGTACCACCCCGCGCCGAAGAAGATCTGCGTGCCCGGCAGCTCGGTGGCCTGCGGGCCGGACTCGACAGCCGTGTAGCCCTCGTCCTCGAGCACGTCGGCGATGTCCGCGTCCCGGCCGTCGACGCCGGAGACGTTGGCGACCGTGAGCGGGACCGTGGCCGGGTCGACCGTGGGGGCCGGGACGGCGGCGTCGGGCGACGGGGTCGCGGAGGAGGTCGGCTCGTCGGCCGGCTCCGCGGAGGGCGACGTGAGCGGCCGGTCCGCGCGCAGCGCCTCGAAGAGGTGCTCGGCCGGGTCCGCGTCGAGCTGGAGCCGGTTGGGGTCCAGCGCGTAGGGCTCGGTGGGCGCCGTCACGAAGACCATGCTGCCCAGGTCGATCCCCCTGACGGCCGTGCCGAGGCCGACCACCGTCGGGACGGAGCCGAGCCCCTCGTCGACGTGCAGGTTGCGGGTGGCGACGTCGGCGATCTCGTAGAGCTTCGGCAGGTCCGAGAGCGTCCCCTCATCCTTGATCTTGCGGGCCATGGACGCGAGGAACGACTGCTGGGAGCGGATCCGGCTCGTGTCCCCGCCGTCGCCGAAGGCGGCGCGGCTGCGCAGGAACGCCAGGGCCTGCTCGCCCTCCACGGAGGAGACGCCGGCGGGCAACTTCAGCCCCGACTTCGGGTCGTCGACGGCGTCGTTGACGCACACCTCGACGCCGCCCACGGTCGAGGACAGCTCCTTGACGGCGTTGAAGTCGGCGAGCATGAAGTGGTCGATCTTGAGGCCGGTCATCTGGTTGACGGTCGCGACCGTGCACCCGGGGCCGCCGTTGGCGATCGCCGAGTTCAGCATCGCGTCCTCCTCCGCCGGGTGGACCTCGCCGGACTCGGGGTCCGTGCAGCGCGGGATGTCCGCGACCAGGTCGCGCGGCAGGGACACCACGGTCACGCCGCTGCGGTCCTCGCTCACGTGCACCAGCATCATGACGTCGGTCAGGCCGGCGCCGGCGCTGTCCTCGTCGTCGCCGTACCGGTCGTTGCCCTCGCCGTCACGGGTGTCGGTGCCCATCACGAGGATGTCCAGCGGGCCGGCCTCGGGCCCGGTCCCGTCGCCGAGGTCGAGCGGGGAGGTGTCCAGGTTGGACTGCAGCCGCCAGGTCGCGGCCACACCGGCCCCGAGGACCGCGAGCAGGACGACGACCAGCCCGACGGCGGCCCAGCGCTTCCGGGACCATCGGCGGGCGCGGTGGCGTCCGTGGGCGGCGGGGGGCGTAGAGGACACGGTGACTCTCTCCTGGCAGGCCCCGGGCTCGGGGTCCGGGGTCGGGGGGACGGCGCCCGGCCGGGGCGCCGGGTGTCATGGTAGTCGCCCGCCCCGGGACTAGGGGCGGGCGACGCGGCGGGGTGGGGGCGCGATCCGGGGGCGCGGGGTGGCTCAGAAGCCCAGGCGGGACAGCTGCTTGGGGTCGCGCTGCCACTCCTTGGCGATCTTCACGTGCAGGTCGAGGTAGACCTTCGTGCCCAGCAGCGCCTCGATGGCGGTCCGGGACCGGGTGCCGATCTCCCGCAGCCGCGCGCCGCCCTTGCCGATGATGATGGCCTTCTGCGACGACCGCTCTACGTAGACGTTGACCCGCACGTCGAGCAGCGGCCGGTCCGCGGGGCGGCCCTCACGGGGCACCATCTCCTCGACCACGACCGCGAGGGAGTGCGGCAGCTCGTCCCGCACGCCCTCCAGGGCGGCCTCCCGGACGAGCTCGGCGACCATCGTCATCTCGGGCTCGTCGGTCAGCTCGCCGTCGGGGTACAGGGCCGGGGACTCCGGCATCCTGCCGATGAGCAGCCCGGCGAGGGCGTCGACCTGGAAGCCGTCCACGGCGGAGACGGGGATGACGTCGGCCCAGCCCGGGTCGTCGGCGTCGGGACGGGGCGCGTGCGCGGCCGCGGAGCGGTGGCGCGGCTTGCGGGCGGCCCGTTCGGCGCGCTCGGCGCGGACCTGGTGCTCGGCCTCCATGACGGAGCGGCCCAGCTCGGTGACCGCCAGCAGCTGCTCGGCGAGCTCGGCGCGGGAGACGGTGTCCGTCTTCGTGACGATCGCCACGACCGGCTTGTTGCCGGAGGCCGCGAGCTGCTGGGCGATGAATCGGTCCCCGGGGCCGATCTTCTCGTCGGCGGGCACGCAGAAGCCGATGACGTCGACCTCGGCGAGGGTGTCCGCCACGAGGTCGTTGAGCCGCTCGCCGAGCAGCGTCCGCGGCCGGTGCAGGCCCGGGGTGTCCACGAGCACGAGCTGGCCCTCGGGTCGGTGCACGATGCCGCGGATGGTGTGCCGCGTGGTCTGCGGTCGGCTCGAGGTGATCGCGACCTTCTGCCCGACCAGGGCGTTGGTGAGCGTGGACTTCCCGGCGTTGGGGCGGCCGACCAGCACGGCGAAGCCGGCGCGGAACGGGACCGGCTCCCCGGTGGTGGGCTCGCCGGCCCCGGGGGGCACGGCGGGTGTGGGCTCAGACATGGTGGTGGGTCTCCTCCTCGGACTCCTGGGCGGGCTCCACGGCCGTGGAGCCCGGGGGGACCCAGTCGGGGTCCCGGCGGACCTCGAGCTGGCCCACCCGGTTGCGCCGGCCCTCCAGGGTGACGGCCTCGAGGACGATGCCCTCGACGGTGGCGCTGGAGCCCACGATGGGCACCCGGCCGATGGACTTGGCGAGCAGGCCGCCGGCCGTGTCCACCTCGTCGTCCTCGAGGTCGAGGCCGAACAGGTCGCCCAGGTCCTCGACGCTGAGCCGGGCGGAGACGCGGTAGCGGCCGTCGCCGAGCTCGGCGACCTCGGGCTTCTCCCGGTCGTACTCGTCGACGATCTCGCCGAGCAGCTCCTCGATGAGGTCCTCGAGGGTCACCAGCCCGGCGGTGCCGCCGTACTCGTCGACGACGATCGCCACGTGGATCGACTCGAGCTGCATCTCGCGCAGCAGCTCGTTGACCTTCTTCGACTCGGGCACGTAGCGGACCTCGCGGGCGAGCTCGGAGAGCCCCGTGAGCCGCAGCCCGGTGCCCAGCCGGTGCACCCGCTCGGCGAGGTCCTTCTGGTACAGGATGCCGAGGACGTCGTCGGCGCTCTCGCCGATCACCGGGATGCGTGAGTAGCCGGAGCGGAAGAAGAGGTTCAGGGCGTTGTCCACGGTGTCGTCGTCGTCGACGGAGACCATGTCGGTGCGGGGCACCATGACGGCCCGGACGTTGGTGTCGTCGAGGTCGAAGACCGAGTGCAGCAGCTCCGCCTCGTTGTCCTCGATGAGGGCCTGACCCGTGGACCGGTCCACGAACTCGAGCAGCTCCTCCTCGGTGAGGTAGCCGGGGGCGATGTTCCCCGCGTCCCGGGTGCCCGAGGAGCCCAGGCGCACGAGCATCCCGGGGACCGGCCCGAGCACGATGCGCAGCAGGCGCACCAGGCCGGCGGTGGCCCGGACCGTGCCGGCGGCGTGGCTGCGCCCGACCTGGCGCGGCGAGACCCCGGTGAGGACGAAGCCCACGGCGGCCATCACCACGGTGGCCAGGAGCCCGGCGAGCCAGACGTCGTCGAGGCCGTCGAACATCGCGAGGGCCACCGCCACGGCGGAGGCCGTCTCGAACCACACGCTCCAGAAGCGCAGGGCCTGCAGGTGCGCGGTGGGCGTGGCCAGGATCCTGGCGGCGGACGAGTCGGGGGCGTCCCGGGCGATGGCCTCGGCGTCCGCGCGGGGCAGGTAGGTGAGGCCCGTCTCGGCGGCCGTGAGGACGAACGCCGTGCTCAGGAACACGATCGCCGCGACGACCAGGACGGCAGTGGTCATCATGGGGCGCTACTCCATGGTCTCGACCGGCGCGGGCCGGCCGAGGAAGTCGGTGAGCAGGTCCCGCTGGAGGGCGAACATGACCTGCCGCTCCTCGGGCTCGGCGTGGTCGTGCCCCAGCAGGTGCAGGATCCCGTGGGTGGTGAGCAGGCACAGCTCGTCCGCGACGGTGTGACCGCCGGCCTCGGCCTGCCGGCGGGCGACCGGGGGGCACAGCACGATGTCGCCCAGGGTGCCCTCCGCGGGCTCCTCCGGGGTCCCCGGGCGCATCTCGTCCATGGGGAAGGAGAGCACGTCCGTGGGGCCGGGCAGGTCCATCCACTCGATGTGCAGGCGGGCCATCTCGTCCTCGTCGACCACCGCGATGGACAGCTCCGCGTCGGGGTGGACGTGCAGGCGCTCCAGGACGTGGTCCGCGAGCCGGCCCAGCAGCTCGACGTCGACCGCCTCCCAGGCCGCGCGCTCCCCGGCGGGGACGTCCTGCGGGTCGACCTGCAGGTCGAACTCGACGGCCATCAGGCCTCCGTCCCGTCCGGGGCCGGGGCCGCCGGCGCGGCGTCGCGGGCGGCACGGGCGTCGTCCTTGCGCCGGCGCCGTTCGTTGCGGTGCCGGTTGGTCGTGTCGAAGGCGTCGTAGGCGCTGACGATCCGGCCCACCAGCTCGTGGCGCACCACGTCCTCCGCGGTCATCTCCGTGAAGGCGACGTCCGGGACGCCGCTGAGCACGTGCTGGACCTGGCGCAGGCCCGAGGACGCGCTGCCCGGCAGGTCCACCTGGGTGACGTCCCCGGTGACGACCATCTTGGAGCCGAAGCCGAGCCGGGTGAGGAACATCTTCATCTGCTCGGGCGTGGTGTTCTGCGCCTCGTCGAGGATGATGAACGCGTCGTTGAGGGTGCGGCCGCGCATGTAGGCCAGAGGGGCGACCTCGATGGTGCCCGCCTCCAGGAGGCGGGGGATCGAGTCCGGGTCCATCATGTCGTGCAGCGCGTCGTAGAGCGGGCGCAGGTACGGGTCGATCTTCTCGCTGAGCGTCCCGGGCAGGAAGCCCAGCCGCTCCCCCGCCTCCACGGCGGGGCGCGTGAGGATGATCCGGGAGACCTCCTTGGCCTGCAGCGCCTGGACGGCCTTGGCCATGGCCAGGTAGGTCTTGCCGGTGCCGGCGGGACCGATGCCGAAGACCACGGTGTGCTCGTCGATGGCGTCCACGTAGGTCTTCTGGTGCAGCGTCTTGGGGCGGATCTTGCGGCCGCGGCCGGAGAGGATGTTCTGGGTCAGGGCGCCGCTGGGGCGGGCGGTGAGGTCCCTGCCGATCAGCTCGAGCAGCTGGGTGATGACCTGGGGGGTGACCGCGGTCTCGCGGCCGGCCAGGACCTTCAGCTCGTCGAAGAGGGTGGCGACGATCTGCACGGGCCCGCTGGGGCCCTCGATGCCGAGCTCGAGTCCGCGCGGGCTGGTCGTGAGGCCGGGGAACGCCGTCTCCACCTGGCGCAGGGTGTCGTCCCCGGAGCCGAGGCACCGGACCATCGTCTCGCGGTCGGGGAAGGTGATGACGGTGCGGGCCGTCAGGGGGTGCGTGGTGCCGGGCAGCGTCTCAGTCATGGGTCCGGCCGCGCGGGCCGTGCTCTCGCTCTCTCGTGGGTCGCCGTGGTAGGGACGGCGGACGGGACTCGTCCTCTCCCCAGGGTACCGCGCGGCTCCGGCACCGGAGGTCGCCGGCCGCACATTGCGATTTGGTATCGGTCACGCCCGCCGGGGCTCCTCGGCTGGGGGCGTCCACGGGCCCTGTGCTGGAATGGTCCGGTCCTCCGGCAGGGGGACGGGTGCGGCCTCCCCCCGGTGCCGGCACCGCCCCCCACCCGATCCCGGAAAGCCGAGGTGCGCGTCCCCCCATGGCCACTGCCCGTTCCCGGCCCCGGTCCACCCGCGGCCGGCTCCCCGTGCTCGCCCTGTCCGCCGTGGGCGCCCTGGTCCTCGGCGCGTGCGGCACCGGCCCGGAGCCCGCCCTCGAAGGCACGGTCAGCGCGTCGGGCGCCGCGCCGGCCTCGTCCACCACGGCGAGCACCGCGGACGGCCGGGTGGCCACCACGAAGCTGCCCGTCTACTGGGTGGGCCGTGCGGACGGCGAGGAGCGGCTGTTCCGCGAGTTCCGGGAAGCTTCCGAGGCTGCCGCGGCCGTGGACCCCATCGCGGCGGCGGCGGCGCTGATGACCGGGGCGACCCCGGAGGACCCGGACTACCGGACGCTGTGGTCCCCGGTGGACCGGGTGGGCGCCTCGACGTCCCCGGGCGGGACCATCACCGTGGACCTGCCCTCCGAGGCCTTCCGCCCGGACCTGGAGGACCGCGAGGTCCGGCTGGCCCTCCAGCAGCTCGCGCACACGGTGACCGCCACGGCGGCCACGGCGGGCCTGCTGCCGGAGGGCTCCGCGGCCGAGGTCGTGGTGCTCGTGGACGGCCGGCCCGACGAGGAGGTCTTCGGGTCCGTGCGCCTCGACGGCCCCCTCCGCCCCGACGAGGCGCTGGAGGCCCCACTCTGGCTCGACGAGCCCCGGCAGGACGAACGGTCCGAGGGGACCCTCACCCTCTCGGGACGGGCGCTGGACGAGGTGCGGGACTGCCGGTGGACCGTGGCCGGACCGGACGGGGAGCGCGTCTCGAGCGGCGCGGCGGACGAGGTCCCCCGGGGCGACGGGACCTCCGGGTTCCGGGCCGAGCTCGAGCTGGAGCCGGGCCCCTACGTGGTGACGGTCGTCGGCCGGGACGCCGAGGGCGGGACCGTGCGCGACGACAAGGACGTGGAGGTCGTCCCCGGCTGAACCGGCCGCCCGGGCCTCAGGAGGTCCCGGACGCCCAGCGGCCGAGCGCGGCGCTGAGCACCGCCAGCGCGGCCGGTCCGGCGGTGGAGCTGCGCAGCACCTCCGGGCCGAGCCGGACTGCGAGGGCCCCCGCCCCGGCCAGGACCTCGAGCTCCGCCGGTGCGACGCCCCCCTCGGGGCCCACCACCAGGACGATCCGCTCGGCCCCCGCCCACGGGGCGCCGGCGGCGCCGGCCAGGTCGGCGAGGGAGTCGTGCGCCTCCTCGTGCAGGACGAGGCCGCGGGTCCCCGGCTCCCCGAGCAGGCGGGCGAGCTCGCGGGTGGTGGACAGGGGCAGCACCTCGGGCCAGACGGCCCGCCGCGACTGCTTGGCGGCCGCCGCGACGGTGTGCACCCACTTCTCGTGGCTCTTGGCGGCGCGCTCCTTCTTCCACCGCACGATGGAACGGTCGGCCTGCCAGGGCACCACGGCGTCGACGCCCAGCTCGGTGGCCGTCTCCACGGCCAGCAGGTCCCGGTCGCCCTTCGCGAGGGCCTGGGCGAGGACGAGCCGGGGCGTGCGGGCGGGCTCGGTGGTCACCGAGACCACGCCGACCTCCATGCTGTCCCGGTCCCCCGCGCGCAGCTCCCCGGTGGCCCGGGTCCCCGCGCCGTCGACGAGCTCGAGCCGCTCACCGGGCGCGAGCCGGCGCACGGTGACGGCGTGCCGGGCCTCCGGGCCGGTGACGGTGAGCGCCGCCCCGGGGCCGAGACCCGCGAGCCGGCCCGGCTCGACCTTGAAGACCGGCAGGCTCACAGGTCGGAGAACCGGTCCTTGAGCCGGGAGAAGAAGCCGCCGGAGCCGGCCGGGGAGTTCAGGGTGGTGCCGGTGGACTGGTCCTCACCGCGCAGCCGGGACAGCTGCTCGAGCAGCTCGCGCTGCTCGTCGTCGAGCGCCGTGGGGGTCTCGACCTCGAGGTGGACGAACAGCTCGCCCCGGCCGCCGCCGCGCAGCCGGGTGGCCCCGAGCTCGTGCAGGGTGACGGTGTGGCCGGTCTGCGTGCCGGGGGCGACGGGCACCTCGCGCTCGCCGTCGAAGGTCTCGAGGGTCACGGTGGTGCCGAGGGCCGCGGAGGTCATGGGCACCCGGACGCGGGCGTGCAGGTCGTCGCCCTGGCGCTCGAACGTGGGGTCGGGATCGACCTTGAGCTCCACGTAGAGGTCGCCGTTCGGCCCGCCGGCGGTGCCGGCCTCGCCCTGACCCGAGAGGCGGATCCGGTTGCCGGTCGAGACGCCGGCGGGGATCTTGACGGTCAGCGGGCGGCGGTCGCGCACGCGGCCCTCGCCGTAGCACTCGTGGCACGGGTGCTTGATGACGGTGCCGAAGCCCTGGCAGGTGGCGCACGGCGCCGCCGTGACCACGGTGCCGAGGATCGACTGGACCTGGCGCTGCACCTGGCCGGATCCGTGGCAGACGTCGCAGGTCTCGGGCTGGGTGCCCGCCTGGCAGCAGGTGCCGTCGCAGGTGGGGCAGACCACGGCGGTGTCCACGGTGATCTTCTTCTCCGTGCCGAAGACCGCGTCCCGGAGGGTGACCCGGACGTTGATCAGGGCGTCCTGGCCCTGGCGGGTGCGGGACGCGGGTCCGCGCCGGCCGGAGCCGGCGCTGCCGGCGCCCTGGAAGAAGGTGTCGAAGATGTCGGCGAAGCCGAACCCCGTGCCGGGGAAGCCCCCGCCGAAGCCGGTGTCGGTGCCGTTCTCGTTGCCGGTCGCGTCGTAGACGCGCCGCTTCTCGGGGTCGGAGAGGACGTCGTTGGCGTGGGAGAGGCGCTTGAAGTCCTCGGCGGCCTCCGGGCCGGGGTTGACGTCGGGGTGCAGCCGGCGGGCCTTCTTGCGGTAGGCCTTCTTGATCTCTTCCTGGCTGGCGTCCCGGGACACGCCCAGGGTCTCGTAGTGATCGCTCACCGTGGTCCGTTCTGTCGAGAGGTCTGTGGTGGGTTTCGCTGGTGGGCCCCGGTGGACGGGGCCCGCGGGGGCTCAGCCCCCGAGGATACGGGAGAGGTAGCGGGCGACGGCGCGCACGGCGGCCATCGTGGACGGGTAGTCCATGCGCATGGGGCCCACGACCCCCACCTTGGACTGCGGCCCGTAGCCGGTGGCGACGACGGCGGCCTCGGACAGGGGGCCCTCGGCGTTCTCCGTGCCGATCCGCACGGCCACCCCGCGGGCGTCCTGCTCCATCTCGGAGAGCAGCCGGAGCATCACCACCTGCTCCTCGAGGGCCTCGAGGACCGGGCCGATGCTCAGGTGGAAGTCCCCGGTGGAGCGGGCGAGGTTGGCGGTGCCGGCCATGACCATGCGGTGCTCGGCCCCGCCCGCCGCGAGGGCGCCGACGGCCTCCCCCACGGCGGCGGCGGCCGGCTGCAGCGGCGGGGCGGTGCTCGCGGTCATCGCCGCGAGGGCGTCCGGCACCGCGGTCAGGGAGCGCCCGACCACGGCGGCCAGCACCCGGGCGCGCAGCTCGAGCAGCTGGGACTCCTCGAGCGGCGCCCGCAGCACGGCGACGCGCTGCGCCACCCGGCCGTTGGTCGGGATGAGCACCACCAGCACCCGGCCGGCGCCGAGGTCCACGACCTCGACGTGGCGCACGGTGACCCCGGAGGCGTGCGGGTACTGCACGACCGCGACCTGCTGGGTGAGCTGCGCGAGCAGCCGCACGGTGCGCTCCATGACGTCGTCGATGTCCGCGGCGTCGTCCAGCAGCCGCTGGATGGCCCGCCGTTCCGGGCCCGAGAGCGGCTTGACGGCCGCGATCTGGTCGACGAACGTGCGGTAGCCCTTGTCCGTGGGGATCCGGCCCGAGCTCGTGTGGGGGGCCATGATCAGGCCCTCCTCCTCGAGCGCGGCCATGTCGTTGCGCACGGTGGCCGAGGAGACGCCGAGCCGGTGCCGGTCCACGAGGGCCTTGGAGCCGACCGGCTCGCGGAAGTGCACGTAGTCCTCCACGATGGCCTGCAGGATCTGCAGTCGTCTCGGATGGTTCACGTCGCTCCTCCCCGGTTCGTCCACGCCCCCGAAGATGCCCTGGCACTCGGGTGGCCGCAGTGCCAACGGCGTCCAGTGTAGCCCCCGTGTCCGACGGCCGGTCGCCCCCGCGGTTTGGTACGCTTCCGGCTGATCCGCGCCGGACGCGCGGCACCGCGACCCGGGAGGACGACCATGAGCCACCACGGCTGGGGGCCGCGCAGCCTCGACGACGACGCCCTCGCCCGCCGCCGGCCGGTCTCCTCGGAGGTCCCGGTCGCCCCGGGGATGCTCCTGGAGGACGTCACGACCGGCTGGGTCGGCGCGGTCGTGTCCCTGGAGACCATCGGCGGGATGCGCGTGCTGGGGCTCGAGGACCGGAGGGGGCGGGTCAAGGCGTTCCCCCTGGGGCCGGGGTTCCTGCTCGAGGGCGAGCCCGTGGTCGTCGTCGAGCCCCGCCGGGCCCCCGCGGCGCGCAAGCCCTCCCGCACGCGCTCGGGCTCCGTGGCCGTCGAGGGGCTGCGCGCGAGCACCGCGAAGGCCTCCCGGGTGTGGGTCGAGGGCTACCACGACGCCGAGCTGGTGGCCAAGGTGTGGGGCCACGACCTGGCGGTCGAGGGCATCGTCGTGGAGCCGCTGCACGGCATCGACGACCTGCCCGCCGCCGTGCGGGAGTTCGGGCCGGGCCCTGGGCGACGGCTCGGCATCCTCGTCGACCACCTCGTGGCCGGCTCCAAGGAGTCGAGGATCGCCGCGGAGACCATGCGCCTGCCCGGCGCCGCGGGCAACGTCCTGGTGCTGGGCCACCCCTACGTCGACATCTGGCAGGCGGTCAGGCCGCGCACCCTCGGCATCGACGCCTGGCCCGTGGTCCCGCGCGGCACGGACTGGAAGACCGGCACCGCCGCCGCCCTCGGGTGGCCGCACCGCACCCCCGGCGACCTCGGCCGGGCCTGGCAGCACATCCTGTCCCGCGTGGACAGCTACGCCGACCTCGAGCCGTCCCTGCTGGGCCGGGTCGAGGAGCTCATCGACTTCCTCACCGCCCCCGGGGCCTGACCCGCCGCTCCGCGTGCACGGGCAACGCCCAGCAGATCGTCACAAAGGCACACGTGCGCGGGGCCGATCCTCCGCCCTCCGGGCCGGTCGATAGGATGGTCGTGTCCCACCCACCGTCCGCGGCCCCGCCGCGGTCCCACCGCCGAAGGACATCCGTGCCCGTGCAGACCGACCCCCGATCGAGCCGCGACAACGCCGGGGCCCCGTTCGAGGGCCTCTCCCCCGTGGCCCAGCCGCTGACCGTCACCGAGGACCACCAGTGGGCGACCCTGGCGCACTTCGGCGGCGTCATCGGCTTCCTCCCCTCGTTCCTCGTCCACCGCGTCTTCCGCGGGCGCGGCCCGTTCACGGAGCAGGAGTCGATGGAGGCCATGAACTTCACACTGCTGCCGACCCTCGTGGTGGTCACCGGGATCCTGCTCGCCCCGGTGCCGTTCATCGGCTGGTTCTTCGCGCTCGCCGCCGCCGCCGCGTGGCTGCTGCTCGCCGTCGGCTCCCTGATCGGCGGGGTCCGGGTCAACCGCGGCGAACCGCACCTCTACCGCTTCAACACCCGGCTCTACGACCGGCTCGTCGAGCGCCTCCGCGAGCGGTCCCGGGGGCGCGCCGCGCGCGGCTGACACCGGTCCGCGCCGGGGGCGTCCCGGACGGACGCATCCGTTCCCGACGGGTGCGTCCGCTCCTCGTGCGGGCGCCCCGGCCGGGGTGCCCGCGTCAGGCGAGCAGCCGCCGCACCACGGCGTCGCCGAGGAGGCGGCCCCGCAGGGTCAGCACCAGCGAGCCGCGCAGCGCCGCCGCGGGCTCCACCAGCCCGTCGGCGATCAGCCCGGCCACCGCGGTCCGCCCGCCGCCGGCCAGAGCGGTCGTGGGCAGGCCGTCGCGGATCCTGGCCTCCAGCATCACCCGCTCGAGGTGGCGGGTGTCGTCGTCGAGGATCTCGCGCCCGGCCGCCGGCGACTGTCGGGCCCGCACCCGGTTCGTGTAGGGCACGGGGTGCTTGAGGTTCCACCAGCGCGTCCCGCCCACGTGCGAGTGCGCCCCGGGGCCGATCCCCCACCAGTCCTGGTTGCGCCAGTAGGCGAGGTTGTGCCGGCTGCGGTGGGCGCCGGCGTCCGCGCCCTCGGCGGGCCGGGCCCAGTTGCTCACCTCGTACCACTCGAAGCCGGCCTCGGCGAAGACCCGGTCCGCGAGCTCGTACTTGTCGGCCTGGTCGTCCTCGTCGATCGGCGGGACCTCTCCGCGCCGCATCCGCGCCGCGAGCTTCGTGCCGTCCTCGATGATCAGCGAGTACGCGGAGACGTGGTCGGGCTCGTGACCCACCGCCGTGCGTACCGAGTGCTCCCAGTCGGCCAGGGACTCCCCCGGGGTGCCGTAGATGAGGTCCACGCTGACGCCCAGGCCGGCCTCGCGCGCCCACCGCACGGCCCGCGGCACGTTGTCGGGGTCGTGCGTGCGGTCCAGGACGGCGAGCACGTGCGGGACGGCCGACTGCATCCCGAAGGACACCCGGGTCACCCCCGCCGCCGCGAGCACCGCGAGGGACTCGGGCGTCACGGAGTCCGGGTTGGCCTCGGTGGTCACCTCCGCGCCCGCCGCGAGCCCGAAACTCTCCGCGGCCTGCGCCAGGACCGCGGCGAGGTCCTCGGCGGGCAGCAGCGTGGGGGTGCCGCCGCCGAAGAACACGCTGTGCAGCGGGCGGGGGGCCACCCCGGAGTCCTCCAGCACCCGGCGCGCCCAGCGGACCTCCGCCGCGGCGTCCCCGGCGTAGGCGTCCTGGGACACCCCCGCCCCGAGCTCCACGGCCGTGTAGGTGTTGAAGTCGCAGTAGCCGCACCGGACCGCGCAGAACGGCACGTGCACGTAGAGGCTGAGCGTGCGGTCCGCGGAGCCCACCGCGGCGGAGGGTGGCAGCAGTCCGTCGAGCGGGCCGGGCAGACCCTCCGGCTGGGCGGGGGCCACTACTTCTTCTTGTCCTTCGCCCCGGACTCGTCGGAGGACAGCGCCGCGACGAACGCTTCCTGGGGGACCTCCACCCGGCCGACCATCTTCATCCGCTTCTTGCCCTCCTTCTGCTTCTCGAGCAGCTTGCGCTTGCGCGAGATGTCGCCGCCGTAGCACTTGGAGAGCACGTCCTTGCGGATCGCCCGGATGTTCTCGCGGGCGATCACCCGGGAGCCGATGGCCGCCTGGATGGGCACCTCGAACTGCTGGCGCGGGATGAGCTCGCGCAGCTTGCCGGTCATCATCACCCCGTAGGCGTACGCCTTGTCCCGGTGGGTGATCGCGCTGAAGGCGTCCACCGGCTCGCCCTGCAGGAGGATGTCGACCTTCACGAGGTCCGCGGCCTCCTCGCCCTCGGCCTTCCAGTCCAGGGACGCGTAGCCCTTGGTGCGGGACTTGAGCTGGTCGAAGAAGTCGAAGACGATCTCGGCCAGGGGCAGCCGGTAGCGCAGCTCCACCCGGTCCTCGGAGAGGTAGTCCATGCCCTTGAGCTGACCGCGCTTGGACTGGCACAGCTCCATGATCGCGCCGATGAACTCGGACGGGGCCAGCACCGTCGCGGCCACCATGGGCTCGCGGATCTCGGCGATCTTGCCCTCGGGGAACTCGGAGGGGTTCGTGACCGCGCGCTCGGAGCGGTCCTCGAGGGTGACGTTGTAGCTCACGGAGGGCGCCGTGGAGATCAGGTCCAGGTTGAACTCGCGCTCGAGGCGCTCCCGGACGATCTCGAGGTGGAGCAGGCCCAGGAACCCGCACCGGAAGCCGAAGCCCAGGGCCGCGGAGTTCTCGGGCTCGTAGACCAGGGCGGCGTCGTTGAGCTGGAGCTTGTCTAGGGCGTCGCGCAGGACCGGGTAGTCGGAGCCGTCGATGGGGAACAGCCCCGAGAAGACCATCGGCTTGGGGTCCTCGTAGCCGCCCAGGTTCTCGGCCGCTGGCCGCTGGTGGTTGGTCACGGTGTCACCCACCCGGGACTGGCGCACGTCCTTGACCCCGGTGATGAGGTAGCCCACCTCACCCACGCCGAGCCCCTCCGTGGGCTTCGGCTCGGGCGAGATGACCCCGATCTCCAGCAGCTCGTGCTGCGCGCCGGTGGACATCATCCGGATCCGCTCGCGCGGGGTCAGCTTGCCGTCGACCACGCGGATGTAGGTGACCACGCCGCGGTAGGTGTCGTAGACGGAGTCGAAGATCATGGCCCGCGAGGGCGCGTCCGCGTCCCCCTGCGGGGCGGGGACCAGCTCCACGATCCGGTCGAGCAGCGCCTCGACGCCCGCACCGGTCTTCCCGGAGACCCGCAGCACGTCCTCGGGGTCCACGCCGATGAGGTTGCCGAGCTCCTGGGCGTACTTCTCCGGCTGGGCCGCGGGCAGGTCGATCTTGTTCAGCACCGGGATGATCGTGAGGTCGTTCTCCATGGCCAGGTACAGGTTCGCCAGGGTCTGCGCCTCGATGCCCTGCGCGGCGTCCACCAGCAGCAGCGCGCCCTCGCAGGCGGCCAGGGACCGGGAGACCTCGTAGGTGAAGTCCACGTGCCCCGGGGTGTCGATCATGTTCAGCGCGTAGTCCGTGCCCCCCACGTTCCAGGGCATCCGCACCGCCTGGGACTTGATGGTGATCCCGCGCTCGCGCTCGATGTCCATCCGGTCCAGGTACTGGGCCTTCATCTCCCGCGTGGTGACCACGCCGGTGGCCTGGAGCATCCGGTCCGCGAGCGTGGACTTCCCGTGGTCGATGTGGGCGATGATGCAGAAGTTTCGGAGGATCGACGGGTCGGTCGAGGCGGGAACCGGGGCATTGACGGCCAGCGGTGACACGGGCGGTCCTTTCTCCGGGAGAACGTCGCTTCCGGCAGGTCCTGGGGCTACCGGCGGGTGGACCGCGCCGGGGATTCAACTGTCTAGTTTCCCACGTTCGGTCATGGAGAGCCATTTCGGCCCGCGGGGGCCCCGACTGCGCGGGAGGGCCCCTGGCTAGAGTGGGCGCATGAAGCTGAACCTCGGCACCTTGGCCCGGCTCGCCGCCCGCGCCGTGGACGTCTACCAGCGCTCCGGACGGGGCCGCCCGGAGCAGCCCCGTCCGGGTCGACGCGCCGCGTCGGCCTCCGCGCGGCCCCGGCCCACCACCGTGCTGTCCCGGGCCGGCGACGGCCGCCCCGAGGGGCTCTCCCGCCCCTACCCCGGGGACTGGACCGGGCCGGTCCGGCTCGTCTACCGCCCACTGTCCGACGGCGAGGCCGATCCCGGCGAGATCGTGTGGACCTGGGTGCCCTTCGAGGAGGACCACCGCCGCGGGAAGGACCGGCCCGTGCTGGTCGTGGACCGGGCCGGGGACCGCCTGCTGTGCCTGATGCTCACCTCCCGGGACCACGGCGACGGGCCCGCGCAGGACCCCGACTACGTGGACGTCGGGACGGGGCCGTGGGACCCGCGGGGCCGGCCGTCCGAGGTCAAGCTCGACCGTGTGGTCCAGGTGCTGCCCGCCGACGTCCGGCGCGAGGGCGCGGTCCTGCCCGAGCACCTCTTCGACCGGGTGGCCGGACGGCTCCACCGCCTGCGCGGCTGAGCACGCGGGCCCGGCGCGCTCCGTGTCGGCACTGTCCGGCGGCGGGGCGTGGTCTGCTAGACTTTTTTGCTGTGTGTCCGCGCTGGTCGTCGGGCACTGCAGGGCGGTCGCCACACGGGCGTCCCCACTCCCACTCAGTCACATGGCTGTCCTGTTTGCCCTCACTGACCGAATTCCGCACCCATCGCCAAGGAGTGACACGTGGCCAACATCAAGTCCCAGAAGAAGCGCAACCTCACCAACGAGAAGTCGCGTCTGCGCAACAACGCGTACAAGTCCGAGCTGAAGACGCTGGTCCGCCGCGTCGACGAGGCCGTCGGCGCCTCCGACAAGGAGACCGCCCAGGACGCCCTGCGCGTCGTCTCCCGCAAGCTCGACAAGGCCGTCAGCAAGGGCGTCCTGCACAAGAACAACGCGGCCAACAAGAAGTCCGGTCTGGCCAAGCTGGTCGCCAAGATCTGATCCCGGTTCCCCGCGAACCGCGCCCGCCGCTCCGGCGGGCCGCACGGAGGCCCCGTCCCACTCAGGGACGGGGCCTCCGTCGTCCCCCGGGCCCGTTCGGCCCGGGGTTCGCCGCTCAGCGGCGGCCGGACAGGGCGATGGTGGTGATCGCCCGCTCCACCGCGTAGGCGGGGTCCCGCCCCTCGCCCTTGACCTGGGCGTCTGCCTCGGCCAGCGCCCGCAGCGCCCGCACGAGGTCCTCCTCGGAGAAGCGCCGGGACTCCTCCTGCGCCCGCTCGACCATCCACGGGGCCGCCCCGATCCGCTGGGCGAGCTGACCCGCGCCGCCGCGGGTCCCGTGCACCTGGGCGATCGTGCGCAGCTTCGCGGCCAGCGCCCCGACCATCGGGACGGGGTCCACCCCGGTGTCGAGGGCCTGGCGCCACAGCTTGAGGGCGCTCTCGGCGCGTCCGGCCAGCGCGGCGTCCGCGACCTTGAACGCGGTGGCCTCCACGCGCCCGCCGTAGTACTTCTCCACGTCGTCGAAGCTGATGCTCTCGGGGCCGTCGGACAGCAGCTGGGCGCATGCGGCGGCCAGCTCGGCCGTGCTGCTGCCCACGGCGGCGGCGAGCGCGCGGGCGGCGTCGGGGTCGATGCGGCGCCGGTGGGTGCGGAACTCGGTGACGATGAAGTCGGTCTTGTCGCGGTCGTTCTTGAGGGGCTTGCACTCCACGACGGCGGCGCCGGCGGCCTTGAGGGCGTCGAGGAGCTTCTTGCCGCGGTTGCCGCCGCTGTGCTCCCAGAGCACGACGACGTCCGGGTCGGGGGCCTGGACGTAGGCGAGGCCGTCGGCGAGGCAGTCGTCGTTCATGGCGGCGAGATTGCTGACGTGGATGAGCTTCGCGTCGTCGAACAGGGAGGGGCTGGCGAGCGCGGCGAGCTGTCCGGGGGCGTAGGCGGCGGCGTCGACGGTGGAGAGCTCGACGGGGCCGCGCCGGTCCTTGAGGGCGGTGCGGACGCGGTCGCGGGCGCGGGCGGCGAGGTAGTCCTCGGGGCCGGTGAGCAGGATGAGCGGGGTGGGCTCGACGTCGCGCCAGGTGGGTCCGGCGGTGGGTGCGGGGCGCCTCGGTGGGGTCATGGCCGCGTCCTCCTGTGGTGGCGGCCGGACGGGGCCGCCTGCTGGGTGGGGTGGTCTCCAGCTTCCCACGTCCGGGCGACATGTGGTGGCTTGGTCCCGGGTGGTGGGGTCATGATCGTGGCATGCGGAGGGGTCGCGGGGAACGGGTGGCCGGGCGGGTGCTGACGGGGGCCGCCGTCGTGTTCCTGGTGGCGTGGGCGTGGCCCATCCTCGATCCGGGGCTGGATCCGCGGCTCGTGCTGGTGTGCCGGGTGGTGCTGGGCGCGGTGTGGGCGCTGTTCGTCGGGGACTACGTGGTGCGCCTGGTGCGGGCCGGGGACTACGTGGTGCGCCTGGTGCGGGCCGGGGACCGGCGGGAGTTCGTCTCCCGTCATCTGCTGGACCTGCTGGTGCTGGTCTTCCCGGTGCTCCGGCAGCTGGAGCTGGTGCGGCTGGTCGCCCTGGTGCTCGTCGTCAACCGGCGGGCCTCGGCGGACCTGCGGGGGCGGGTGGCCGTGCACCTGGCCGGCGGGGCGCTGCTGCTGGGCGTGGTCGGGTCGCTGGCCGTGCTGGACGCCGAGCGGGGCGCTCCCGGGGCGGGCATCACGAGCTTCGGGGACGCCGCGTGGTGGACGGTCACGACCATGAGCACGGTGGGCTACGGGGACCTGTACCCGGTCACCGTGCTGGGCCGCGGTGTGGCGGTGGTCCTGATGCTGGGCGGTGTGGGGGTGCTGGGCCTGGTCACGGCTCTGCTGGCCTCCTGGCTGGTGGAGACGGTGGCCGCCCGCGGGGGCCGTGACCTGTCCCCGGAGGTCGCGGCGCTGCAGGCGCAGGTGGCGGAGCTCACCGAGCAGCTGCGCCGGCGGGAGGAGCGCGGGCCGGGTCCCCCGGACCGGGGTGCGAGGGGCGAGGACCCGCCGAGGCCCGGGACGGTGGTCCGGGGGCCGGCAGACCAGGGGGCGGCGGCCTACGGGTCGGCGGGCACGGCACGGAGCCGGCCGCCCTCGCGCAGGATATAGGCGCTGCCGTGCTCGTCCGTGCGCACGAGAGGGATCCCCCGGGTGCGCAGGTGGTCGAGGATCCGGGGGTGGGGGTGGCCGTAGTCGTTGTCCCGGCCGGCGGAGACGACAGCCAGCCGGGGACCGGCCGCGTCGATGACGGCGGTGCCGCCGTTGCGCGCGCCGTGGTGGGAGACCTTGAGCACGTCGACGTCGACGAGCGGCCCGGCGGTGCGCAGGAGGGCGCGTGCGCCCTCCTGCTCGAGGTCCCCGGTGAGCAGCCAGGAGGTGGACCCGCCGTCCTCGCCGGTGAGCTCGGCGCGCAGCACGAGGGAGGCGTTGTTCTCGTCGGAGGAGGACGGGTCGCTCCAGCGCCCCGGAGCGGTCGGTGCCGGGGCGAGGACGGTCAGGCGCAGTCCGCCCAGCGTCCGGGTCTCCCCCAGGGACGGTCGGCGGGCCGGGGTGCCGGGCAGGGCGTCGGTCAGCCCGTCCGGCGGTGCCGCGGCCGCCGTGGCGTACCAGACCTCGTCGATCCGCCCGTGCCGGGCGAGGGCGGGCAGGCCTCCGGTGTGGTCGGCGTGGGCGTGGCTGAGGACCACGAGGTCCAGGTGCTCCACCCCGCTGCGCCGCAGGCACCGTGCCAGGGCGTGCGGGTCGGGACCGGTGTCCACGAGGACGGCACGGCCCGGCGCGGTGCGCAGGAGGACGGCGTCCCCCTGGCCCACGTCGCACAGCACGGCCTCCCAGTCCGGCGGCGGACGTCGGGCGTCCACGGCGGCGCGGAGGGCCAGCGCCGCGAGGACGAGGAGCACGGCTGCGGTGGCCGCGATCCGCCGCCGCCGGCGCCGGCGGGACCGCTCCCGCCAGTGCTCCTCCGGGACGGGGACCGGCGCGGGGCCCTCGTGCAGGGACCCGGACGTCGGCCGGGGGCGCTGGCGGCGCACGTCGAGGGCGTGCACGGCGAGCAGGAGCGTCGCGCTCGCCAGGGTCATCAGCAGCACGCCCGGCAGGCCCCGGGGCCACGGAGCCAATGCCCCGGGGGCCCCGGCCAGCGCCCGGGCGGTGCCGGCGACGAGGCGCGCCCCCAGTGCGCCGACGCCCAGGGGCAGCACGGCCGCCGGGGCGCCCGCCTCGTCGGGCAGGTTCAGCAGCAGCAGTCCCGCGAGGCCGCAGACGGTCACCACCGGCACCAGCGGGGCGGCGAGGACGTTGGCCGGCAGCGAGTACACGGGCACGGCGGGCTGGAGGAGCACGAGCACCGGGGCGCACCACAGCTGGGCGGCCGCGGGGATCGCGACCGCCACGGCGAGCACCTCCGGGACCCGGGTGCCCAGCCACCGGGTCAAGGGCCGCCCGCTCACCACGATCCCCGCGGTGGCCAGCACCGAGAGGACGAAGCCGTACTCGGCGGCGAGCGCCGGCCGGACGACGACGAGGGCGATCACGGCGCCCGCAAGGGTGGCCAGGGAGACGGCGGTGCGCCCCGTGAGGAGGCTGAGGGCGGCGAGTCCGCCCATCACGGCGGCGCGCAGCACGGACGGGTTGGGACCGACGAGGAGCACGAACGCCGCCAGGGCGCCGAGGCCGGCGGCCAGGCAGGTGCGCCGACCCGCGCCGAGGGACAGCGCGGCGTGCCCGGCCAGGGCCGTGACGAGGGCGCAGTTGGCGCCGGAGACGGCCGTCAGGTGGGTCAGTCCGGTGTCCCGCATGGCCTGGTCGAGCTCCGGGCCGATCCCGGAGCGCTCGCCGAAGGTCATCCCGGGCAGCAGCCCCGCGGCGTCGGGGCCCAGTCCTGCGGTGCCGGCCACGAAGCGCTCTCGGACCTGCTCCCGCCGGCCGGGCTCCCGTGCAGGGAGGTCCGTCGGCGGGGCGGCGGCGCGCAGCACCGGGGGTCCGGGGGACGGGGGCCCGGCGGTGAGCACGGCGGTGATCCGCTGCCCCGGGACCAGCCCGGCCCAGGCGGGCCCGTCCGCGAAGACCGTGACGTCGACGTCGGCGGGTCCGCCGCGGCCCTCGTGGGTGACCTGTTCGAGGCGCAGCCCCAGGACCACGCCGGTGCGGTCCTCGTCCTCGTGGCCGGTCCCGGGGGCGGGCGCCGTCCACCGCCGGGGCGGCTCGGCCACCTTCGCCGTGACGGCCACCGTCCCGGCCCTGGCGAGCGCCGCCCCGAGCGGGCCGTGGGCGGTCTCGCGCTGGGCGGCCGTGGTGCTCAGCAGCACGGCTGTGACGGCGAGGGCGCTCAGGGCCACGGCCGACCAGGGCAGGGCCCGCCACAGCCCGGGGGCGCGGGGCCGCCCGGGAGGGGGCTCCTCCCGCCGGAGGGCGCGGGCCACGACGAGGACCAGGGCGGCGCCGAGCACCAGCGCCGCCAGGTAGAGCGCCCCGGCGGCCGCGACCCGTGCCGGGGGCAGGTGCGCGGCGACCAGACCGGTGAGCCACGCGCCCAGCGCGGCGGGGACAAGCCGCAGGTCCCAGGTGCGGCCCGGCGCGCGGGCGTCGCGGTGCTCCTGGTGCTCCAGGGCCCCGGCCCACCACTCGGCGGGGCGCCTCACACGCTCACCAGCGGGCCGAGCGACTCCATCAGGGCGGGGCCGATCCCCGGCACGGCGTCGAGGTCGGCGACGGCGGCGAATCCGCCGTGCTGCTGCCGGAACTCCACGATCCGTCCGGCCAGCACGGGCCCGACCCGCGGGAGGGTCTCGAGCTCGGCCGCGGTGGCCGTGTTGAGGTTCAGCGTCCCGCCCGGGGCTGCGCCCCCCGGTGCCCCGGTCCCGGGCGGTGCACCCGGGACCCCTGGCGGCGCCGCCGCTCCCGGCGCCGCTGCGGCTCCGGGCGCCGGACCTCCGGGAGCAGGGGCGGGAGCGGTCTCGGTGTCCGGGACGAGCACCTGCTGGCCGTCCGTGACGGGGGCGGCCAGGTTCACGGACTCCGTCACGGCGGCATCGGTGAGGCCCCCGGCGGCTTCGACCGCGTCGACGACCCGGGCCCCGGCCTCGAGGGACACGACGCCGGGGCGGGCCACCTCCCCGGTCACGTGCACGTGCAGCGTCGAACCCGCCGCGGGCGGCTGGGCCGCGGCGGGCCCGTCCCGGATCCGGTCGCCGTGCCCGCACCGGCCACGGCTCCGTCCCCGGCCCCTCGCCCGGTGTCGCCCCCGCCGTGCCGGCCGGGGTCCTGCCCGGGGTCTTGCCCGGGGTCCTGTCCGCGGTCGCCGCCCAGCTCCGCCTCGGCGAGGACGGGCCGCGCGGCAGTCTCCGGGACCTCCCCGCCGTCCCTCCCGGGCCCCAGCACCGTCCAGCTCAGCTAGGCGAGCGCGGCCAGGGCGATCAGCAGCAGCGAGGCCGGAACCCGGGTCCGGGCGGCGACCGGCCGGCGGTGGGCGGGAGCGGCCCCCGGTGCCCCGTCCTGGGGCGACGGCGCCCGGCCGGGGCCGTTGGCCTCGCCCCGGGCCTCGGCCAGCAGCGACGCCAGCCGTTCGGCGGGCGGCGGGGCACCGGGCGCGGGAGCACTGCCGGAGCCGGCCCCGGCAGCCGCCGGAACGGACGCGGAAGGCACGGGCGGGACGACGGGCGCGGGCGGGGTGGGGTTCGCTCGCCGTCGGGCGCGCGGCACGGTACCGGTCATGGCCCCAGCCCACCCCGGCCGGCCGGTCCCGCGCGCCGGACGGGGCCCCGCTGGGGACGCGCGCGGTCCCGTGGGAGACCTGTGGAGCCCGGACACCGGCCCGGCCCCCGGTCCGAGCGCCGGCCCCCGGGTGCGGGGCGGGGGCCGGGAGCGGCGGGGCGTCGTCGTCGTGCTCCCGTGCGGGAGCGGCGGCTCAGGCCACGATGTTGACGAGCTTGGGCGCGCGCACGATCACCTTGCGGATCTGGGCGTCGCCCAGCTGGCGGCGGATCGTCTCCGAGCCCAGGGCGAGCTCGCGCAGGGCGTCCTCGCCGATGTCGGCGGGCACCTCGAGCCGGTCCCGGACCTTGCCCTTGATCTGCACCACGGCGGTGACGGTGTCGTCCACCAGCAGCTCCGGGTCGACGGCGGGCCAGCCGGCGACGACGACGGAGCCCTCGTGGCCCAGCGCATGCCACATGTCCTCGGCCGTGTACGGGGCGACCAGCGACAGCAGGACCGCGACCGCCTCGACGGCCTCGCGCACGGCGGGGTCGGCGGGCCCGCAGCCGGAGTCGATGGCCTTGCGGACCACGTTCACCAGCTCCATGGTCTTGGCGATCACCACGTTGAACTTCGCGGCGTCGAGCAGCTGGGCGGCGTCGTCGACGGCCCGGTGGGTCGCCCGGCGCACGGACAGGTCCCCGTCGGCCGGGTCGGCCCCGGGGTCGCCGGTCACGTCCTGGGCCAGGCGCCAGGCCCGGGCCAGGAACTTCTGGGAGCCCTGCGGGGAGACGTCGGCCCAGTCCACGTCGTCCTCCGGCGGGGAGGCGAAGACCATGGTCAGGCGCACGGCGTCCACGCCGAACCGGTCGAGCTGCTCGCCCAGGTCCACGCCGTTGCCCAGGGACTTGGACATCGCCCGGCCCCCGTTGAGCACCTGGCCCTGGTTCAGCAGCGCCTTGAACGGCTCGGTGAAGTCCACGAGCCCCAGGTCGAAGAGCACCTTGGTGAAGAACCGGGAGTAGAGCAGGTGCAGGATCGCGTGCTCCACGCCGCCCACGTACTGGTCCACGGGCAGCCACTTGCGGGTCTGCTCGAGGTCGAACGCCGCGGTCTCGTCGTTCGGGGAGGCGAAGCGCAGGTAGTACCAGGAGGAGTCCACGAAGGTGTCCATGGTGTCGGTGTCGCGCAGGGCGGGTCCGTCGCAGGAGGGGCAGTTCACGTGCACCCAGGACTCGGCCGCCGCGAGCGGGGACCGGCCCTTGGGCGCGAGCTGCTCGCCGCGCAGGTCGTCGGGCAGCCGCACCGGCAGCTGCTCCTCGGGCACCGGCACCTCGCCGCAGGCCCCGCAGTGCACGATCGGGATGGGCGCCCCCCAGAAGCGCTGGCGGGACAGCAGCCAGTCGCGCAGCCGGAAGTTGACCTGGCGGTTGCCCGTCCCGGCGGCCTCGACCAGACCGATGGCGCGCTCGATGGCCTCGGTCTTCTCCAGCCCGGAGAGCTCGCCCGAGTTGATCAGGGTGCCCTCGCCCGTGGTGGCGGTCCCGGTGACGGCGGGGTCCTCCTCGCCGGTGTCGAGCACCGCGCGCACGGGCAGGTCGAAGGTGCGGGCGAAGTCGAGGTCGCGCTGGTCGTGGGCGGGCACGGCCATGATCGCGCCGGTGCCGTAGTCGGCCAGCACGTAGTCCGCGGCCCACACGGGCAGCTTCTCGCCGTTGAGCGGGTTGACGGCGTGGCGGCCCAGGAACACCCCGGTCTTCTGCCGGTCGGTGGCCTGGCGCTCGATGTCGGACAGCGCCTTGACCTGCTCGCGGTAGGCGGCCAGCTCCGCCGCGTGCTCCGGGGCGACGATCTGCCCGGCCAGCTCCGCGTCCGCGGCGACCACGAAGAACGTGGCGCCGTAGAGGGTGTCGGGGCGGGTCGTGAACACGGTGACCTCGCGGTCCGTGCCGCCCTCGCCGGCGCCCTCGATGGCGAAGCGCACGTGGGCTCCCTCGGAGCGCCCGATCCAGTTGCGCTGCATGGCCAGCACCCGCTCGGGCCAGTGGCCCTCGAGGGCGGCCATGTCCTCCAGCAGCCGGTCGGCGTAGTCGGTGATCTTAAAGTACCACTGGTTCAGGGCCTTCTTCGTCACCGGGGTGTGGCAGCGCTCGCACGCCCCGTTGACGACCTGCTCGTTGGCCAGCACCGTCTGGTCCTTGGGGCACCAGTTGACCGGCGAGTTCTTCCGGTACGCCAGGCCCTTGCGGTGGAACTGCAGGAACAGCCACTGCGTCCACCGGTAGTACTCGGGGTCGGAGGTGTGGATCTCCCGGGACCAGTCCGCGCTGATCGCGTAGCGCTGGAAGGAGGCCTTCTGCGTCTCGATGTTGGCGTAGGTCCACTCCGCCGGGTGGGCGTCGCGCTTGATCGCCGCGTTCTCCGCCGGCAGCCCGAAGGAGTCCCAGCCGATCGGGTGCAGCACGTCGTAGCCGCGCTGGCGCCAGTACCGGGCCACCACGTCCCCCATCGCGAAGGCCTCCGCGTGCCCCATGTGCAGGTCGCCCGAGGGATAGGGGAACATGTCCAGGACGTAGCGGCGCTCCCGCGAGCCGTCGTCGGCGGGCGCGTAGACCTGCTGCTCCGCCCAGAACGACGGCCACGCCGCCTCGATGGCACGGAAGTCGTACCCGGTGGTCTCGGTCGTGTGCTGCTGTTCGGTCACGGTCCTCGCCTTCGCGGTCGTGGACCGCCGCCGGCCCCGGAACGGGCGGCGCGCGGTCGCGTGTGCGGCACCCGGGCATCACGGATGCCCGGCGGTGCGCCGACGGTGGTGGAATCCGTCCCATCCTAGCCCAGCGCCGCCCGGCCCCCCGGCCCGCAGCGGCTAGCATCGACAGCGGGCCGGGACGCACCGGGCGCCTGCCGGGCCCGCAGGGAGGAACCATGGCGGCAGCGGCCGGCGCACGGCACGGCGCGGCGGACGGCGGCAGGCCCACCGGCACGGGCCGCGACGCCGACGTGCCGGACAGTGCGGTGCAGAACCCCTGGGCAGAGCGGCGCAGCATGGTCCTGGGCGGGCACAAGGTGCGCTACTGGTTCTACGACGTCGACCGGGCCCCCAAGCCCCTGCTCGTGCTGGTCCACGGCTTCCGCGGCGACCACCACGGCCTGCAACTGGTCGCCGACCGGCTCCGCGAGCGCTACCACGTGGTCGTCCCCGACCTGCCCGGCTTCGGCCGCTCCGAGCCCTTCCCCGACCGGCCCCACGACATCGCCGGGTACGCGGAGTTCCTGCGCGGCTTCGTGGAGACCCTCACCGACGGCGCGGTGCACGACGGCGCCCCGCACGGGGTCGCCGTGCTGGGCCACTCCTTCGGCTCGGTGGTCGCCGCCCACTTCGCCGCCGCCCACCCGGCGATGGTCGAGCGGCTGGTGCTCGTCAACCCGATCTGCGAGCCCGCGCTGGAGGGCGAACAGGCGCTGCTGAGCCGCCTGACGGTGGGCTACTACCGGCTGGGCCGGGCCCTGCCCCGGCGGCTGGGCCGGCGGCTGCTCTCCAGCTGGCTCGTCACGGACGCGATGAGCGGGGTGATGACCAAGTCGCAGGACCCCCGGGTGCGCGGCTACGTGCGCCACCAGCACCGCGCCTACTTCTCGTCCTTCGCGGACCGGGACGTGCTGCTGGAGGCCTACGAGGCCTCCGTCTCGCACACCGTCGCGGAGGTCGCGATGCAGCTGAGCATGCCGACCCTGCTGGTCGTGGGCGCGCAGGACGAGCTGGGCTCGCTCGCCGCGCAGCGGACCATGGCCTCCTGGATCCCCCGGCACCGCCTCGAGGTCCTCGACGGCGTGGGCCACCTCATCCACTACGAGGCCCCCGGGCGCACCGCCGAGCTGGTCCACGACTTCCTCTCCTCCCCGGCCCCCGAGCCGGTCCCCGGCCCGCCCCCCGGACCGGACGGCGGGCCGCCCGCGCTGCACACGCAGGCGCCCCCCGCCGACGCCCCCGCCCCCGACACCGCCCCGTTCACCGGTCTGCAGCGCATCGTGCGCCGCGGGCACCGGGCCCGCCGGGACCAGCCCGGAGGACGCCGCCGGTGAGACTGCTCCTGGACGCCCGCTACACCCGTCCCGACCGCCACGACGGGATCAGCCGCTACGGGGCGAGCCTGGCCGAGGCCGTGGCCGGTCTCGCCGGCGCAACCCCCGGCCTGGACGTGGCCCTGCTCGTCAGCGACCCCCGCCAGCTCGCCCGGCTGCCGGAGCTCCCGCACGTCACCGGGCCCTCCCCCGTGTCGGCCGCCGAGGCCGCCACGGCGCTGGTGCTCAACCGGTACGCGCCCGACGTCGTGTTCTCCCCCATGCAGACCATGGGCTCCGCGGGCCGCCGGCACGGGTTGATCCTCACCCTGCACGACCTCATCTACTACGACCACCCCGAGCCGCCCGGGGACCTGCCCGCCGCCGTGCGGGCCGGCTGGCGGCTCTACCACCGGGCCTGGTGGCCCCAGCGGGTCCTGCTGGACCGCGCCGACGCCGTGGTGACCGTCTCGCACACCACCCGGGAGCTGATCGCCGCCCACCGGCTCACCCGCCGCCCCGTGCACGTGGTGCCCAACGCCCCCCAGCCCGGTTCCGTGCTCCCCACCGGGCAGGCCCTGGCACGGCTGCCCCGGCGCAGCCGGAAGCTGCTCTACATGGGCTCCTTCCTCCCGTACAAGAACGTGGAGACCCTGCTGCGCGCGGCCGGCCGGCTCCCGGACCACGAGCTGCACCTGCTCTCCCGGATCTCCCCCGCCCGCCGCGCCCAGCTGGAGGCCCTCGTCCCGGACGGGGCGCGGGTCGTCTTCCACGACGGGGTGGACGAGACCGAGTACGCCGCCCTGCTCGCCGAGGCGGCCGCCCTGGTGCACGCGTCCCGGGCCGAGGGATACGGGCTGCCGCTCGTGGAGGCGCTCGCGGCGGGCACGCCCGTGGTGTGCAGCGACCTGCCGATCTTCCGGGAGGTCGCCGGGGGCGCCGCCGGCTACGCCGCGCCCGGCGACGACGCCGGGTTCGCCGCCGCCGTGCGCGCGCTCGAGGACCCGGCCCGGGCCCGCGCCCGGGTGCTGGCCGGGCTCGAGCGGGCCCGGGCCTACTCGTGGGATGACTCCGCGCGCGAGCTGCTGGCGGTCGCCCGCGGCGTCCACGAGGCCCGCACCCGGCGCCGCCGCGCCTAGGGCACCGACCAGGTGTGCACCGGCTCGTTCTCGTCCATGTGCTCGGCGTAGGCCTCCAGCATCCGGCGCAGGGCGGTGGGCCGGTCCGCGCCGTGGCGCTCGAAGTGCTCCACCGCCCGGGTCTGCCACACCGCGCCGTTGACCCCCGAGACGCACCGGCCCTCGATGATCCCCAGATAGCGCTCGCGCACCTCCGGGGCGACCCCCCACTCCTCGAGGCCCTGGTGGGCCAGCGGGAGGAGGTGGCGCAGGACGAGCTCGTCGGCGCTGACCTCCCCGAAGCCGGGCCAGTACAGCCGGGCGTCGATGCCGTCCCGGGCGGCGCGGGTAAAGTTCTCGGCGCAGGCCGGGAAGCTCATCCGGGTCCACACCGGCCGCTCCTGCCGGGCCAGCACGCGCGCGGCCCCGTAGTAGAACGCGGCGTTGGCCATCACGTCGGTGATCGTCGGGCCCGCGGGCAGCACCCGGTTCTCCACCCGCAGGTGCGGGCGGCCGCCGACGACGTCGTAGATCGGCCGGTTCCAGCGGTAGACCGTCCCGTTGTGCAGCCGCAGCTCCGAGAGGTCCGGGGCGATCCCGGCCCGCAGCTTCGCGGCCGGGTCCTCCTCGGAGCTCTCGGCCAGCAGCGCCGGGAACCAGCGGACGTTCTCCTCGAACAGGTCGAAGATCGAGGTGATCCACCGCTCGCCGAAGAACACCCGCGGGCGCACCCCCTGGTTCTTCAGCTCGACCGGGCGGGTGTCCGTGGCTTGGGTGAACAGCGCGATCCGGGTCTCGGCGTGCAGCCGCCGGCCGTAGAAGAACGGGCTGTTCGCGCCGAGGGCGATCTGCGGGGCGGACAGCGCCTGGGCGGCGTTCCAGTGCGACGCGAACTGGGCGGGGGCGACCTGCAGGTGCAGCTGGACGCTGGTGCACGCCGACTCGGGGGCGATCGAGTCGCACCAGGTGTCGACCCGCTCACCGGTGGGCCCCTCGATCTCGAGGCGGATGTCCTCCCCGCGCGCCACGAAGATGGAGTCGTTGAGCGCCGTGTAGCGGTTGTTGTCGCTGATCCACTCCTGCTCGTAGTGCTCGGGCCGCAGGGTGGGCAGGATGCCGATCGTCACGATCCGCGAGCCGACCCCGCGGGCCGCGGCGTCCGCGGCGTTCAGCGAGGCGCGCAGGTCCTCCTCGAGCTCCAGGGCGGCCCGTCCGGGCAGCGGGCGGGGAGGCACGTTGAGCTCGATGTTGTACCGCGCCAGCTCGGTCTGGTACCCGGGGTCGGCGATCGCGGCGAGCACCTCGTCGTTGTGGAAGTGCGGGTCGAACCTCCCGTCGACGAGGTTGAGCTCGATCTCCAGCCCCGTCATGGGCCGGTCGAACTCGAACGAGGCGCGGGCGAGCATCTGCTCGAACACGTCAAGGTCCTCGCGGACCTTCTCCCGGTAGCGCTGGCGCTGCTCGCGCGTGTAGCTGCGGGAACTGACCTCTTCGCCCACGGTGGCCTCCGACTCCCGGCCGCGGCGCGGCCCCAGGACACCAACCAACCACACAGCGGCCCGTGCGCCAACACCCGGGCGCACCCGCCGCTGCGCCGTCCGCGGGTGCGCCCCGGCCGGCGTGGTCCTCAGAGCAGGTCGGTGACGTCGCAGCGCACGTGCACCGGGGCGTGCTTGCGCAGCGCAGAGGCTTTCGACCGGGCGGCCCGCAGCCGCCGGGTGACCTCCCCGGCCACGCCGTAGCCGAAGAACAGCAGCGCCCGGTGCGGGGCCGGCTCCCCGTCGGGCCCGGGCTCGTGGTCCTCCAGGGGCGCGGGCCCGATGACCCGCACGGCGGGCGGCAGCTCGAGGTCGGCCAGGAACGCCGCGACCGCCGCGGCCGGGCCCGTCACGGCCGCCGAGCGCACGGCCGGGGGCAGGCCCAGGGACTGGCGCTCCACCAGCTCGCGCTCGGCGTACCCGGCCGGGTCCCACCGCACGAGCGCGCCCACGGCGGCCTCGTGCTCCGCGGTGACCACCACGATCCCGCCGTCCCGGGCGCGGCGCACCAGCGCGGCGGCGTTGAACCACCGGCGCAGCGTCTGCTCCGCGGCGCGCAGGGCGGGGCGCATCAGCATCCGGTTGCCGTCCAGCAGCAGGGCGGCCGCGTAGCCGCCCTCCGCGACCGGCTCGGCGCCCGGGGTGGCCACGACGAGGGCGGGCGTGCCGGGGACGTCCGCGCGCACCGCGTCGCCCGAGGACGCCACGACGGGCACCTTCGGGAACGCCCGCCCCAGCTCCTCGGCGGTGCGCAGCGCCCCGACGGTGACCAGGCGCATCCGGGGGGACCCGCAGGCGGCGCAGGACCAGGCGTGCGCCGAGCGGCCGCACCAGCCGCACCGGGGCACCCCGCGCCGGGACACGACCCCGAGGGGCCCGTCGCAGGCGGTGCAGCGGGCGGGCTCCCGGCAGCGCTCGCAGGCGAGGTGCGGGGCGTAGCCGGCGCGGGCGACCTGGACCAGGACGGGGCCCCGCTCGAGGGCCTCGCGGGCCGCGCGGTAGGCGGTCTCGGGCAGCCGGGCCCGGGAGGCCATCGGGTCCCGGGCTGCGTGGAAGGAGTCGGCGGTGGAGACGATCCGCGGGGCGTGGACGCGCAGCACGTCCCGCGCGGGGGCGATCCGGCGGGCCCACCCGGAGACGACGAGCC
Organism: Kocuria sp. CPCC 205263; assembly: GCF_040981075.1. Taxonomy (NCBI): domain Bacteria; kingdom Bacillati; phylum Actinomycetota; class Actinomycetes; order Micrococcales; family Micrococcaceae; genus Kocuria; species Kocuria sp. CPCC 205263. Next base: position 322,660 of record NZ_JAVKPV010000003.1, on the reverse strand, counting down.
GCTGCGCCTCGGGGCTGACCGCGTGACCGGCGAACAGCGCCGCGCACCCGCTGCGCCCGGCGCGCAGCAGCAGCACGTCCCGGACGTGCTGGTAGGGGGCGCGCTGCTCCACGAGGTTCTCGTCGCCGTCGTCGAAGCACGCCACGAGGCCGAGGTCGTCCACGGGGGCGTACGCGGCGGAGCGGGTGCCGAGGACCACCCGGACCTGCCCGGTGGCCGCGGCGAGGAACGCCCGGTAGCGGGGCGTGGGCCCGTCCTCGGCGTGCAGGCGCACCAGGTGCTCCCCGCCGATCTCGTCCGCGACCGAGCGCTCGAGCCGCGCCAGCGCCTTCTGGTCCGCGACGACGGCGACCGCCCCGCGCCCGGCCCGCCACGCCGCGCCGATCGCGGCGGCCAGGACGTCCGTCCAGTCGTGGGCGGGATGGGCGGGCAGCACCTCGACGACGGCCCGCGGGGAGGCCCCCGCCGCCAGCTCCGCCAGGAACTGCGCACCGCCGGCGTAGTCCGCCAGCGCGGCGTCGTGGGAGGGGCCCGGGGCGTGCGGGGACAGCCCGGTCGAGTGGCCGGGCACCTCGGCCAGCCGCTGCTCGACCTCCTTCTCCACGCGGGCGACGCGGGGCGGGACGGCCACCCGGACGACGTCCGCGGCCGTGCCGGCCGAGCGGGCGGCGACGTCCTCGGCCAGCCGCGCGATCTCCGGGGCCAGCACGGGCAGCGGGGACAGCACCCGGCGCAGGGGCTGGATCCGGTGCATGACCTCGGACTCGCCCGTGCGCTCGAGCACGAAGCCCGTCAGCTCCTGCCCGCCGAAGCCGACCTTGACGCGGGCGCCCGGCACCGCCGCCCCGGCCAGCTCGGCCGGCACGAGGTAGTCGAACGGACGGTCGAGGTGCGGGACGTGGGTGTCCAGCAGCACCCGGGCCACGGGGTCGTGCTCGGCCGGCAGCACCGCGCCCACACCCTTCGCGTCCTCGCGCGGCGGCCGGGGCGGGAAGCCCGAGAGGAGCGACAGCTGCCGCGGGCCCTCCGCGGCGTCCCCGGCGCCCTCCGGGTCCACGGTCAGACCCCGGCGGCCGACCGCAGGTCCGCGACGCGGTCGGTGCGCTCCCAGGTGAACTCGGGCTCGGAGCGGCCGAAGTGCCCGTGCGCGGCGGTGCGCGCGTAGATGGGGCGCTTGAGGTCCAGGTCCTCGATGATGGCCAGCGGCCGCAGGTCGAAGACCTCACGGATGGCGTGCTCGATCCGGGTGGGGGCGACCTTCTCGGTGCCGAAGGTCTCGACGTAGAGCCCGACGGGGGCGGCGCGCCCGATCGCGTACGCGACCTGGACCTCCACGCGGTCGGCGAGGCCGGCCGCCACCACGTTCTTGGCCACCCAGCGCATCGCGTAGGCGGCGGAACGGTCCACCTTCGAGGGGTCCTTGCCGGAGAAGGCGCCCCCGCCGTGGCGGGCCATGCCGCCGTAGGTGTCCACGATGATCTTGCGGCCGGTCAGACCGGCGTCCCCCACGGGCCCGCCGCGCACGAAGTTGCCGGCCGGGTTGATGATCACCTGGGTGCCGGAGAGGTCCAGCCCGGACTCCTCGAGCACGGGGCTGATCACGCTGCGCCGCAGGTCGGAGGCGAGCTGGTCGAGGTCGTAGCCCTCGACGTGCTGGGCGGAGACCACCACGGTGTCCACGGCCACCGGGCGGTCGCCGTCGTAGCCGAGGGTGACCTGGGTCTTGCCGTCGGGGCGCAGACCCGGCAGCACGGCGGTCTTGCGCACGCGGGTGAGCTGCTCGGAGAGGCGGTGGGCGATGTGGATCGGCGCCGGCATCAGCACCTCCGTCTCGTTGGAGGCGTAGCCGAACATGATGCCCTGGTCCCCGGCGCCCTGGACGTCGCGGGCGTCGCGGGCGGTGCCCTCGCGGACCTCGAGGGACTGGAACACGCCCTCGTAGATCTCCGGGGACTGCTCCCCGACGCTGATGGACACCCCGCAGAACTCGCCGTCGAAGCCGTGCACCGAGGAGTTGTAGCCGATGTCGAGCAGCGTCTTGCGCACCACGTTGGGGATCTCCACGTAGCCGCGGGTCTTCACCTCGCCGGCGACGTGCACCAGCCCGGTGGTCACCATGGTCTCGACCGCCACGGAGGACTCGGGGTCCTGGCGCAGGAGGTCGTCCAGGATGGAGTCGCTGATCTGGTCGCAGATCTTGTCGGGGTGTCCCTCCGTGACGGACTCGGAGGTGAACAGTCTCAAGTGCTGGGTCGTCTCGCTCACGGGAGACCACACTACCGGGCGCCCCGGACGGCGCAGCGCCGCACCGGTCGGCGCCGCCGGCCCGGGCGGGTCAGGCTCCGGCGCGGACGCCGGCCAGCTCCTGCGAGATCCGCGCCACGAGCCCGCGGGCCACGTCCGCCTTGGAGCCCTCGAGCACCTGCTCGGGGGCACCGGCCGCGCTGAGCACGGTCAGGGTGGTGGTGTCCTGGCCGAAGACGAGGTTCTCGCCCACGTGGTTGACGGCCAGCAGGTCGCAGCCCTTGCGCACGAGCTTCCGGCGCCCGAACGTCAGGGGGTCGGTCTCGGCGTCCCCGGTCTCGGCGGCGAAGCCGACGAGGAGCTGGCGGCGCCGGGCGGTGTTGCGCAGGTCCACGAGCTCCCTGAGGACGTCGGGGTTGCGCACCAGCTCGAGCACCGGGTTGGACCCATCCTCGGCCTTCTTCAGCTTGGCGTCGGCGATCCGGGCCGGGCGGTAGTCGGCCACCGCGGCGGCCATCACCACGACGTCGGCCCGCGCCGCGGCGCGCACGCAGGCGCGGCGCAGCTGCTCCGCGGTGCCGGCGTGCACGACCTCGACGCCGGCGGGCACCGGCGTCTCGAGGTGGGCGGCCACGAGGGTGACCGCGGCGCCGGCGTCCCGGGCGGCGGCGGCGATCGCCACGCCCTGCTTGCCGGAGGAGCGGTTGCCCAGGAAACGGACGGGGTCCAGCGGCTCGCGGGTGCCGCCCGCGCTCACGAGCACCCGCGTGCCGGCCAGCGGGCCGTCGGGGGCGCCGCCGTCCCCGGCCAGGCGCAGCGCGGCGTCGCGGACGACCTCGGGCTCGGGCAGCCGGCCGGGGCCCGAGTCGGGGCCGGTGAGCCGGCCGTCGGCGGGCTCCAGGACGGTGTGCCCGTGGGCGCGCAGCTGCGCGACGTTGGCCTGCACGGCCGGGTTGAGCCACATCTCGGTGTGCATCGCCGGGGCGAACAGCACCGGGGCGCGCGTGGCGAGCAGCGTGGTGGTCAGCAGGTCGTCGGCGTGCCCGTGGGCGGCGCGCGCCAGCAGGTCGGCGGTCGCCGGGGCGACGACGACGAGGTCGGCGGCCTGGCCCTGGTGGACGTGGTTGACCTCGTCCACCCGGTCGAAGACGTCCGTGCTGACCCGCTGACCCGAGAGCGCCTCCCAGGTGGGGGCGCCGACGAAGCGCAGCGCGGCCTCGGTGGGAACGGGCACCACCGTGTGGCCGCTCTCGGTGAACAGGCGCAGGAGCAGCGCCGCCTTGTACGCGGCGATGCCCCCGCCGATGCCGAGGACGATCCTCACGCCGCCGCGCCCCGTCGTCGGGGTGCCGGCCCGCTCACAGGTCCTGGAGGTCCCCGGGCTCGCGCCCCGGCTCTTCCGGAGCGGCGTCCGCCGCGTCGCCGGCGCCGTCGGAGGCGTTGTCGGCGGCGATGGCCGCGCCGCTGCCGGGCAGGTCGCCCAGCGGCTCGGCCGGGCTGTCGTCGCCCGAGGAGAAGTCCACCGAGGTGCCGCCGGAGAAGGCGGCGTCCGCGGAGAAGTCCACGGCGCTCTCCTCGGTGCCCTGGGCGAAGAAGTCGGCGCCGAAGACGTCGGCGGCGAGGTCGGCCTCCGTGGTGAGCTGGCCGTTCTCGGCGAACCCGGCGTGCTCGACCGGGCGGCCCTCGATGAGGCCCTCGTCGATCTCGCGGAAGGCGATCGACAGCGGCTTCTCGTTGAGCTGGGTGTCCACGAGGGGACCGACGTACTCGAAGAGGCCCTCGTGCAGCTGCGAGTAGTAGGCATTGATCTGCCGGGCCCGCCGGGCGCCGAAGATCACGAGCCCGTACTTGGAGTCGGACTTCTTCAGCAGGGCGTCGATCGGCGGGTTGATGATGCCTTCGGTGTGGGTAGACAAGCGATTGCTCCAGACGGGGTGGACGGGTCTCAGGATGCCGGCTCGGGGTCGACCCCCATGAGCTGCACGAGTTCGGCGGCGGCGCGCTCGACCCGGTCGTTGATCACGGTGTGGTCGAACTCCGGCTCTGCCGCGAGCTCCAGTTTAGCGGTTTCCAGCCGGACCCGCTGTTCGGCCGCCGTCTCGGTGCCCCGGCCGACGAGCCGGGCGACCATCTCGTCCCAGCTGGGCGGGGCGAGGAACACGAAGTTGGCCTCCGGCATGGTGTTGCGGATCTGGCGGGCGCCCTGCAGGTCGATCTCGAGCAGGACGCTGAGCCCGCGCCCGAGGGCCTGCTCCACGGTGGAGCGCAGCGTGCCGTAGCGGTGCGAGTTGTGCACCACGGCCCACTCCAGCAGCTGCCCGTCGCGGGCCATGGCGTCGAACTCCTCGTCGGAGACGAAGAAGTAGTGGGTGCCGTCGATCTCCCCGGGGCGGGGGTCCCGGGTGGTCGCGGACACGGACAGCCACACCTGCGGGTAGTGGTCCCGGACGTAGGTCGAGACCGTGCCCTTGCCCACGGCCGTGGGTCCGGCGAGCACGGTCAGGGACGGGCGCGCGGCGCGGGGCGCGTCGAGGCTCACGGGCATCCTCCTGGGACTGGGGTGTTTCCCCCAATCTAGCGGATCGCGCCCGGGGCCTCGGCGCCCCGCCCGGCTCAGCGGTCCAGATGCTCGATGAGCGCCCTGCGCTGGTGCACGCCGAGCCCGCGCAGCCGCCGGGTGCGGGCGATGCCGATCTCGTCCATGATGGCCGCGGAGCGGACCTTGCCGATGCCGGGGGTGGCCTCGAGCAGGTCCGAGACCTTCAGTCGGCTCACGGCCTCGTCCCGGTCCGCGCGGTCGAGGATCTCGGCGACCGTCATGCGGCGCTCGTGCAGCCCCTTCTTCACGTCGGCGCGCGCCGTCCGTGCCCGGGTGGCCTTCTCTCTCGCGGCGGCTCGCTCCTCGTCGGTCAACGGACGCAGTGCCATGTGGTTCCTCCTCGTCGCCACGGACTGCAGCCCCCGTCCCACGAGAGGACGGACAGCCCGTTTGCTAAAGAAACTACATGAAGATCGATGCTTCGCAAGGCGACACGACCGTGGTGTGACCAGGGGTGTCGTCGCCGGGGAGCCGGCGGGAGGAGGCGCGGGACCACCGCGAGGGCTCAGTCCAGGGCTGCCGCCAGCTCTCCTGCCGAGCGCAGGACCGCCTCCCGCAGCGCAGGCATCTCCGGTCCCCTGCGCAGGATCGCCCGGCTCGAGGCCGCGAGCACCTGCCCGGCCGCGGCGCCGAACACGGCCGGGAGCTCCTCGGCGCGGGCGCCCTGCGCGCCGTAGCCGGGGGCGAGCAGCGGCCCGCGCACGGCCGTCAGGTCGATGCCGAGCTCGGTCAGCGCGCTGCCGACCGTCGCGCCCACCACGAGCCCGCAGGAGCCGAGACCGGCCCGGACGGCAGGCTCTCCCCCGGAACCGCGGAGCCGGTCGTTCTCGGCGGCGGCCGCGGCGCACACGGAGCCGGCCACCGACTCCCGGCCCCCGACGTGCTGGACGGAGCGACCCTCGGGGTTGGAGGTCAGCGCCAGCACGAACGTGCCGCGGCCGGTGCGGGCCGCCAGGTCGAGGGCCGGTCGCAGCGACTCGAAGCCGAGGTAGGGGCTCAGGGTCACGGCGTCCGCCGCGAGCGGGGACCCCTCCCCCAGCCACGCGGCCGCGTAGGCCTCCATCGTGGAGCCGATGTCCCCGCGCTTGGCGTCGGCGACCGTCAGCAGCTCCGCCGAGCGCGCCTGCGCGAGCAGCTCCTCGAGCACGGCGAAGCCGGCGGCGCCGTAGGGCTCGAACAGCGCCACCTGGGGCTTGATCGCGGCGGCGTGCCCGGCGGCGGCCTCCAGGACAGTCAGCGCGAACCGGCGCAGGCCCTCGGCGGAGCGGGGCAGGCCCCACGCGTCCAGCAGGCCGGGGTGCGGGTCGATGCCCACGCACAGGGGCCCGTGCTCGTCCATCGCGGCGCCCAGCCGCGCGCCGAAGGGCGCCCGGCCGGGCGCCGGGGTCACCGGGCCGGGCACCGGGGCGGTGTCCTCAGGCACGCACGGCCTCGGGCTCGTCGGCGCGCAGGAGGGCCTCCAGGCGCTGCTCGTGCTCCTGCAGGCTCGTCACGTCCCACGAGTAGGCGCGCAGCGCGGTGACGGCCTGCAGGGCGGCGCCCAGCACGGAGACCGTGGTCATCAGGGGCACGCCCACGCTGGTGGCCGCGGCGCGGATCTCGTAGCCGTCGCCGCGGGCGGCGCCGCCGGCCGGGGTGTTGAAGATCAGGTCGATCTCCCCGTCGGCGATGAGGTCCACGATGGTCCGCTCCCCGGGGGCCGTCTCGCGGATCTTGCGGACCACGGTGGACTCGATGCCGTTGCGGCGCAGCACGTCCGCGGTGCCGCCGGTGGCGAGGATCTCGAAGCCGAGGTCACGGAACATCCGCACGTAGGCGATCGAGGAGCGCTTGTCCTTGTTGGCCACGGACACGAACATCCGCCCGGACGTGGGCAGGGAGACGTTCGCCGCCGCCTGCGCCTTGGCGAAGGCGGTGTCGAAGTACTTGTCCAGGCCCATGACCTCGCCGGTGGAGCGCATCTCCGGGCCGAGCAGGGAGTCGACCACGGCCCCCTCGGCGGTGCGGAAGCGCGCGAAGGGCAGGACGGCCTCCTTCACGGCCACGGGGGCCGAGGCGGGCAGCGTGGACCCGTCGATGCGCTGCGGCAGGTGGCCCTGGGCCCGCAGCTGGGCGATGGTGGTGCCGGTGCCGATCAGGGCGGCGGCCTTGGCCAGCTGCACGCCCGTGGCCTTGGAGACGAACGGCACGGTGCGGGAGGCCCGCGGGTTGGCCTCGATGACGTAGAGGATGTCGGAGGCCACGGCGAACTGGATGTTGATGAGCCCGCACACGCCCACGCCGCGGGCGATGGCCAGGGTGGCCTCGCGCACGCGCTCGACCACGTCCGGGCCGAGGGTGATGGACGGCAGGGTGCACGCGGAGTCCCCGGAGTGGATGCCGGCCTCCTCGAGGTGCTCCATGACGCCGCCCACGTACAGGTCCGCCCCGTCGTAGAGGGCGTCCACGTCGATCTCGATGGCGTCCTCGAGGAACTTGTCGATCAGCGCGGGCCGCGAGGCGGAGACCTCGGTGGCGTTCTGCAGGTAGCGGGCCAGGGCCGGCTCGTCGTACACGATCTCCATGCCGCGGCCGCCGAGCACGTACGAGGGGCGCACGAGCACCGGGTAGCCGATGTCGTCCGCGATCCGCTTGGCGGCCTCGAAGGTGGACGCCGTGCCGTTCTTCGGCTGGCGCAGCCCGGCCTCGGCGAGCACCCGGGCGAACTCCCCGCGGTCCTCGGCGAGGTCGATGGCCTCCGGGGTGGTGCCGAGGATCGGCACGCCCGCGGCCTTGAGCTGGGCGGCGAGCTTGAGCGGGGTCTGCCCGCCGAGCTGCACGAACACCCCCAGCAGCCCGCCGGTGCGCCGCTCCGTCTCGACGACCTCCATGACGTCCTCGAAGGTCAGCGGTTCGAAGTACAGCCGCGTGGAGACGTCGTAGTCGGTGGAGACGGTCTCCGGGTTGCAGTTGACCATCACGGTCTCGTGCCCGGCCTCGCGCAGCACCATGGAGGCGTGCACGCACGAGTAGTCGAACTCGATGCCCTGCCCGATCCGGTTCGGCCCTGAGCCGAGGATCATGATGGAGGGGCGCTCGTGCCGCCCGACCTCGCTCTCCTCGTCGTAGGAGGAGTAGTGGTACGGGGTGAACGCCTCGAACTCCGCCGCGCACGTGTCCACGGTCTTGAACACGGGGCGGATGCCCAGCGCGTGGCGCACGCCGCGGACCACGTCCTCGGCCAGGTGGGCGAGCTCGCCGATCTGGGCGTCGGAGAAGCCGTGCCGCTTGGCCAGGCGCAGGGTGCGCACCGTGAGGTCGGCGTCCTGGCGCACCACGTCCGCGACCTCGTTGAGCAGCACCAGCTGGTCGAGGAACCAGGGGTCGATGCCCGTGGCCTCGTAGAGCCGCTCCACGGACGCGCCGGCCAGCAGGGCCTGCTGGACCTGCTGGATCCGCTCGGTGGTGGGCGTGCGGGTGGCGTCGACGAGCCGCGCCAGGGCGTCGTCGTCGAGCTCGGGGCGCACGAACGAGAAGCTGGAGCCCTTCTGCTCGAGGGAGCGCATGGCTTTCTGCAGCGCCTCGGTGAAGTTGCGCCCGATCGCCATGGCCTCGCCGACCGACTTCATGGTGGTGGTCAGCGTGGGGTCCGCGGCCGGGAACTTCTCGAACGCGAAGCGCGGGATCTTCACGACGACGTAGTCCAGCGTCGGCTCGAAGGACGCGGGGGTCTTGCGGGTGATGTCGTTGGGGATCTCGTCGAGGGTGTAGCCCAGCGACAGCTTCGTGGCGATCTTGGCGATCGGGAAGCCCGTGGCCTTGGAGGCGAGGGCCGAGGAGCGGGAGACGCGCGGGTTCATCTCGATGACGACGACGCGGCCGGTGTCCGGCTCGATCGCGAACTGGATGTTGCACCCGCCGGTGTCCACGCCGACCTCGCGGATCACGGCGATCGCGATGTCCCGCAGGTTCTGGTACTCGCGGTCGGTCAGCGTCATGGCCGGGGCCACGGTGATCGAGTCCCCGGTGTGCACGCCCACGGGGTCGAAGTTCTCGATGGAGCACACGACCACGACGTTGTCGTGCTTGTCGCGCATCATCTCCAGCTCGTACTCCTTCCAGCCGAGGATGGACTCCTCGAGGAGCACCTCGGAGGTGGGGCTGTACTGGATGCCGGCGCCGGCGATGCGGTGCAGGTCCTCCTCGTCGTAGGCCAGGCCCGAGCCGAGGCCGCCCATCGTGAAGGACGGGCGGACCACCATGGGGTAGCCCAGCTCCTCGGCGGCGGCCAGGGCCTCGGGCATGGAGTGCACGATGACGGAGCGGGCGGACTCGGCGCCGCAGCGCTCCACCACCCCCTTGAACTTCTCGCGGTCCTCGCCCAGGTTGATGGCCTCGACGTTGGCGCCGATCAGCTCCACCCCGTACTTGTCGAGCACTCCGTTGGCGTCGAGGGCGATCGCCGTGTTGAGCGCGGTCTGCCCGCCCAGGGTGGGCAGCAGGGCGTCGGGCCGCTCCTTGGCGATGATCTTCTCCACCACCTCGGGGGTGATGGGCTCCACGTAGGTCGCGTCGGCGAACTCGGGGTCGGTCATGATGGTCGCCGGGTTGGAGTTCACGAGGATGACACGCAGGCCCTCCTCCTTGAGCACCCGGAGGGCCTGCGTGCCCGAGTAGTCGAACTCCGCGGCCTGTCCGATGACGATCGGCCCGGAGCCGATGACCAGAACGCTGGTGAGATCTGTCCTGCGCGGCATGTCAGTTCTGCCCTTCTTCCTGTGCGTTCGGGGTGTCCTCGGAGCTCTGGGCGCCTTGGGCGCCGCCGGGGACGGCGTTGTCGATGGTCGGGTCGGCGCGGCCGTCCCGGTGGCTGTCCATCAGCTCGATGAACCGGCCGAAGAGGTAGGAGGCGTCGTGCGGGCCTGCGGCGGCCTCCGGGTGGTACTGCACCGAGAACGCGGGCAGGTCGAGGCAGTTGAGGCCCTCCACCACGTCGTCGTTGAGGCACACGTGGCTGACCTCGACGCGGCCGAACTCGCCCAGGGGCGCCTCGACCGGGCCGTCCAGGGGCGCGTCCACCGCGAAGCCGTGGTTGTGGGCGGTGATCTCCACGCGCCCGGTCCGCCGGTCCAGGACCGGCTGGTTGATCCCGCGGTGGCCGAAGACCAGCTTGTAGGTGCCGAAGCCCAGGGCCCGGCCGAGCAGCTGGTTGCCGAAGCAGATGCCGAAGAACGGGATCCCGGCGCGCAGCACCTCCCGCAGCGTCTCGATCTGCCGCTCGGCGGTGGCGGGGTCGCCGGGGCCGTTGGAGAAGAACACCCCGCGCGGGGCCAGGGCCCGGATCTGCTCGAAGCCGGTGTCGGCGGGCACCACGTGCACCCGCACCCCGCGCTCGGCGAAGCGGTGCGGGGTCATCGACTTGATGCCGAGGTCCACCGCCACCAGCTCGTGCAGGACCTCGCCGGTCCAGCCGTGCTCGGCGGGCTCCACGACGTAGGCCTCCGGGGCGGAGACGGTCTCGGCGAGCCGGCGCCCCTCCATTCGTTCGGCGGCGCCGACCTCGGCCACGAGCTCGGCGTCGGGGCGCAGCGCGGCGTCCCCGGAGAAGATCCCGCCGCGCATCGCGCCGCGGTCCCGCAGGTGGCGGGTGATGGCCCGGGTGTCGACGTCCTGGATGCCGACGACGCCCTGCGCCACCAGCTGCTCGTCGAGGGACCCCTCGGAGCGCCAGTTGGACGGGCGGCGGGCGGCGTCGCGCACGACGTAGCCGGACACCCAGATCTGCCGGGACTCGGCGTCGGCGGCGTTGACGCCGGTGTTGCCGATGTGCGGGGCGGTCTGCACGACGAGCTGGCCGGCGTAGGACGGGTCGGTGATGGTCTCCTGGTAGCCGGTCATGCCGGTGGAGAACACGGCCTCGCCGAGGGCGGTGCCGAGGGCGCCGTAGGCGCGGCCGCGGAAGACGCGGCCGTCCTCCAGCACGAGCACGGCGGGGTCAGTGGTGATCGAGCTCAAGGTCGTCCTCACGTTCGGGTCTGTGGGTCTGGAAGGCGGGGCGGCGGGTGCCGCCGGCGGGTCAGGAGTGCGGTGCCGGGACGATCGCCTCCACGGCGTCGAGGAGGCGCTGCTTGTCCTCGGCCCGCTGGGTGCGGAAGCCGGTGTCCACCACGGTGGAGCCCAGCCGCCAGGTCAGCACGGCGAGCCCGTCCCGCTCCACGAACTTGCCGACCATGCCGGAGCTGGTGCCCACGGTCACGAGGTCGGCGGCGGGGACGAACAGGCCCGGGGCGCCCTGCCGGTCCAGGAGCACGCCGTCGTCGTGGACCAGGGCCGTCGCCCGGGCGCGCACGCCCAGTCCGTGGGCCGCGATCCGCTCGAGCGGGGCGCCGGTCTCCGTGGTGCTCACGTACATGCCCGGGACCACGAGCCGGGGCTCGCGCTCCTCGATCCCCTCGGGCGGCGCGGCCGGCGCCGCGATCCCCGACTGGCGTCGCACGCGCGTGCGCCAGCCCCGGCGGAGCAGGGCGAAGAGCACGGCGAGGACGATGACCGTGACGAGCACGGTGCTGAGCTGGTCCATGGGACGGGGGCCTCCGGGCGGTGGAAGGGGGTCGGCGCGGTCAGGCGGCGGGGGTCGGGGCGGGGGTGTTGAGAGCCCCCTCGAGGACGGTGGGGTGGCCGCGGAAGAAGGTGGCGCGGACCGCACCGGGCAGCTCCATGCCGCGGTAGGGGCTGTTGCGGCCCTTGGACGCGTGCCGGGCGGGGTCCACCACGGTGGTCGCGGCCGGGTCCCACAGGGTGATGTTCGCGGGCTCGCCCTCCTCGAGGGGCCGGCCCTGGCCCGCGAGGCGCCCGATCCGGGCGGGGGTCGCCGAGGTGATCCGGGCGACGTCGCGCCAGGTCAGCAGGCCGGTGTCGACGAGGCTGAGCTGGACCACGGACAGCGCGGTCTCGAGCCCGGTCATCCCGTTGGCCGCGCAGGACCACTCGCACTCCTTGTCCTCGGCCGGGTGCGGGGCGTGGTCGGTGCCGATCACGTCGATGGTGCCGTCGGCCACGGCTTCGCGCAGGGCGTGCACGTCCTCGTCCGTGCGCAGCGGCGGGTTGACCTTGAACACCGGGTCGAAGCTGCGGACCCGCTCGTCGGTGAGCAGCAGGTGGTGCGGGGTGGCCTCGGCGGTGACGTCGATGCCGCGCTGCTTGGCCCAGCGGACGATGTCTACGGAGCCCCTGGTCGAGAGGTGGCAGATGTGCACGCGGGAGCCGACGTGCTCGGCGAGCAGCACGTCGCGGGCGATGATGGCCTCCTCCGCGACGGCGGGCCAGCCCGTCAGCCCGAGCTCGGCGGACACGGCGCCCTCGTTCATCTGGGCGCCCTCCGTCAGCCGCGGCTCCTGGGCGTGCTGGGCCACGACGCCGTCGAAGCCCTTGACGTACTCCAGGGCCCGGCGCATGAGCACCGGGTCGTGCACGCACATGCCGTCGTCGGAGAACATCCGCACGCCCGCGCGGGACTCGGCCATCGCCATGATCTCGGACAGCCGCTCGCCCTGGAGACCCACGGTCACGGCGCCCACGGGACGGACCTCGACCCAGCCCGCGGAGCGGCCCAGCTCGTGGACCTGCTCCACCACACCGGCGGTGTCCGCCACGGGATCGGAGTTGGCCATCGCGAAGACCGCGGTGTAGCCGCCGAGCGCGGCCGCCCGGGTGCCGGTCTCGACGGTCTCGGCGTCCTCCCGGCCGGGCTCGCGCAGGTGCGTGTGGATGTCCACGAGCCCGGGCAGGGCCACGAGCCCGGCGGCGTCGAGGACCCGGGCGTCGCCCGCGTCCGCGGCGAGGTCGGGGCCGATGCGCCGGATCACGCCGTCCTCGACGAGGATGTCGGCGGTCTGCTCGCCGAGCAGCTGGGCGCCCTGGATGAGGTACGAGGTCACGAGAGGTCAGCGCTCCTGGGGGTGCGGGGTGGAGGTGGGGTCGAGGTCGTCGCCGGAGAGCAGCAGGTAGAGCACCGACATCCGCACGGAGACGCCGTTGCGCACCTGGTCCAGGACCGTGGAGCGCGGGGAGTCCGCCGCGGCGGAGGAGATCTCCAGCCCGCGGTTCATGGGCCCCGGGTGCATGATCGCCGTGGCGGCCCCGGCGGCGTCGAGGGCGGCGACCCGCTCGGGGGTCAGCCCCCACTCCCGGGCGTACTCCTGGGCGGTCGGGAAGAACGCGGCGTGCATCCGCTCCCGCTGCACGCGCAGCATCATCACGGCGTCCGGGGCGGGGTCCAGGGCCTCGTCGAGGGAGAAGACCACCCGGCACGGCCAGTCCGCGATGCCGACGGGCAGCAGGGTGGGCGGGGCCACGAACGTGACCCGGGCGCCCAGGGTGGTGAACAGCCACAGGTCGGAGCGGGCCACCCGGGAGTGCAGGACGTCGCCGACGATCACCACGTGCATGCCCTCGAGGTCGAGCCCGCGGGTGCTCTCGCGGCCCTCGGTGCGGGCACGGTGCTGGCGCAGGGTCATGGCGTCGAGCAGGGCCTGCGTGGGGTGCTCGTGGGTGCCGTCGCCGGCGTTGACCACCGCGGCGTCGATCCAGTCGGACTCCGCGAGCTGTTGCGGGGAGCCGGAGGCCGAGTGCCGGATCACCACGGCGTCGGCGCTCATCGCCGCGAGGGTCTGGGCGGTGTCCTTGAGGGACTCGCCCTTCGAGACCGAGGAGCCCTTGGCGGAGAAGTTGAGGACGTCCGCGGACAGGCGCTTGGCGGCCGTCTCGAAGGAGATGCGGGTGCGGGTCGAGTCCTCGAAGAAGAGGTTGACCACGGTGCGGCCCCGCAGCGCGGGGAGCTTCTTGACGGAGCGCTGGCCCACGGCGGCCATCTGGTCCGCGGTGTCCAGGAACGTCAGGGCGGCGTCGTAGGAGAGGTCCTTCGTGGACAGCAGGTGCCTCATGCGCCGGTTCCCGGCACGGTGGTCTCGATGACCACGCAGTCGGCGTTCTCTGCCGCGCGGGGCTCCGGGTCGGTCTCGGCCAGCCGGACCCGGACCTTCTCCTGGGAGGAGGTGGGCAGGTTCTTGCCCACATGGTCGGCACGGATGGGCAGCTCCCGGTGGCCGCGGTCCACGAGCACGGCGAGGCGGACCACGCGAGGGCGCCCGACGTCCACGAGGGCGTCGAGGGCCGCGCGCACCGTGCGCCCGGAGTACAGGACGTCGTCGACGAGGACCACGGTGCGCCCGTCGATGCCCTGCACGGGGATGCGGGTCGGCTGGGGGGCGCGGGCGGGGTTCTTGCGCAGGTCGTCGCGGAACATTGTGACGTCGAGCTGGCCGAGGCTCGCGGCGGCGTCGAAGCCGGTGTCAGAGGCGGCGATCTTGGCGGCGATCCGCTGGGCCAGCGGATAGCCGCGGCGCGGGATGCCGAGCAGGACGAGGTCCGAGCTGCCCCTGTTGGCCTCGAGGATCTCGTGGGCGATGCGCGTAAGGGCGCGGTCGATGTCGGCTGCCGAGAGGATGACGCGCGCGGCCGCGGGTCCCGTCGAGGGACCGGCCGCGGAGGTGTCGTCGTTCATGGGTGCCGCCTCCTTCCCCGCCTCACAGGACGGACTTAAAGGTTGCTTGCTCGCCCCAAACTAGCACAGCGGCCCTGACGCCCCGGGCCCGGTGTGACGCCCGCCTCCCCCGGCGACCCCGCCCGGGCTAGGCGCTGTGGTCGGTCCGCTCCCACCAGGCGGCGGTGGCCGCGGCGGAGCCGAGGGCGACGAGCACGACGCCCAGGACGCCGCCCGGACCGGCGCCGGCGGCGTCCGGGCCGGCCGTCCCGGCGAGCAGGGCGGGCACGGCCCAGGGGAACCACGCGCCGTGCCCGACCGCGGCGAGCACCTGGGCCACGAGGACGGTGAGGAACAGGACCGCCACGGCGGGCAGGTAGCCCCGGCCCACGCTGGCGGCCAGCCCGTAGGACGCCGCCAGGCCCGCCGAGAGCAGCCCGGTGCCGAGGACACCGCCGGCCCCACGCAGGGCGACGCCGGCCGACCAGCCGGGCAGCCCCAGGGCCGCGCCGAGGGCGAGCACCAGCACGAGGAGGAGCACGGCCAGCGCCGCGCACCAGGCGAGCAGCAGCAGCATCTTGGCCAGGACCACGGCGGTGCGGGAGGTGGGCAGGGCCAGCAGGTCGGTCGTGGTCCGGTCGGAGAACTCCCGGCCGAAGAGCCAGATCGCGGCGGTCCCGAAGATGATCAGCCCGCCCACCGCGACGGTCTGCGCGGTGAGGGCGAAGTACCCCGGCCAGTCCGCGTTGCCGCCGGTGAGCTGCGCCTTGGCGCCGAGCAGCCCCAGCGCCCGGGCCCGGTCGACGTCCTGGAGCACGTACATGAAGAACGCCCCGACCGCGGCCGCGAGGGCCACGGCCCCGGCGGTGGCCCAGGGCACGCGGGAGCGGCGCAGCTTCAGCGCCTCCGCCCCGAGGGCGGCCGCCTGCTCACCGGTCACCGGAGCGCTCTTCCAGGTGCTGCGCGCCCACCAGGCGCAGGAAGTAGGCCTCGAGGTCCTCGCGGACCACCGCGAGGCCGGTGGGGGGCACGCCGCCGTGGACGAGGGCGGCGGACACGGCGTCCGGGCGGTCCGCGGCCCGGGCGTCGCCGAGCACGACCGCGGGCCCCGCGCGGTGCGCGTCGTAGCCGGCGGCGGCCAGGACCCGCACCGCCCGGGCGTCGTCGCGGGTGCTGAGCTCCAGGTGGCGGCGGACCCGGTCGGGCAGGGCGGCCGTGGCGAACTCGTCGAGCAGCCCGCCCCGGTGCAGGACGCCGATCCGGGTGGCGAGGCGGGCGACCTCGCCCAGGATGTGGCTGGAGAGCAGCACGGCGGTGCCGTGCTCGCGGGCGAGGCACTCGAGCAGGGTGCGGACCTCGACGACGCCGGCCGGGTCCAGTCCGTTGACGGGCTCGTCCAGGACCAGCAGGGACGGGCGGTGCAGCACGGCCCGGGCCAGGGCCAGGCGCTGCAGGTTGCCCCGGGACAGGACGCGGGCGCGGCGGTCGGCGTGCTCGCCCAGCCCGAAGAGCTCCACGGCGTCCTGCACCGCGCTCGGCGACCGCAGCCGGCGCAGCCGGCGGGCGACCTCCAGGTTCTCGCGCACGGTCAGCTCCGGGTAGGCGGAGGCGGTCTCCACGAGGTAGCCAACCTCCGCCCAGACCGACCGGTCGCCGCGCCCGCGGCCGAGGACCGTGACGGTCCCGGCCGAAGGCCGGACCATGCCGAGGACCGTCCGCATGACGGTGGTCTTGCCGGCGCCGTTGAGGCCCAGCAGCGCGTAGACCTCCCCCGGGCGGACCTCGAAGGTGACGCGGTCGACCGCGCGCACGGTCCCGTAGTGCTTCGAGACGCCCTGCAGGCGCAGCGCGGGAGCTGTCATGCGGACCTCCCCGGGACGCACGGTCGTGGTCCCGGAATGGTAGCGCCCCGGGCGGGGTCCGGAAGCCCCGTCAGCCGAGCAGGGTCGGCTTCATCTGCTGCAGCCGGCCCAGCAGGCCGTTGACGAAGCGCGGGGAGTCGTCGCCCGCGAGCTCCTTGGCGAGGCTCACGGCCTCGGCCACGGCGACCCCGTCCGGGACGTCGTCGTTGAACAGCAGCTCCCAGGCCCCCACGCGCAGCACGTTGCGGTCCACCGCGGGCATCCGCTCGAGGGTCCAGCCCTGGGAGTACGTCTCGAGGTACTCGTCGAGCTCACCGCGGCGCATCGTGACGCCGAGCACGAGCTCCTCGGCGTACGGGGAGACCTGCGAGTCGCTGTGCATCCGGCGCCGCTCCATGACCTCGCGGGCGTCCTCGGAACGCTGCTCGGCCTCGAAGAGGATCTCCACGGCGCGCCGGCGCGCCTTGCCCCGGGCGCTCACTCGTTGACGCGGCCCAGGTAGTCACCCGTGCGGGTGTCGACCTTGACCTTGGTGCCCTGCTCGAGGAACAGCGGCACCTGGATCTGGTAGCCGGTCTCCACGGTGGCGGGCTTGGTACCGCCGGTGGAACGGTCGCCCTGCAGGCCCGGCTCGGTGTAGGTGATCTCGAGGACCACGGACGCGGGAAGCTCGATGTACAGCGGGGCCCCCTCGTGCAGCGCGATGGTCGCGTTGAGGTTCTCGAGCATGAAGTTGGCGGCGTCGCCCACCACCTCACCGGGGACGGTGATCTGGTCGTAGGTCTTGTTGTCCATGAAGACGTAGTCGGCGCCGTCCTGGTACAGGTACTGGTACTCGCTGCGGTCCACCGTGGCGGTCTCGATCTTGGCGCCGGCGTTGAAGGTCTTGTCGACGACCTTCCCGGAGGTGATGTTGCGCATCTTGGTGCGCACGAACGCCCCGCCCTTGCCCGGCTTCACGTGCTGGAACTCGATCACGTTCCAAAGGTTGCCCTCCAGCTTCAGGACGGTGCCGTTCTTGATGTCGTTGGTGGTAGCCACAGGTTCTCTCTCTGGTTGTCTGCGAAGTCGGCAGGTCGGCGCGGACAGGGGGTGTCGTCCCGGACCGCGGACCAGTCTAGCTGGGCGCGCCCTCGGCGATCTCCTGGTAGCTCGCGAAGAGGATCGCGGGGTCGGGGACCTCGAGCACGCGGGGCCGGCCGACGGCGTCGAGGACGACGAAGCGCAGCAGATTCCCGCGCGTCTTCTTGTCCCGCTTCATGACCTCCAGCAGCCGCGGCCACTGGTCCCACCGGTACGCGGTCGGCAGGCCGAGGGAGGCGAGGATGCTGCGGTGGCGCTCGACGACGTCGTCGGCCAGGTTCCCGGCGGTGCGGGCGAGCTCGGCGGCGAAGACCAGCCCCACCGAGACCGCGGCGCCGTGGCGCCACTGGTAGCGCTCATTGTGCTCGATCGCGTGGCCGAGGGTGTGCCCGTAGTTGAGCATCTCCCGGCGGCCGGCCTCGCGCAGGTCGCCGGAGACGATCTCGGCCTTGACCCGGATGCTGCGCTCCACGAGCTCGCGGACCACCTCGGACTGCGAGTCGCGCACCGCCTCCGGGTGGGCCTCGATCAGCTCGAGGATCCGCTCGTCGGCGATGAAGCCGCACTTGACGACCTCCGCCATGCCGGTGAGCAGCTCGTTCTCGGGCAGCGTCCGCAGCGTGTCGAGGTCGCAGAGCACGGCCGCGGGCGGGTGGAAGGCGCCCACGAGGTTCTTGCCCTCGGCCGTGTTGATCCCGGTCTTGCCGCCCACGGCGGCGTCGACCATGCCGAGCAGGGTGGTGGGCACGTGCACCACGCGCACGCCGCGCAGCCACGTGGCGGCCACGAACCCCGCGAGGTCGGAGACCGCTCCCCCGCCCACGGACACGATCGCGTCCGAGCGGGTGAAGTCGTTCTGCCCGAGGACCTGCCAGCAGAAGGACGCCACCTGGACGTGCTTGCCCTCCTCGGCGTCGGGGATCTCGGCGGTGAACGCCTGGTAGCCCTGTCCGCGCAGCTCCTCCATGACCACGTCGCCGGTGCTGCGCAGCGCCCGCGGGTGGATGACGAGCACGCGCTGGACCCGGTCGCCGAGCACGCGGGGGACCTCGCCGAGCAGCTCGTGGCCCACGAGGACGTCGTAGTTCTCGGCCGGGCGCTCCCCGGTGACGGGGATGGTCGTGACGGTGCGGGGAGCGGACTCGCTCATGCCTGGGCCTCCTGGGTGCTGTCGGTGGTGCCGCCGGCGCTCCGCGCGGAGCGCAGGCGGGTGAGCTCCGCCTCGAGGTCGGCGCCGATCTCGGCGACGGGCCGGTCTCCGCGGCCGTCGAGGGTGATGTCGGCGAGCTCCTCGTAGCAGGCACGCCGGGACTCGTAGAGCTCCTGCCAGCGCCGCTCCGGGTCCGGCTGGAGCATGGGGCGGGTCCGGTTGCCGCTGATCCGGGGCAGCACGGTCTCCGTGTCCACCTCGAGGTAGGCGACGAGCTCGTGGCGCAGCAGCTCGCGGGTGGACGGGGTCATGGGGGCGCCGCCGCCCACGGAGAAGATCGCGTTGGCGTGGTCCGGGTCCCGCAGGATCTCGGCCACGGTGTCCGCCTCGAGGTCGCGGAAGTACTTCTCGCCGTGCTCCGCGAAGATCTTCGAGATCACGCCGTACCGGGAGACGATGACCTGGTCGGCGTCCACGAAGTCGTAGCCGTAGAACTTGGACATGTGCAGGGCCAGGAAGGACTTCCCGGCGGCCATGGGCCCGATCAGCACCACGGGCCGCTGCGGGGTCTCGGCGGCGTCGGCCGGGGCGGGGAACTGCGCGTTCACGCCTGGGCCTCCCCGGGCTCGGTGGGCGCCGCGGTCTCGGCGGGGGCCACGAGGGGGTCACCCATGTGGTCGTCGCGCGCCGCGGCGGCGTCGTCCCCGAAGGCCCCGAGCTCGCCGGCGGAGTGCAGGGACTCCGGGATCGCGGCGAGGTAGGCGTCCTTGTTGCGGGCGGTCTCGGTGATCGAGTCCCCGCCGAACTTCTCCGTCACGGCGTCGGCGAGCACGAGGGCGACCATCGCCTCGGCGACCACGCCGGCGGCGGGCACGGCGCAGACGTCCGAGCGCTGGTGGTGGGCGCGGGCGGCCTCGCCGGTGGCGACGTCGACGGTGCGCAGCGCCTTCGGCACGGTGGCGATCGGCTTCATGGCCGCGCGCACGCGCAGGACGTCACCGATGGACATGCCGCCCTCGATCCCGCCGGCGCGGTTGCTCACGCGGCGCACGACGCCGTCGGCGCCGCGGGAGATCTCGTCGTGGGCCTCGGAGCCGGGCCGGGCGGCGGTCAGGAAGCCGTCCCCGACCTCGACGCCCTTGATGGCCTGGATGCCCATCAGGGCCCCGGCCAGGCGCGAGTCGAGCCGCCGGTCCCAGTGCACGTACGAGCCGAGCCCCGGGGGCAGCCCGTAGGCGAGGACCTCGACGACGCCGCCGAGGGTCTCACCGTCCTTGTGGGCGGCGTCCACCGCCGTCACCATGGACTCCGCCGCGGCGGGGTCGAAGCAGCGCAGGGGGTCGGCGTCGAGGGCGGTGACGTCGGAGGGCAGCGGGCGCGGGGCGTCCACCGGGGCGCTGACGGCGCCCACGGCCGTGGTGTGGGAGACGAGCTGCACGCCCACGGCCTCGAGGATCTTCGCGGCGACGGCGCCGAGGGCCACGCGCGTAGCCGTCTCCCGGGCGCTGGCGCGCTCGAGCACGGGCCGCGCCTCGTCGAAGCCGTACTTCTGCATGCCGGTGAGGTCCGCGTGGCCGGGGCGGGGGCGGGTCAGGGGGGCGTTGCGGGCGCGGCCCGCGAGCACCTCCGGGTCCACGGGGTCCGCGGACATCACCTCGCGCCACTTGGGCCACTCGGTGTTGGCGATCTCGATCGCCACCGGTCCGCCCTGGGTCACGCCGTGGCGCACGCCGCCGAGCAGGCGCACCTGGTCCTGCTCGAACTTCATCCGCGCGCCGCGCCCGTAGCCGAGCCGGCGGCGGGCCAGGGCGTCGCGGACGTCCTGGCTGGTCAGGCTTACCCCCGCCGGGACGCCCTCGATGATCCCGACGAGCGCCTCGCCGTGCGACTCGCCGGCCGTGAGCCAACGCAACATAACAACTCTTTCCGTTCGGGGTCTCGGCGACAGGGCCCCGCGGGGCGCGGCCGCCGACAGGTCTCAGGTGCGGGGCAGGGACGGGGCGGCGAGGATGGGCCGCCCCACGGCCGCGCACATCGCGGCGACCACGTCCTGCTCGCGGGGCAGGGGTGTGCCCGGATCGCGGCCGGTGAACAGGCGGATCTGGTCCACCGCCTGGAAGATCAGCATATCGAGTCCCGGGGCCACCGCTCCCCCGGCCCGGGACCAGGCCGCGGCCACCGCCGACGGCCACGGGTCGTAGGCGGCGTCCAGGAGGACGCCCGTGGTGGTCGGGGCGGCGGCCTCCAGCTGCGCCGCCAGCTCGTCCGCGCCGTGCGGCGGGAGGGTCGAGACGACCACGTCGTACGCGGCCAGGAGGCCCGGCGCCTCGTCCCACGCCCGCAGGTGCACGGGGATCCCGAGCCGGCGCCCCGCCTCGAGGGCGCGCCCGGCGCGGGTGGCGGAGCGCACGAAGACGTCCACGGAGGCGGCCCCGAGCCGCTGCGCGGCGGCGACGGCGGCCGTGGCCGTGCCGCCCCCGCCGAGGACGGCGGCCCGGGGGACGGCCGGCACGGTGCCCGCGGCGAGCACCGCGCCCACGATGCCGGTGACGTCGGTGTTGTGGCCGAGCACCGTCCCGTCCGGGCGGAAGAGCAGGGTGTTGACCGCGCCCACCGCCGCCCCGAGGACCGTGAGCTCGTCCGCGCACGCGGCGGCCACCGACTTCAGGGGCATCGTCACCGACAGCCCGCGCCAGGCGGGGTCGGGCCGGCGGGCGTCGACGAACGGCGGGAGCTGCTCCTCGACCAGGTCGTGGGCGTCGTAGTGCACGTCCTCGCCCAGCACCGCGTACGCGGCGCGGTGCAGGTCCGGGGACCTCGAGTGGCCGATGGGGTGGCCCACCACGGCGGCGCGGGCGGGACTCACCCGCACCGGCCCTCGTTCTCGCTGCACCACTGGTTGTACTCCTCCACGTACCCCAGGTGCTCCGCGTAGGTCTCGGCGAACTTCGTCTCGCCCGTGTCCAGGTCCACGGTCACCCAGAAGTAGTAGTCGTTGTCCTGCGGGTCGGCGGCCGCCACGATGGCGGCGTCGCCCGGGGAGCCGATGGGGCCCACCGGCAGGCCCGGGTTGGCGAAGGTGTTGTACCGGTTGGACTCGTCGCGGCGCTCCTCCTCCGAGAAGTCGTAGCTGCGGCGGTCGAGGCCGTAGGTCACGGACGCGTCGGACTGGATGAACCCGGAGGTCTCGCCGTCGGGGTTCTCGAGCCGGTTCTCGATCGCGCCGGCCACCACGTCGTAGTGCTCGGGCTGGACCTCGAACTCGATGATCGAGCCGATGGTGAGCACCTCGAAGATCTGGTCCTCGTCGCTGATGCCGTTGTCGTCGAGGGTCGTGCGGGTACGGTCCACCATGGTCCGCAGGATCTGCTCCGCCGTGGCGTCCAGCGGGAACCGGTACTCGCCCGGGTGCAGCCAGCCCTCGAGGGTGGGGAAGCGGTCCGGGATCCCGAACGTCGCCGTGTCCTCCCGGTAGGCCTCGAACTCGGAGACGGGGATGCCGGTGGACTCGCTGAGGACCCCGAACACGTCGCTCATGCGCAGGGTCCGGTTGACCGCCGCGTAGTGGCTGGCCTCGTCCTCCTCCATGAGCGCGTCCACGGCGGCCTCCGAGCTCATCTCCGTGCGCAGCTCGTACTCGCCCGGCTGGATGAACTGCTCGGCGTGCTCCTCCTGGTAGGTCTCGACGAACGTCTCGGCGTCCGCCACGATCCCCTGCGCCTCGAGGGCCACGGCGATCTGGCCGGTGGTGGCGCCGTCGGCCACGGAGAAGGTCACGGGGTCCTTGCCGTCGCCGCGGTAGTCGCGGACCTCGAACCACCGGAAGGTGGAGCCGAGCACGGACACGGTGATCAGCGCGGCGAGCAGGAACAGGGCGATGGCCGTGGTCAGGGAGACGCGGCCGCGGCGCCGGCGCCGCTTGACCTGCTCGGGGGTGAGCTCCTCGTGCTCGAAGACGCCGCGCAGGCCCGTGGAGGGCTCCCGCGAGGACGGGGCGTCCAGGAGGCTGCCCAGAGACCGCCGCCGGACGACTCCCGGGGCGCCTCGGGTCGGCGGGGCGCCGACTGGTCGTACGGATCGTCGCTCACGAATGCTCTCCGTCCGGATCGGTGGTCGTCAACGGTGCCGTGCGCGCCCGGTCGGGCGCTCCGGCGGTGTCCCCGGCGGTGTCCTCGGCCGTGTTCCCGGCTCCGGTGGACGACTCCCCGCGGCGGGCCGCGACGGGACCCTGCCCGTCGCGGTCACCCCCATTATGCGGGACATCGGGTGCCGCGGCGCCGGGGACCGGCGGGTCCACCGGCGCGCCGGGCTCCGCCCCGGTCGCCCTGGCCCGGTCCACGGCGCTCTGCAGGATGGTGGCCGCGGCCACCTGGTCGACCTTGTCCATGTGGTCGCGGCGGGCGACCCCGGCCTCCAGCAGCGCCCGGTGGGCGTCCACGGTGCTGAGGCGCTCGTCGACCAGCCGCACCGGCACGTCGCGGCCCTTCACGCGCAGCCGCCGCACGAGGGCCTCGGCGTAGTCGCGCGCCATCGCGGTCGAGGCGTTCTCCCCGCCGTCGAGGCTGCGGGGCAGCCCCACGTAGACGGCGACGACGTCGTGCTCCTGGACCAGACCGGCCAGCAGCTTCACGTCGAAGCCCTTCCGGGGGTCGCGCCGCAGCGTGGTGAGCGGCGTGGCGAGGATGCCGTCGGGGTCGCACAGGGCGACCCCGACGCGGACGAGGCCGACGTCGACCCCCATCCGCCGTCCCCGGGCGTAGGCGTCGCTCACGCGGCGGCGCCGCCCGTCGCCCGGGCGATGTCGGCCAGCACCGCGTCCAGGGCGTCCCCCGTCCGGGCCGGGTCCTGCCCGCCGCCCTGGGCGATGTCGTCCTTGCCGCCGCCGCCGCCGCCGAGGACCTTGGCGGCCGTGCGCACGAGCCGGCCGGCCTGCACCCCGGCCTCGCGGGCGCCCTCGGTGGTCGCCACGAGGACCAGGGGACGGCCCTTGGCCGTGCCCGTGACGGCGACGACGAACGGCTCCGCCGTCATCCGGCCGCGCAGGTCGAGGGCGAGCGAGCGGACGTCGTCGGCCCCGGAGACCTCGCCCATGTCGTGGGTCAGGACCTTCACGGCGCCGAGCTCCCGCACCCCGTCGAGCAGGGAGCCGGCCTGCGCCTGGAGCTTCTCCCGGCGCAGGACCGCGAGCTCCTTCTCGGCCGACTTCAGCTTCTCGAGGGTGCCCGCCAGGCGCTCGGGCAGCTCCGCGGAGGACTGCACCTTGAGCATGCCGGTGAGCTGGTGCACGAGGGTCCGCTCGGCCGCGAGGTGGCGGAACGAGTCCAGGCCCACGAGCGCCTCGACGCGGCGGTTGCCCGAGCCCACGGACTGCTCGGTGAGCAGGGTGAGCGAGCCGATCTGGGCGGTGCCGTCCACGTGCGTGCCGCCGCACAGCTCCCGGGACCAGGGTCCGTTCAGCTCGACCACGCGCACCCGGTCCCCGTACTTCTCGCCGAACAGGGACATGGCGCCCATGGCCTTGGCCTCGTCGAGGGCCATCTCCTGCGTGACGACCTCGTGGTTGGCGTGGATCGCCGCGTTGGAGACCTCCTCGATCTCCTGGCGCTGGGCCTCGGCGAGCCCCTCGCCCCACGCGAAGTCGAAGCGCAGGTACCCCTCCTTGTTGAAGGAGCCGCGCTGGACGGCCTCGGGGCCGAGGATGTCGTGCAGGGCTGCGTGGACGATGTGGGTGCCGGTGTGGGCGGCCTCGGCGGCGCGCCGCCGGGCGACGTCCACCTGGGCGAGCACCGTGGCCCCGGAGAGGGCCTCGCCCTCCCGCACGACCGCCTGGTGCACGGACAGCCCCTTCACGGGCTGCTGGACGTCGGTGACCTGGAGCACGAAGCCGTCGCCGCTGATGGTGCCCCGGTCGGCGGCCTGGCCGCCGGCCTCGGCGTAGAACGGCGTCTCGTCGAGGACGACCTCGACGTGCTCCCCGGCCGACGCGGCGGGGACGGTCACGCCGTCCTGCAGCAGGGCGCGCAGCACGGTCTCGTGGCCGAGCCGGGTGTAGCCGGTGAACACCGAGCCGCCCTCGTCGACGAGCCGGCGGAACACCGAGAGGTCGGCGTGGGCGCCCTTCTTGGCGCGGGCGTCCTGCTGCGCGCGGTGGCGCTGCTCCTCCATGAGACCGCGGAACGCCGTCTCGTCGACCGCGACCCCGGCCTCCGCGGCCATCTCGAGGGTCAGGTCGATGGGGAAGCCGTAGGTGTCGTGCAGGGCGAAGGCCTCCGCGCCGGAGACGGCCTGGCCCTGGCGCCGGGCGCCGGCCACCGCCTCGTTGAGCCGGGTGGTCCCGGACTCGATGGTCTTCAGGAACGCCCGCTCCTCGGCGTAGGCGATCCGGGAGATCCGCTCGAAGTCCTCGGCCACGTAGGGGTAGACGCCGCGCATGGCGTCCCGGGAGGCGGGCAGCAGCACGGGCAGGCAGGGCTCGGTGACGCCCATCAGGCGCATGGCGCGGATCGCGCGGCGCAGCAGGCGGCGCAGGATGTACCCGCGGCCCTCGTTGGACGGGCTCACGCCGTCCGCGATGAGCATCAGCGAGGAGCGGACGTGGTCGGCGACCACGCGCATCCGCACGTCGTCGTCGTAGCCCTCCTCCCCCGGCTTCTCGGAGCCGTGGTACCGCTTCCCCGACAGCTCGGACGCCCTGTCCAGCACGGGGCGGACCTGGTCGGTCTCGTAGAAGTTCTCGACGCCCTGGAGCAGCATGGCCAGGCGCTCGACGCCCAGGCCGGTGTCGATGTTCTGCTCGGGGAGGTCGCCCAGGATCTCGTAGTCCTTGCCCGAGCCCTCACCGCGCTGGTACTGCATGAAGACGAGGTTCCAGATCTCGATGTACCGGTCGTCGTCGACGGCCGGCCCGCCCTCCCGGCCGTACCGGGGCCCGCGGTCGTAGAAGATCTCGGAGTCGGGGCCCGCGGGGCCGGGCTGGCCGGTGTCCCAGTAGTTCTCGTCCCGGCCCAGCCGCTGGATCCGCTCGGCGGGCACGCCCACCGTGTCCTTCCACAGCGTGTAGGACTCCTCGTCGCCCTCGTAGACGGTCACCCACAGCCGGTCCGGGTCCAGGCCGAAGCCGCCCTTCTCGAGCGGGCTGGTGAGCAGCTCCCACGCCATGGGGATGGCCCGCTCCTTGAAGTAGTCGCCGAAGGAGAAGTTGCCGGCCATCTGGAAGAACGTGCCGTGCCGGGCGGTCTTGCCCACCTCGTCGATGTCCAGGGTGCGGATGCACTTCTGGATGGACGTGGCACGCCGGTAGGGGGCGGTCTCCTGGCCGAGGAAGTACGGGATGAACGGGACCATGCCCGCGATCGTGAACATGGCACCCGGCTGGGAGGAGATCAGCGAGGCGGAGGGCACCACGGTGTGGCCCTGGCCTTCGAAGTAGTCCAGCCAGCGCTTGGTGATTTCCTGAGAGAGCATTACCGGTGCTTTCCTTCGCGTTCGGTCGAGGGGTCGGTGGGCTCCGCCACGGCCCCGGCCGCGCGGGGGGCGGCGGTGCCGTCGAGCACCGGCGGGGCGGTGTGGCCGGCGGCGAGACGGCCGGCTTGCGGCCGGGGGGCGGCGACGCCGAACGACTCGCGCAGCTCGGCCTCGCGCTCGTCCATGCCCGCGCGCACGGTGGCGGCGAAGCGGTAGAGCCGGGAGCGCCAGTCCCCGGGGCGGGGGGCGCGCGCGGCGCCGGTGCCGCCCGGCACGGAGAGGTCCTGGCCGGGTGACCGGGCGAGGCGGGTGGCTGCGGCGCCGAGCACGCCGCCGGCGGCCACGAGGGCGAGCCGGCCCCAGAAGCTCATGGCCGGTCCTCCCCCGGGGCGCCGGGGACCTGCTCGTCGGCGGCCCCGAAGCGGTCGGCCCGGTGGGAGCCGTGCGGGGCGGTGTCGCCCGTGAACGCCCGGCGGACGCCGTGCGAGAACGCGGCGACCTTGATCAGCGGCTGGCCCACGGTGGAGGCCACCAGGGAGGACAGCGCGGAGACGTTCGCGGAGGCGTCGGAGACGTTGGTCGTGATCCCGTCCACCTTCTCGAGCTGCGAGTTGGTGGTCGAGACGGTGCGGGTGACCTCGTCGATGAGGGGGACGGTCTCGTTGTTGAGCGAGCGGATCGTCAGCCGCAGCTCGTCGAAGACCTTGCCGAGCTTGAGGATCGGCACCGCGAGCAGGAGCACCAGCACGGCGAACACCCCCGCGGCGAGCAGTCCTGCGATTTCTCCACCGGTCATGGGGCGGCGCGCTCCTTGCTGGTCGGGTCGGGGGGCCGGGGCGGGGGACCGCCCGGGCGTGCGGGGACGGGCACCGGCGCGGTGCCCGGGGATCAACTGTACCGAACGGAAGAGCCCGCGGCGCAGGCGCCGCGGGCTCTCCGCAGGGAAGGCCCTGCCCCCGGGGGTGTCCCGGCGGCAGGAGCCCGCAGGATCAGGCCATGCGGGCGTAGTACTCCACCACGAGCTGCTCCTCGCACGTCACGGGGACCTCGGCGCGCTTGGGCTTGCGGACCAGCTTGGCCTGCAGCTTCTCGATCTGCACGTCGAGGTAGCCCGGGGTGTCGGGCAGCACGGCCTGGTGCGCGCCGGCGGCGGCGACCTGGAAGGGCACCATCTTCTCCGACTTGGCGTGCACGTGGATCAGCTGACCCTCCTTGACCTGGTAGGAGGGGCGGTCCACCCGCTCGCCGTCCACCAGGATGTGGCGGTGCACGACCATCTGGCGGGCCTGGGCCATGGTCCGGGCGAAGCCGGAGCGCAGGACCAGGGCGTCCAGGCGGGACTCCAGCAGGGCGACCAGGTTCTCACCGGTCTGCCCCTCCTGGCGCTTGGCCTCGACGTAGGCGATGTGCATCTGCTTCTCGCGGATGTTGTACTGCGCCCGGAGACGCTGCTTCTCGCGCAGCCGGACGGCGTAGTCCGAGTCGGCCTTCCGGCGGGCACGGCCGTGCTCACCGGGGCCGTAGGGACGGCGCTCGAAGTACTTTTCGGCCTTCGGGGTCAGGGCGATCCCGAGGGCGCGGGACTTGCGCACCTGGCGGCGCGCACGCGTGTTGTTAGCCACGTTTACCTTTCACAATGCGGTGCCCTCCCCCGTCCGGCGGGCGGTGCGGGGGGAGCGTGTTCTGTTCGGTCCGGCCTCCGAGGACGGGATCGGTCCCGCCGGAGAGGTGAGGATCAGCCGCAATCCTCCTGTCCTGCAAGCGCCGTGGCCGCGCGCCGCGCACCGTGGTTGAGGCGGTGCGCCGGGCGTGCGGGAGCACGGGCCTTGCCGGCCGACGTCCCACTATAGCGTGTGCGGGGCCGTGGCGCGCCCCGGGGTGCTCGCGCCGGGACCGGGCCGGCCCCCGTCCCGGTCCCGGCGCGCCGGAGCGCCGCCCGGGGGTCCCGGACGGCGCTCCGGCGCACGAGCCCTCTGCGCGGACGCGGTCAGTCGACGTCCTCGTCCACCCAGTCGAAGGTCTTGGTGACGGCCTTCTGCCAGTTGCGGAACAGCCGGCCGCGCTCGGCGTCCTCCATCTGCGGTTCCCAGCGCTTGTTCTCGGCCCAGTTCGCGGTGACCTCCTCCGTCCCGGACCAGAAGCCGACGGCGATGCCCGCGGCGTAGGCGGCGCCGAGGGCCGTGGTCTCGGTGACCTCCGGGCGGATCACCGGGACCCCGAGCTGGTCCGCCTGGAACTGCATGAGCAGCTCGTTGGCGGTCATCCCGCCGTCCACCTTGAGCTCGGTGATGTCCACCCCGGCGTCGGCGTTCATCGCCTCGACCACCTCGCGGGACTGGTAGGCCGTGGCCTCCAGGGCAGCCCGGGCGATGTGGCCCTTGTTGACGTAGCGGGTCAGGCCCACCAGGGCGCCGCGGGCGTCGGAGCGCCAGTACGGGGCGAACAGGCCGCTGAAGGCCGGGACGAAATAGGCCCCGCCGTTGTCCTCGACCGACGCGGCCAGGGACTCGACCTGCGGCGCCGAGGAGATGATGCCCAGGTTGTCGCGCAGCCACTGGACCAGGGACCCGGTCACCGCGATGGAGCCCTCCAGGGCGTAGACGGCGTCCTGGTCGCCGATCTTGTAGCACACGGTGCTCAGCAGCCCGTTCTCCGAGTGCACCACCTCGGTACCCACGTTCATCAGCACGAAGCTGCCGGTGCCGTAGGTGTTCTTGCCCATGCCCTTCTCGAAGCACGCCTGCCCGAACATCGCGGCCTGCTGGTCGCCGAGGATGCCGGCGATCGGCACGTCCTTGAGGAAGCCGCGGGTACGGCCCTTGCCGTAGACCTCGGAGGAGGAGCGGATCTCGGGCAGCATCGACGTGGGGATGCCCATGTCGGCGCAGATCTCCTCGTTCCAGTCGAGGGTCGCCAGGTTCATCAGCATGGTGCGCGAGGCGTTGGTGACGTCGGTGACGTGCACCCCGCCGTCCACGCCGCCCGTCATGTTCCACACCAGCCAGGAGTCGGTGTTGCCCATGAGCAGGTCCCCGCGCTCGGCCCGCTCCCGGGCGCCGTCCACGTTGTCCAGGATCCACTTGACCTTCGGGCCCGAGAAGTAGCTGGCCAGGGGCAGGCCCACCCGGTCCTTGTACCGGTCCGGGCCGACTTCCCCGCCGAGCTCCTCGGCGATCTTCTGGGTGCGGGTGTCCTGCCAGACGATGGCGTTGTAGACGGGCTGCCCGGTGGTGCGGTCCCAGACCACGGTGGTCTCGCGCTGGTTGGTGATGCCCACGGCGGCCAGGTCCCGGGCGTTGATCTCGGCTGAGGCCTCGGCGTCGGCGACGACCTTGCGGACGTTGCGCCAGATCTCCATGGGGTCGTGCTCCACCCAGCCGGCGCGCGGGAAGATCTGCTCGTGCTCGAGCTGGCCGGTGCTGACGATCGTGCCCCGGTGGTCGAAGATGATCGCGCGGGAGCTCGTGGTGCCCTGGTCGATGGCCATGACGTACTTGGTGTCGGTGCTCATGGGTGGTCCCTCACTTCGTTGTGGTGTCGTGGACGGGTCGGTCGGTGGTGGTGGTGCGGGCGTCAGGCGGGAACGTTGGCGTACAGCTGGAAGAAGCCGCCGGCGAGCACGGCGCCGATGAGCGGGCCCACGACCGGGACCCAGGCGTAGGCCCAGTCGCTGGAGCCCTTCCCGCGGATGGGCAGCACGGCGTGGGCGATGCGCGGACCGAGGTCACGGGCGGGGTTGATGGCGTAGCCCGTGGGCCCGCCGAGGCTCGCGCCGATGCCGACCACGAGCAGCGCCACGGCCAGCGGCCCGATCTCCGAGGGCGTGTTGCCGAAGAGCAGGATCACGATGACGAGGACGAACGTGCCGATCACCTCGGTGACCACGTTCCAGCCGTAGGAGCGCACGGCGGGGCCGGTGGAGAACACGGCCAGCTTGGTCTCCGCGTCGATGTCCTCGTCGAAGTGCTTCTTGTAGGCGAGGAAGGCCAGCACGGCGCCCAGGAAGGCGCCGATCAGCTCTCCGGCGAAGTAGACGAGCGTGCTGACGAGGGTGACGGCCACCCCGGGGGCGTACTCCTCGGCGCCGCTGGCCCACAGGCCCACGGTCACGGCGGGGTTGATGTGCGCACCGGACTGCCAGGCGACGTAGACGCCGGCGAACACGGCCAGGCCCCAGCCGAAGTTGATCATCAGGAACCCGCCGCCGAGTCCCTTGGTCCTCGGCAGCACGGCGTTGGCGACCACGCCGGCGCCGAGCAGGATCAGCATCGCGGTGCCCGCGACCTCGGACCAGAAGACGGTGGACAGGGAGATGGGCACGGTGGGCGCGACGGCCTGTACCACTGCGTTCGACATCGACAGCACTGCGACTCCTCAGGTGGTGCGGATTGGATGGACCGGCCGCCCGTCGGGGACGGCCGGTGGGGGGTGGGGTCAGGGGACGGGGCTCGGTGGGACGGATGGGTGCTCAGGCCTCGGAGGGGCGCACGAGCTCCAGGACGTCGGGGGCCGCTGCCCGTGCGGCGGCGGCGGCGGTGTCGTCCGGGGTTCTCGCGGCCTCGTCCTCCGCCGCGCAGCGGAGCCGGTAGGCCTCGACCTCGACCCCCCGCCGCCGGTCGTCCCAGCCGAGGGCCTCGGCCGCGAGGTCCGCGATCTCCTCGACCGCGTCGAGACCGTGGCGGGCCTGCTCCCACGTGAGCCGGGTGCGCGTGTCGAAGATGTCCTCGAGGTGCAGCGCGCCCTCGTGGGTGCAGGCGTGCACGATCTCCGCCCGCAGGTAGGCCGGGGCCCCCTCCAGGGGGCGGCCCAGGTCGGGGCGGTCCTCCACGAGCTCGGCGATCTCGGTGATCGCCGACCCGTAGCGGCCGAGCAGGTGCTGCACCTGCTCCTCGTTCCAGTCGTGCCGGGCGCCCAGGCTGCCGGCCTGGTGGCTGAGCGCGAGATAGCCCTCGGCGCCCAGCAGCGGAGTGCGGCCGGTGACCGAGGGCACGGCCTTGGCCCGCTCCTCGCCCAGGGCGAGGTCCACGGCGTCCTCGGCCATCACCCGGTAGGTGGTGAGCTTGCCCCCGGCGATCGTGATCAGCCCGGGGGCGACCTCGGTCACGGTGTGCTCGCGGGAGATCTTCGTGGACTGCGCGTCCCCGCCGCCCTTCTTCGTTCCGGGCTGCAGCAGCGGCCGCAGCCCGGCGTAGGTGCCGATCACATCCTCGCGGGTGAGCGGCCGGTCGAGGACCACGTTGGCGTGGTCGATGACGTAGTCGATGTCCTCCGCGGTGGCCACGGGATTGACGAGGTCCTGGTGGTAGGGGGTGTCGGTGGTGCCGATGATCCAGTACCGCGCCCACGGGATGATGAAGAGCACGGACTTCTCGGTCTGCAGGATCAGCCCGCTCTCGCCGCGGATCCGCTCGCGGGGCACGATGATGTGGATGCCCTTGGAGGCGAGCACCTTCAGCCCGCCCTCGGCGTGGGCCAGGTCCTGGGTCTGCTCGGTCCAGACCCCGGTGGCGGCGATGACGGTCTTCGCCCGCACCGTGTGCTCCGCCCCCGTCTCGAGGTCGCGCACGGTGGCGCCGACCACCCGGCCGGTTTCGTCCGTGGGGAAGGACACGGCCCGCGTGCGGTTGGCGGCGAGCGCGCCGTAGCGCACGGCGGTGCGCACGATGGTGACGACGAGGCGGGCGTCGTCGACCTGGCCGTCCCAGTACTTGACGGCGCCGACCATGGAGCCGGGCTTGATGTCGGGGAAGACCCGCTGGACGCCCTTGAAGCTGTAGTGCCGCTGGTAGGGCAGGGTCGCGACCTTGGCGCCGATGTGGGCGAGGGCGTCGTAGAGGCCGATCCCGGCGGTGACGTAGGGCCGCTCCCAGAAGCGGTGGGTCAGCGGGTAGAGGAAGGGCACGGGCTTGACGAGGTGGGGGGCGAGGAAGTCCAGGAGCAGCTCGCGCTCGCGCAGCGCCTCGGAGACGAGCTTGAAGTCGAGCTGCTGGAGGTAGCGCAGGCCGCCGTGGACGAGCTTGGAGGACCACTGCGAGGTGCCGCCGGCCCAGTCCTGGGCCTCGACGATGCCGGTGCGCAGTCCGCGGGTCACGGCGTCCAGGGCGATGCCGGCGCCGGTGATGCCGCCTCCGACCACGAGGACGTCGAGCTCGGGGCCGTCGGAGAACTCGGCGAGTGCGCGGTCCCGTTCGGCGCTGGAGAGGGTGGGGTGGGCCATGGTGGGGAACTCCTCGGGGCGGGTGGTTGCGGACGGGAAGGTGCTCTGCATCACACTCTGTCCTGGGTTGCACCTATGCTCAAAGCAAATGAACGGACGTGCATGGAAGGGAGGGTCACATGCACGGTGATGCCGAGCTCCACCACGCGGCGGAGCTGTACTACGTGCAGGGCATGACGATGGAGGCGGTGGCGGACCGCTTCGGGGTCTCCCGCCCCACGGTCTCGCGGATGCTGCAGGCCGCCCGGGAGCGGGGCATCGTGCGGATCAGCCTCGCGGCTCCCCCGGACGCGGGACACGACCTGTCCCACCGGCTGCGGGAGGCCTTCGGGGTGACGGTGCACGTGGCGGGCACGCCGCGCACGGCCACGGAGCCGCAGCGGCTGGAGTCCGTGGCCCGGGCCGCGGCGGGGCTGCTGGGCGACTGGTTCGGGGACGGGATGACGCTGGCGGTCGCCTGGGGGATCACGACCTCGGCGATCGGGGGCCACCTGCAGCCGAAGGCCACGCGGGACGCGGTGGTCGTGCAGATGAACGGCGCGGTCAGCGCCCGCTCCACGGGGGCGGCGCAGTCCTCGGCACTGCTCGGGCAGATGTCGGCGGCCTTCGGGGCCGCGCTGCTGCCCTTCCCCACCCCCGCGTTCTTCGACCAGGAGGAGACGCGGCGGCTGATGTGGCAGGAGTCCTCGGTGCGGCGGGTGCTGGCGGTGCGCAACGCGGCGGACCTGGCCGTGTTCAGCGTGGGGGCCTTCCGCGGTCCGATGATCTCCCAGGTGTACACCAGCGGCTACCTGCCGGAGGACGCGCTCCGGGAGCTGTCCGCGCACCGGGTGGTCGGCGACGTGTGCACGGTCTTCCTGCGGGAGGACGGGACCTACGCCGACATCGACTACAACCGACGGGCGAGCGGGCCCACGCCCATGGAGCTGCGGCGGATCCCGCGCCGGCTGTGCGTGGTGGCGGGGGACCACAAGGTGCCCGGCGTGGTGGGCGCCCTGCGGGCGGGCGTGGTCACGGACCTGCTCATCGACGAGCGCACGGCCGCGTCGGTGGTGCGCCACCTGTTCGGCCGCTGAGCCCGGCGGTCACCGGCCCCGGACGATGCCCCGCAGGATGTCGAGGCGGTGGGCGATCTCGCGCTCGCGGCCGTGCTCGGTGGGCCGGTAGTAGTCGGTGCCGACGAGCTCGTCGGGCGGGTACTGCTGGGCGGCCACGCCGTTGGGCTCATCGTGGGAGTAGACGTAGCCCCGGCCGTGGCCGAGCTGGCCCGCGCCGGGGTAGTGGGCGTCGCGCAGGTGGAGCGGGACGGGTCCGGCCCGGCCGGCGCGGACGTCGGCGATCGCCTCGTTGATCGCGGTGTAGGCGGCGTTGGACTTCGGGGCGGTCGCCAGGTGGGCCACGGCCTGGGCCAGCGGGATCCGCCCCTCGGGCATGCCGATGAGCTGCACGGCGTCGGCGGCCGCCACCGCGGTCTGCAGGGCGGTCGGGTCGGCGGTGCCGATGTCCTCGGAGGCGGAGATGATGAGCCGGCGGGCGATGAACCGCGGGTCCTCCCCCGCCTCGATCATCCGGGCCAGGTAGTGCATCGCGGCGTCGACGTCGGAGCCGCGGATCGACTTGATGAACGCGCTGACCACGTCGTAGTGCTGGTCGCCGTTCTTGTCGTAGCGCACCGCCGCCCGGTCGAGGGCCTCCTCGGCGTGCTCCCGGGTGATCACCGGCGCCGGCCGCGCGCGGTCCGCGCCCTCGTCCCCGTCCGCGCCCTCGACCGCGTAGTGGCCGTCCGGCTGCTCCGAGAACGCGACCCCGGCGGCGGCCTCGAGAGAGGTCAGGGCCTTGCGGGCGTCCCCGCCGCACAGGTCCAGGAGGTGCTCGCGGGCCTCCGCGGAGAGCTCCACCTCGCCGTTCAGTCCCCGGGGGTCGGCGACGGCCCGGTCCAGCAGCGCCCCGATGTCGGCCCGCTCCAGCGGCTGCAGCGTGAGCAGCAGTGAGCGCGAGAGCAGCGGCGAGATCACCGAGAAGGACGGGTTCTCCGTGGTGGCCGCGACCAGCACCACCCACTGGTTCTCCACCCCGGGCAGCAGCGCGTCCTGCTGGGCCTTGGTGAAGCGGTGGATCTCGTCGAGGAACAGCACCGTGGTGCGCCCGTGCAGATCCCGGTCCGTGAGCGCCTCGTCCATCACCTTCCGCACGTCCTTGACGCCGGCGGTGATCGCGGAGAGCTCCACGAACTTCCGGGACACGCCCCGGGCGATCACGTGGGCCAGGGTGGTCTTGCCCGTGCCCGGGGGGCCCCACAGGATGATCGACGACGGTCCCGCCGGGCCGCGGTCCTCCCCCGCCAGCACCTGCAGCGGGGAGCCGGGCTTGAGCAGGTGCTGCTGGCCCACGATCTCGTCGAGGCGGCGCGGGCGCATCCGCACCGCCAGCGGCGCCCGGGAGCGGGAGCGCCGCGCCCGGCCGGCGGGACGGGCGGCACGGTCCGCCCCGTCCCCGGTCGCACGGGGACCGGGGTCGGGGGCGTCGAGGTCGTCGAAGAGGGAGCCGGTCACCCCCTCAGGCTAGCGGCTGCGCCCGTCGCGGCCTGTCGGAAGCGGGGCGGATGGGCGTACGATCAGCACGCTGATCACGTCGGTGCCGTCGCCGGGCGCGCTCCGCCCGGCGACGGCCACGGCCGCTGCGGCGCGGGGTCCATCGGGGATCCCGCCCGGCCGTTCCAGGAATGAGGTACCGGTGTTCGAGGCCCCGAGTCTGCTCTTCGCCGCCGCCGGGCTCGCCGTGTTCGCGGCCGCCCTGCTGCCCCGCCTGCTCGTGCGGGCCCCCGTGTCGATGCCCATGGTGTTCCTGGCCGCCGGGGCGGTGATCTTCGCCCTGGCCGACACCCTGCCCGACCCGGACCCGGTGGCCCACAGCGCCGTCACCCTGCACCTGAGCGAGATCTGCGTGATCGTCTCGCTGATGGGCGCCGGCCTGGCACTGGACCGACCGCTGGGCTTCCGGCGGTGGGCCACGACCTGGCGGCTGCTGGGGATCGCCATGCCCCTGAGCCTGCTCGGGGCGGCCCTGCTGGGCTGGTCGGTGCTGGGGCTGAGCGCGGCCGGGGCCGTGCTCGTGGCCGCGGCGCTGGCCCCCACCGACCCGGTCCTGGCCTCCGAGGTGCAGGTCGGGGAGCCCTCGGAGTCGCAGGAGGACCTCGAGGGCGAGGACGAGGTCCGTTTCGGGCTCACCTCGGAGGCGGGGCTCAACGACGGCCTGGCCTTCCCGTTCGTCTACCTCGCCATCGCCCTGAGCGTGGTGGGCACCGCTCCCGGCGCGTGGCTGCCGCACTTCCTGACCGTGGACGTGGCCTGGCGGATCGCGGTCGGCTGTCTCGCCGGGGTCCTGGTGGGCCTGCTCCTGCGGCGGCTCTTCTTCCGCTCCCCGCTCGACAGCGTCCGCACGACCGCGCAGACCGAGGGGTTCGTGGCCCTGGCCGCCACCTTCCTCACCTACGGTCTGACCGAGATGGTCGAGGGCTACGGCTTCGTCGCCGTGTTCGTGTGCGCGGTGACCATCCGGGCGGGCGAGCGGGTGCACGGCGCCCACGGCGTGCTGCACAGCTACATCGAGCAGCTCGAGCGGCTGCTCACCGTGGCGGTGCTCGTGCTCCTGGGCGGCGCCGTGGCCCGGGGGCTGCTCGCCGGGCTCACCTGGCGGGAGGTGCTCGTCGCGGCGGCCTTCCTGCTGCTGGTGCGCCCCCTCGCCGGCTGGATCAGTCTGCTCGGCGGCCGGACGGGACCCTGGGAGCGCGGCGTGCTCGCCTTCTTCGGCGTGCGCGGCATCGGCTCGATCTACTACCTCGCCTACGCCCTGTCCGAGGGCGAGTTCGCCGCGGAGGACCAGGCCCTGTGGCGCTTCGTGGGGCTGGTGATCGTCGGCTCGGTCCTGCTGCACGGGGTCTCCGCGGGGCCCGTCATCGCGGCCCTCGACCGCGCCCGGGAGCGGAAGGCCCGCGAGGAGACGGGCTCCGAGGAGGCCGCTCCCCGCACGGCGATCTGACGGCCCGCGCCGGGCCCCGGTCTCAGCCCCGCCGGGGCCGTTCCAGCTCGGCGCTGTCCAGGACCAGGGTGAACGGGCCGTCGTTGACGAGCTCCACCTGCATCGCCGCCCCGAAGCGGCCGGTCGCCACGCGCGCGCCGAGCTCCCGCAGCGCGGCGACGTACGCCTCGAACACGGGTTCCGAGACGGGGCCGGGCGCGGCGGCCGACCACGAGGGGCGCCGGCCCCGGCGGGCGTCGCCGTAGAGGGTGAACTGGCTGACGGCGAGCACCGGGGCGCCGAGGTCGGCGCAGGACCGCTCGCCCTCCAGGAGCCGCAGCGTCCAGGTCTTCTCGGCGAGCTTCGCGGCCGTCGCGGCGTCGTCGTCGTGGGTCACGCCCACCAGGGCCAGCAGCCCCGGCTCCTCGACGGCCCCCACGACCTCTCCTCCGACGGTCACGGCGGCCCGGGACACTCTCTGCAGAACGATGCGCATGGGCCCCAGTCCACCACAGGACCGACCGCACTCGGGGCCCCGCTGGCCTCGTCCCATGACCGCCGCGCGCAGCACGTCCCGTCCGAGCACCCTGGTGGCCGAGGTGTTCGCGCCCGCCCCGCTGGTGCTGTCCCTGCTGGTGCTCGTCGGCTGGTCGGGGGCCGGGTGGTCCGGGGCCCTGATCGGCGGGCTCGTCGCGCTGGGCTGGGCGTCGGTCGCGCGCACGGTGCTCTGACCGGCGCCCGGGCCGGTTCAGCCCAGGACCGGCGCCCCGGTCGGTGCAGCCCAGGCCGCTTCAGCCCAGGACCGAGAAACCCGGGGGCAGCGGTCGCCGGCCCGTGAGCGCCAGCAGGGCCCCGGGCAGGTGCCCGCCGTGGGCGGCGAGCTCCAGCGCCGTCCGTCCGGCGTCGGCCAGGACGTGCTCGGGGGGTCTCCGGTCCAGCCCGCAGGCCTGGGCGACGTCCAGGCCGTGGACCGCCAGCTCGAACGTGCGGGTGGGCACGTAGGCGCGCAGCCGGGTGCCGCCCACCAGGGTGCGGATCAGCGGGTCCTCGTCGACCGGCACCTGCACCAGGGCGTCCCGGGCCCGGTCCAGCGAGGCCCGGACGGTGGCGGCCGGGTGCCGGCCGAGCTCGCGGCCGGCGGCGACACCCCGGGCCGCGACCTCCGCGGGGTCCGTGGCCGCGGCGGAGAGCGCGTAGTACTGGGCCGTGCCGGTGCAGGTCTCGTCGTCGGCGGGGACGGTGAGATAGGTGCCGAGCGTGACGAGCGCGCGGTGGGTGTGCCCCACGAGCGCCCGGACGTCCCAGGCGCCCAGTCCCGGCCGGGTCCAGTGGTGCGGGCGGATGTCCCCGACGAGATCGGCGAACCAGGCCCCGGCGTCGAGGAGGGCGGTGCGGGCGGCGGCGGGATCACGGCTCATGGGCTCCCCTGGGTGCTCGGCGCGGGGCGGGTCCGGTCGGCGGGACCCGGCCCCGGAGGTGCCCGAAGCCTACTGCGCGGCGACGGCGGGCGGGCCGATGTTGCGCCTGGTTGCGCCCGCACATCCGGCGGCCGGACGCCGGCGGCGCCCGGGGTCCGGGACACGGGCCGGGGCGGGGCGCCCGGACGGGGCCGGGACGTCGTACGCTCAGAGGACCCCGCACGGGCGGGCCGGGTGCGCCGGCGCCGCCGTGCGGACCGTGCCGGCCGGACCGGCGCCACCGCAGCCCTCGACCGCCCCGTCCCGTCCTCGTCCCGGAAGGCCCCGCATGCCGCCCCGCCCCTCCTCACGGACCATGGCCGCCGCCTCGATCGGCGCCCTGACGATTGCCCTGACCGGCTGCGGGCAGGAGGCCCAGGACGTGCGGGAGGTGGACTCGGACTACGCCCAGATCTGCGTCGAGGACCCGGACGGGGAGGGCGGCGCCGAGCCCGTGCGGGTCGACGACGACGAGTGCGACGACGACCGCGGGCCGCGGGTGGGCGGCTTCTTCCCGATGTGGGTGCTCATGAGCTCCGCCCGGGCCACGGCCGTCCCCGCCGTGGGCTCACCGGTGTCGTCCGCGGCGGGCTGGAGCACCGGCCGTCCGCCGGGCTCGGCCACCGTGGCCCGCGGTCTGCCCCGTGACGGGGCCGCCGTGGGCAAGAGCGGCGTCTCGCGCGGCTTCGGCGGGTCGAAGAGCGGCTGGGGCTCCTGATGCGGCGCATCGACGGCCTGGCGCCGCGCCCCGGCTGGGAGCGCACCGTCCGCGCCGAGGGGCTCACCTACGCCCGCACCGAGCGGCCCGACGGCCGGTCCTTCTCGTACTGGAACGAGACGGCCGCCTACGTCTTCTCCCCCGACGAGGTGGACGAGCTGGAGTCCGTCACCGACGAGCTGCACCGGATGTGCGCTGAGGCCGCCCGGTACCTGGCCACCGGCGCCCTGGGCACCCTCGGGCTCTCGGACGCGGCCTTCGAGCTGGCCCAGCACTCCCTCCGGCTGCGGGAGCCCTCGGTCTACGGCCGCTTCGACCTGGCCTGGGACGGGACGGGCCCGCCGAAGATGCTCGAGCTCAACGGCGACACCCCCACCGGCCTGGTCGAGGGGGCGATCTGCCAGTGGAGCCGTATGGAGGCCCTGTTCCCGGGCCTGGGCGAGGACCACCCGGAGTTCGACCAGCTCAACGGGCTGTGGCCCATGCTCGTGGACCGGTGGCGGCAGCGGCTGCCGTACTCGGCCACGAAGACCCTGCACGTGGCCTACACCCGCGAGGAGGAGTCCGGGGAGGACGCGGCCAACGCCGCCGTCATCGCGAACACCGCGGTCGAGGCCGGCTACCGGGCCGTCCTGCTGCCCGTCGAGGACGTCCGCTACGACACCCGGTCCGGCGGCTGGGTGCACGCGACCGGGGACGTGGACGACCCCGTGGTGGTCGGCCCGATCGAGGAGATCTTCGCCCTGCACCCGTGGGAGCACATGGTCGACGACGGCCCCGGCGCGTTCGTGCTCGACGACCCCACCCGGATGCACCACTGGTACGAGCCGGCGTGGAAGATGTTCCAGTCCAACAAGCTCCTGCTCGTGGCGCTGTGGCGGTGCTTCCCCGGGCACGAGAACCTGCTGGCCGCCCACCCGGACGGGCCCGGCGAGCTGCGGGAGTGGGTGCGCAAGCCCGTGTTCGGCCGCGAGGGGGACGGCATCGAGATGCACGCCCGCGACGTGCGGATCCGCTCCGAGCACCCCCACCCGTCCACGCTGGACGTGTGGCAGGCCTACACGCCCATCCGGAACTTCCCGGGCTCCGACGGCGCCCCCAACCACCCGGTCATCGGCTCGTGGGTGGTGGGCGAGGCGGGCGCGGCGGGCATCGGCATCCGAGAGTCGGACGGCCCGCTGACCGACTACTACTGCCGGTTCGTGCCCAACGTCATCGACAAGAAGGGTCTGCTGTGACCGCCCACCTGCTCCCCCGGTCGATCTCCACCGCGACCTCCGCGGTCATCGGGTCCACCTCGATCGCCCCGCTGTACTCGGCCGTGGTCACGGTGGGCCTCATCCACGCCCTGGTCGGTGCCTGGACCCCCGTGGTGCTGGTCGGCGCCGTGCTCCCCATGGTGGTCGTCTCGGTCTGCTTCGCCCGCCTGGACGCACTCTACGAGGACCAGGGCACCGTCTACCGGTGGGCCCGGGAGGCCTACGGCGCGTTCGCCGGGTTCCTGGGCGGGTGGGGGCTGTGGCTCTCGGCGACCCTCGTGCTCGCCTCCCTCGCCTGGGTCACGGCCGACTCCGCCCTGTTCGCCCTCGGGATCGGCGCCGGGCCCTGGACCACCACCGCCGTGGCCGCCCTGCTCATGGCGGCCTTCGCGGCGGTGTCCGCCACGGGGATCAGGGTCTCGGCCGCCGTGCAGTGGGTCCTGGCCGTCCTGCAGCTGATCGGAGTGGGCGTGCTGGTGTGGGCGGTGCGCACCGCGCCGGCCCTGCCGCCCGGCACGGGCGCCGAGGACGGGGAGTGGACCGGCTTCTACGGCGCCGCGGAGCTCGCGACCGGCACCGGGGTCTCGGCCGGGGACGTGGCGGCCGCCCTGCTGCTGGCCCTGTTCCTGTACTGGGGGTGGGACTCCACGTTCTCGCTGACCGAGGAGTCCACCACGCAGCGGGCCCCGCGGGTCTCGGCGTGGGTCGCGCTGGGCGTGGTGGCGGCCGCCTACGCCGCCATCGGCTGGGCCTACGCCCCGGGGTCCTCGGTGGCCTCTCCGGTGCTGGCCGCGCTCGTGGCGGTCTCGGCGGGGGCGTCCATCGGCACCACGATGATCCCCACCTCCCGCGGCCTGATGTCCATGGCCCGCGGCGGGCACCTGCCGCGCCGCTTCCGGTCCCTGTCCTTCGCCACGTGGACCACCGCCGCCGTCGCCGCCGTCTGGATGGCGTTCTCCGGGCCGCTCTTCGACGACTCGATCGGCATCATCTCGGTGCTCGTGGCCCTCTACTACGGCCTGGCCTGCGCCGCGGTCGCGAAGCTCGGGCGGACCGCCGCGGCGCGGGCGCTCGGCGTGCTGGGCGCCGCGCTCATGGCCGTCGCCCTCGTGCTGACGGGTGCGGAGTACGCGCTGACCGCCTCGTGGGTGTGGGTGGGCCTGGTGCTCGCGCTGCTCGTGGTCCCGCTGTGGTTCCTCCTGGGCCGGGGCCGCGAGCCGCTGCCGGGCGCCCACGAGCGCACCCCGCACCTGGAGAGCCTGCTCGACTGAACCTGCTGGACCGAGCCGGCCCGGCGGCGCGGGCGCGCGCGAGGGCCGGGCCCTGTCGTCGTCGTGCACGACCGGACCCGGCCCTCGCGGGGTGCCGCCGTCGGGTCAGGCGTCGACCGGCTTCTTCTCCCGGGGCCCGGACTGCGCCGAGGTGTCGGACGGGGTCTTGGCCTCGGGCTTGACGTCCACCCCGGCCTCCTTGCGCTGCTGCGGGGTGATCGGCGCCGGGGCGGCGGTCAGCGGGTCGAAGCCGTTGCCGGTCTTCGGGAACGCGATGACCTCGCGAATGGAGTCGGTCCCCGCCAGCAGGGCGACCACACGGTCCCAGCCGAAGGCGATGCCGCCGTGCGGGGGCGCGCCGTACTTGAAGCCCTCGAGCAGGAACCCGAACTTCTCGTCGGCCTCATCCCGGCCGATGCCCATGACCTCGAAGACCCGCCGCTGCACGTCCTGCTGGTGGATGCGGATCGAGCCGCCGCCGATCTCGTTGCCGTTGCACACGATGTCGTAGGCGTAGGCCAGGGCGTGCTCGGGGTCCTGGTCGAAGGTGTCCAGGAACTCGGGCTTGGGCGAGGTGAACGCGTGGTGCACCGCGGTCCACTGGCCGGCGCCGACGGCGACGTCGCCGGACTCGACGGCCTCGGCCGCGGACTCGAACAGGGGCGCGTCCACGATCCACACGAACGCCCAGGCGTCCTCGTCGATCAGCCCGGTGCGGTGGCCGATCTCCACGCGGGCCGCGCCGAGCAGCGCGCGGGAGGACTTCTTCTCGCCGGCGGCGAAGAAGATGCAGTCCCCGGGCTGCGCGCCGGTCGCGGCGGCGAGGCCCTCGCGCTCGGCCTCGGTGATGTTCTTGGCCACCGGTCCCGTGAGGGTGCCGTCCTCGCCGACGAGCACGTAGGCCAGGCCCTTGGCCCCGCGCTGCTTGGCCCACTCCTGCCAGGCGTCCAGGGTGCGGCGCGGCTGGGACGCCCCACCGGGCATGACCACGGCGCCCACGTAGGGGGCCTTGAACACGCGGAAGGTGGTGTCCTGGAAGTACTCGGTCAGCTCGGTGAGCTCGAGGCCGAAGCGCACGTCAGGCTTGTCGGAGCCGTACTTCGCCATCGCCTCCGCGTAGGTCATCCGGCGGATGGGGGTGGGGATCTCCACGTCGATGAGCCTCCACAGCGCGGCCACGATCCGCTCGCCGAGGGCGATGACGTCGTCCTGCTCCACGAAGGAGGCCTCGATGTCGAGCTGGGTGAACTCGGGCTGTCGGTCGGCGCGGAAGTCCTCGTCCCGGTAGCAGCGGGCGATCTGGTAGTACTTCTCGATCCCGCCGACCTGCAGCAGTTGCTTGAACAGCTGCGGGGACTGCGGCAGGGCGTACCAGGAGCCCGGGGCCAGGCGGGCCGGGACCACGAAGTCGCGGGCGCCCTCGGGGGTGGAGCGGGTCAGAGTGGGCGTCTCCACCTCGGTGAACCCGTCCTGGTGGAGCATCTCGCGGGCCACCCGGTTGGCGTCGGAGCGCAGGCGCATGATGCGGGCCGGCTCCGGGCGGCGCAGGTCCAGGTAGCGGTGCCGCAGGCGGGCGTCCTCGCCGACCTCCACGTGCTCGTCGATCTGGAAGGGCAGCGCGGCGGCGGTGTTGAGCACGGTCACGGTCTCGGCCATGACCTCGACCTCGCCGGTGGCCAGCGCCGGGTTCTCGTTGCCCTCGGGGCGGCGCTCCACGGTGCCGGTGACCTGCAGGACGAACTCGTTGCGCAGGTGGTGGAAGTCCGCCTCGTCGCGCACCACGATCTGGGCGACCCCGGAGGCGTCGCGCAGGTCCAGGAAGGCCACCCCTCCGTGGTCGCGGCGCCGGCCGACCCAGCCGGCCAGCGTGACGGTCTCTCCGATGTGCTCGGCGCGCAGGGCGCCGAGGTTGTGGGTGCGCAGCACTGAAAAACCCTTCGTTGTTCGGGAGGTGCGGACGGGGCCGCGCCCGCGGCGCGTTTCCCCAGGATTCACCGGGGACCCCTACTCTCGTTCCGTGCACGAGTTTACAGCCCGGGCCTCCGGCACCAGGACGACGACAGGACGACCATGAGCAGCTTCCCCGGCCACCCGGCCCTCGCCCGCCGCCTGGGCACGCTCGACGCGACGGTGATCGGGGTGGGCTCGATGGTCGGCGCCGGGGTGTTCGTGGCCTTCGCCCCGGCCGCGGGGTTCGCCGGCCCGTGGCTTCCGCTGGCGCTGCTGCTGGCCGCGGTGGTCGCCTGGTGCAACGCCACCTCCACCGCCCAGCTGGCCGCCGTCCACCCCGCCTCCGGCGGCACCTACGTGTACGCGAACCGGCAGCTGGGCCGGTGGCCGGGCTTCGTGGCCGGCTGGGGCTTCGTGACCGGCAAGACCGCGTCCGCGGCGGCGATGGCGCTGACCTTCGGCCTCTACGCCGCGGAGCTCACGGGGGCCGACGACGCCGGGGCGCGGCTGCTCGCCGTGGCCGCCGTCCTCGGTCTCACGGCGGTGAACCTGGGCGGGGTCACCCGCACCGCCCGGCTGACGAGGCTGCTGGTCGCCCCGGTGCTGGTGGTCCTGCTGGCCGTGGTCGTGCTGCTGTTCTCGGGCACCGGCCCCGCCGCGGGAGGGGCTGCTCCCGGCGGGGCCCCTGCGGGGGACGGCCCCGGGTGGGACGGGACCGGCTGGGGCGTGCTGCCGGCGGCGGGCACCCTGTTCTTCGCCTTCGCCGGCTACGCCCGGGTCGCCACCATGGGCGAGGAGGTCCGGGACCCGGCCCGCACCATCCCCCGGGCCGTGCTGGGGGCGCTGGCGTTCACGCTGCTCCTCTACGGGTTGCTCGGCCTCGGGCTGCTGCGCTTCCTCGGCGTCGACCGGCTCGCGGCGTCGGCCGTCCCGCTCCTGACGGTGGTGCGCGAGGCCGGCTGGGCGGCCGGGCCGGCGACCGCGGGCGCCGTCGTCGTCACCGCGGCCGCCGCCCTGGCCACGCTGGGGGCGCTGCTGGCGCTGGTCGCCGGGATCTCGCGCACGGCCCTGGCCATGGCCCGCGAGCGGGACCTCCC
This sequence comes from Kocuria sp. CPCC 205263, assembly GCF_040981075.1. Classification (NCBI taxonomy): domain Bacteria; kingdom Bacillati; phylum Actinomycetota; class Actinomycetes; order Micrococcales; family Micrococcaceae; genus Kocuria; species Kocuria sp. CPCC 205263. Next base: position 278,752 of record NZ_JAVKPV010000003.1, on the reverse strand, counting down.
GGGGCCGCTGGGCGCGGTGTCGCAGCGGCACCGGGTGCCGTGGGCGGCTGAGCTGGCCGTGGCCGGGCTCGTGGTGGTGCTCGTGCTGGTCGGCGACGTCCGCACGGTCATCGGCTTCTCGAGCTTCGGCGTGCTCGTCTACTACGCGCTGGCGAACCTCTCCGCGCTCACCCTCCGGCAGCGCCCGGGGTGGGCGCCCCGGGCGGTCAACGCGCTCGGTCTGGCCGGCTGCCTGGTGCTGGCGTTCACGCTGCCGTGGCAGTCCGTGGTCACGATGCTCGGGGTCTTCGCCGTGGGCCTGGCCGGACGCGCCCTGGTCCTGTCCCGGCGGCCCTGACCTCCCCCGCGCCGCGCCCTCACCCTCCCGTCACCCATGGCGCCGAGCCCCCATTCCCTTGCCGTTTCCCCAGATATTCTCTGGGGAAACGCGGCAGGAGTGGGGGCTCGGTGGTACGGGGCGGGGTGGGGCGGCGAAGTCGGTCGGGAACCGGTCAGGAGCCCGCAGCGCGCACGACCGGGCGCAGGTCCTCGGCCGGCGGGGACCAGGAGGCCGGGTCGGCGGAGACCTGCTCGCCGGAGCGGATGTCCTTGACCTCGTGGGCGAGCGAGCCGTCCTCGCCGCGGACCGTGAACCACACGTAGGGGATGCCGCGGCGCTCGGCGTACTTGATCTGCTTGCCGAACTTGGCGGCGCTCGCCGAGACCTCGCACGCGATGCCGCGCTCGCGCAGCTGCTGGGCCACGTCCTGGGCCGGGGACCAGGACTCCTCGTCCACCAGGGAGATCAGCACCGCGGTGGGGACCTTGCGGGAGGGCACGGCCATCCCCTGCGACAGCATGCGGGTGACCAGCCGGGTGACGCCCACGGACAGGCCCACGCCGGGGTAGACCTTCTTGCCGGTGGACGCGAGGGACTCGTAGCGGCCGCCCGAGCACACGGAGCCCAGCTGCTCGTGGCCCACCAGCACGGTCTCGTAGACGGTGCCGGTGTAGTAGTCGAGGCCGCGGGCGATCGAGAGGTCGGCGACCACCGTGCCGGGGGCGCGCCGGGAGGCCTCCCCCACCACCTCGGCGAGCTCGCCCAGCCCCTCCTCGAGCAGCTGGGTGTTCACCCCCAGCGCGCGGACCTGCTCCACGAAGGAGGTGTCCTCGGTGCGGATCGCCGCCAGCTGCAGCGCGGCCTGCGCCTGCTCGGGGGTGGCGCCGACCTCGTCGCACAGGGCTTGGGCGACCCGCTCGGGGCCGATCTTGTCGAGCTTGTCGATGTTGCGCAGCACCCCGGCGGTGTCCTGCAGCCCGATGCCCTGGTAGAACCCCTCGGCGAGCTTGCGGTTGTTGACGCGCAGCACGAACGGCGGGATGGGCAGCCTGGACAGGGCGTCGATCATCACGAGCGCGAGCTCCACGTCGTAGCGGAACGGCAGCGCGCCGTCGCCCACCACGTCGATGTCCGCCTGGGTGAACTCGCGGGCCCGGCCCTCCTGGGGGCGCTCGCCGCGCCACACCTTCTGGATCTGGTAGCGGCGGAACGGGAAGGCGAGGTGTCCGCCGTTCTCCACCACGTACCGGGCGAAGGGCACGGTGAGGTCGAAGTGCAGCGCCAGCTGGTCGTCACCGCGCTCGGCGGGGGCGGCGTCCTCGTCCTCCTGCAGCCGGGAGACGACGTAGACCTCCTTGTCGATCTCGCCCTTGCGCAGCAGCTGGCCGACCGTCTCGACGGCGCGGGTCTCGATCGAGGAGAAGCCGTGCAGCTCGAAGCTCTCCCGCAGGACGTCGAGGACGTGCAGCTCGACCAGACGCTCCTCCGGAAGCCATTCGGGGAAACCGGACAGGGAGGTCTTGCGGGCCATGGGGACGTGCTCCTCGGGTGGATCGGCGGCGGGACGGATGGACGGCCGGCCCGGATGGGCCCGACGGTTCCGCACTCATCCTAGGGATCCCCGCGCGCCCGGCCCAAAGCCCCGCCCGGACCGGCCCCGGACCCGGGCCTGGACCCGTCCCCGCGCCCTGCCCCCGTCCCGAGCCCGCCGGGCGCGGCGTGGGGGCACCGGGGAGCGCCCGGCGGCCGGAGCAGGCGGCCTCGGTAGTATGGGGAGGACGATTGTCCGAAGCCGGGCGACGACGCGGGGCACGCTCCCGGGGTCGCCGCCGGCGAGAGCGAAAGAGTTCCAGCGGTGACAGAACGTCTCGAATCCGACGACCAGCCCACGCCCCGCCCCGTCCCCGCCCCGGGACCTGTGCCGAAGCCGGGGGTCCCCCGGCCGGGTACCCCCGCGGCGCCGGCGCAGGCCTCCCCCGGCCCGGCTCCCACGCCCGCGGCGGTCCCGCCGTCCGCGCCCCCGGCGGCGACCCCGTCGGTGACCCCGAGCGCGACCCCGTCGGCGACGGCGCCGGCCCTCGCCTCCCCGGAGTCCGTGGCCCGCGCCCGGGCCTTCGGGCGGGTCACGGAGGACGGGCACGTCTACGTGGTCGTCGACGGCGAGGAGGTCCTCTGCGGCCAGTTCCCGGACGCGACCGAGGACGAGGCGCTGGGCTACTTCGCCCGGAAGTTCGACGACGTCGAGGCGCAGGTGGCGCTGCTCGAGCAGCGCGTGGCCGCGGGCGCGCCCTCGGCCGACATGCAGAGCACCGTGGACCACCTCTCCGAGCAGGTCGGCCAGCGCAAGATGCTCGGGGACGTCAAGGCCCTCGAGTCCCGGCTGGAGGCCCTGCGCCCGGCGATCCGGGAGCTCGAGGCCGCCGAGCGGGCCGCCCACGAGGCGCAGCGCGCCCAGAACGTCGCGGCACGGGAGGCGATCGTGGCGGAGGCGGAGCAGATCGCCGCCCAGGACCCGCAGCGCACGCAGTGGAAGCAGTCCTCGGCCCGGATGGCGGAGCTCTTCGACCAGTGGAAGACCCACCAGAAGTCCGGCATCCGTCTGGGCCGGGCCGCGGAGGACGCCCTGTGGAAGCGGTTCCGCGCGGCGCGCACCACGTTCGACCGGCACCGCCGTGCGTTCTTCTCGCAGCTGGACGCCGACAACTCCGAGGCGAAGAAGGCCAAGGAGGCCCTCATCGCCGAGGCGGAGGCCCTGTCCGGCTCCACCGACTGGGGCGCCACGGCCGCGGAGTACCGGCGTCTGATGGACCGGTGGAAGGAGTCCAAGCGCGCCTCCAAGAAGGACGACGACGCCCTGTGGGCGCGGTTCCGCGCCGCCCAGGACACCTTCTTCGCGGCGCGCAAGGCAGACAACGACCGGATCGACGAGGAGTTCGAGGGCAACCTCGCCGTGAAGGAGCAGCTGCTCGCCGAGGCGAAGGCGCTGCTGCCGGTCACGGACCTCAAGGCCGCCAAGCGGGCCCTGGGCGACATCCTGGACCGGTGGGAGCAGGCGGGGAAGGTCCCGCGCGCCCACATGCGCCGGGTCGAGGCCGAGCTGCGCACCGTGGAGGACGCCGTGCGCCAGGTCGAGGACGAGAAGTGGCAGCGCTCCAACCCGGAGACGAAGGCACGGTCCAATTCGATGCTCACCCAGCTCGAGTCGAAGATCGAGGACCAGGAGGACGCGCTGGCCCGGGCGCAGGCCACCGGGGACACCAAGCGCGCGGCCAAGCTGGAGGGCGAGCTCGCCACCAGCCGCCAGTGGCTCGAGACGCTGCGCCGTTCGGCGGCCGACCTGCGCTGACCGGGGACGCCCCGGAGGGCCCCGCGGCCGCGCTGTCCACAGCGCGCCGCGGGGCCTTTCCCGTGCCGCGGCCGTGGACGAGAGTGGGCCCATGGACGCCCCGCCCTGGCACCCCGACACCCTGTTCCTGCCCGCACGGCCGTTCTCGCGCGCCGAGCTCTCGGCCCTCGTCACGGACGGGGTGCTCGTGCCCGTGGTGCTGGAGGCGCACGTGCTGCGCGGGCGCCCGGTGACCCGGGCGGTGAAGGTCGCGGCGCTCGAGGCGCAGCTGCCGCTGCACCTGCTGCGGCGCGGGGTGCTCGGGCGGCTCTCCGCCGCGTGGTTCTACGACTGCGCCGGGCGCCCCAGCATCCTGCCGGTCCTGCTGGACAAGCTGCGCCGCACCACGATGTCCCCCGTGCCGGAGGGCCTGGCGCTGCACCAGGTCACGCTGGGCGGCTACGACGTCCACGACGCCGGGCCGGTGCACGTCACCACGCCGCTGCGCACCGCGGTGGATCTGGCCCTGCACGTGCCGGGGAAAGAGGGGACCGCGGCCCTGGAGAAGCTCATGCACGCCCCGCACCTGCACTGCCCGCCCCCGCTGGTGCAGGCCGCGCTCGAGAGCTTCGAGCGGATGCCCGGCCGGCAGGCGGCGCTGCTGCGGGTCCGCCGCGCCGCCCGGGCCGTCGGCCGCCCCCTGCGCTGACAGGGGCGTCCGCGCGGCTCACCGACCGGGCGGCTCACCGGCCGGAGGGCTCCGAGATGGGGCGGTTGCCCGAGGTGCGGTAGACGTCGTAGACCCCGTCGATCCGGCGGACCTGGTTGAGCACGTGGTCCAGGTAGCGGGGGTCGCCCATCTCGAAGGCGAAGCGGGAGATCGCCAGCCGCGACTTCGAGGTGTGCACGGACGCGGAGAGGATGTTGACGTGGTTCTCGGAGAGCACCCGGGTCACGTCCGAGAGCAGGGATTTGCGGTCCAGGGCCTCCACCTGGATCTCGACCAGGAACACGCTGGACTGGGTGGGCGCCCACTCGACCTCGACCACCCGCTCGGTGGAGGTGAGGGCGAGCATGTTGGCGCAGTCCTTGCGGTGCACGGAGATCCCGGCGCCGCGGGTGACGAAGCCCATGATCTCGTCCGGCGGCACCGGGGTGCAGCAGCGGGCCAGCTTGACGTAGACGTCCGAGGCGCCCTGGACCGTCACCCCCGAGTCGGACACGCGCGGGCGCACCGGCTGGGTGGCGATGGTGGTCTCCGCGAAGTCCTCCTCGGCGCCGTCGGCCCCGCCGAGGTCGCCCACGATCTTCGCGACCACGTCCTGGGCGCTGACCACGTCGGAGCCGATCGCCTCGTAGAGGGAGCTGATGTCGGTGCGGTGGAAGTCCTGTGCCACCGCGAGCAGGGACTCCTGGGTGAGCGTGCGCTGCAGGGGCAGGTGGTGCTTGCGCAGGGCTCGGGTGAGCGCGTCCTTGCCCTTCTCGATGGCCTCCTCGCGGCGCTCCTTGGAGAACCACTGGCGGATCTTGTTGCGCGCCCGCGGGGACTGCACGAACTTCAGCCAGTCCTGGGACGGTCCGGCGTGCTCGGACTTGGAGGTGAGCACCTCCACCCAGTCCCCGTGCTGGAGCTCCGAGGACAGCGGCACGAGCTTGCCGTTCACCCGGGCCCCGATGGTCTTGTGCCCCACCTCGGTGTGCACGGCGTAGGCGAAGTCCACGGGCGTGGAGCCGGCGGGCAGGGCCATGACCTCGCCCTTGGGGGTAAAGACGTACACCTCGGACGTGTTGATCTGGTAGCGCAGGGAGTCGAGGAACTCGGAGGAGTCCTGGGTCTCCTCCTGCCAGGACACGAGCGAGCTCAGCCAGGCGAGGTCCCCCTCCATGGCCTTCGGGGTCGCGGAGTTCGCCTGGTTGGCCTGGTCCTTGTACTTCCAGTGCGCGGCCACGCCGTACTCGGCGCGGCGGTGCATCTCGTGGGTGCGGATCTGGATCTCCACGGGGCGCCCGTCCGGACCGATCACCGTGGTGTGCAGGGACTGGTACATGTTGAACTTCGGCATGGCGATGTAGTCCTTGAACCGCCCCGGCAGCGGCCGCCACCGCGCGTGCAGGGCGCCCAGCGCCGCGTAGCACTCGCGCACCGTGTTCACCAGGACCCGGACTGCCTGCAGGTCCTGGATCTCGTCGAAGTCCTTCCCGCGCACGATCATCTTCTGGTAGATCGAGTAGTAGTGCTTGGGGCGGCCGGTGATGGTGGCCTCGATGCCGGCCTCGGAGAGGTCCAGGGCGATCCGCTCGCGGATCTTGGCCAGCGACCGCTCGCGCTGGGGCTGGCGCTCCCCCACCATCCGCACGATCTCCTCGTAGACCTTGGGGTAGAGCGCCGCGAAGGCGAGGTCCTCCAGCTCCCACTTGATGGTGTTCATCCCGAGCCGGTGGGCCAGCGGGGCGAAGATCTCGAGGGTCTCGCGGGCCTTCTTCGAGGAGGAGGACTGGGAGACGAAGCGCCAGGTGCGGGCGTTGTGCAGGCGGTCGGCGAGCTTGATGACGAGCACGCGGATGTCCTTGGCCATCGCCACGATCATCTTGCGCACGGTCTCGGCCTGCGCGGCGTCCCCGTACTGGACCTTGTCCAGCTTCGTCACGCCGTCCACGAGGGCGGCGACCTCGTCGCCGAACTCGGCGCGCAGCTGCTCCAGGGTGTAGTCCGTGTCCTCGACCGTGTCGTGGAGCAGGGCGGCCACCAGGGTGGCGCCCGTCATGCCGAGCTCCGCGAGGATCGTGGTCACGGCCACGGGGTGGGTGATGTAGGGGTCGCCGCTCTTGCGCTTCTGGCCCTCGTGGCACTTCTCGGCGACCTTGAAGGCGCGCTGGAGGACCTCGAGGTCCTCCTCTGGGTGGGTGGCGCGCACGGTGTGCAGCAGCGGCTCCAGGATCGGCGAGTGGTCCATGGGCCGGCCGGAGAGGTAGGACAGGCTCGACCGGGTGCGGTCGCTGCGGCCCGGGAACACGGCCCGGCCCAGCATCGGCCGGGACGCGGGCACCACGTAGTGGGTGCCGGCCATGTCCGAGCGGCGCGGCGGGGTCGGTGCGGCGCTCTGGCCCGTGGGGACGGCCCCGTCGTCGGACGAGCTCATGACCGAGACTTCCTTCCCAATCGATGCACGCGGGGCGGCGGCCGTGCGGCCGCCGCCCCTGTCGTCGTCCCCGGTGCGGGTCCGACGTGTGCTGCTGTGGCGGTCCGCTCCTGCACGGCCCGCCCTACGGTGGCTACAGTCTAGTGCGCGAGCGCCTCCTCGGAGGCACGCTCGGCGGACGCCCCCGCACGGGCCTCCTGCTCCTGGATGGCGGGCTCCCCGCGGCGCAGCAGCGCGTAGAGGGGCGCGGCCACGAACAGGGTGGCGGCGGTGCCCACGATGATCCCGACGAACAGGGACAGGGACAGGTCCTTGAGGGTGCCCGCGCCCAGGACGAGCCAGCCGATGAACAGGATCGAGCCCACCGGCAGGATTCCGACCACGGAGGTGTTGATCGAGCGCACGAGCGTCTGGTTGACGGCGAGGTTCACCTGGTCGGAGTACATCCGTCCGGCCCGCTCCGGCGGGGCCGTGCCGTCGAGCAGGCCCTCGGTGTTCTCCCGGACCTTGTCGAAGACCACCACGGAGTCGTAGAGCGAGTAGCTGAGCACCGTGAGGAAGCCGATCACCGCCGAGGGGGTGACCTCGAAGCCCACGAGCGAGTAGATCCCGGCGGTGATCGCCACCGAGGCGAGCATGCCGGCGACCGCCGAGACGGACATCTTCCAGGTGCGGAAGTACAGGGCCATCAGGGCGGTGGCCAGGACCACGAAGACCACCAGGCCCTGCAGGGCCTGGCTGGTGACGCCGGCGCCCCAGGTGGGCCCCACGAAGTTCGAGGTGACCTCCTGCTCGCTCACGCCGTAGGCCTCGACCAGGGCGTCCTTGACGGCGAGCGTCTGGTCGTCGTCGAGCTGCTCGGTGCGCACCCGGACGGTCTCCGGGGCGATGTTGGTGACCTCGACCTCCGCGGCGTCCGAGGAGCCGTCGACGGCGCGCTGGCCGGTCTCGATGTCCGGATCGGCCACGGCGGACACGGTGAACTCGGACCCGCCGGTGAAGTCGATGCCGAGGTTGAAGCCGCCCTTGGCGACGGGCACGAGCAGGGAGAGCAGCACGAGGACGCTCACGATCGCGAGCCACCGCTTGGCCCGGCCCACGAAGGGGTAGGAGGTCCGCCCGCTGTGCAGGGCGTTGCCGAAATCTGCGAACCGGGACATCAGGCGTTCTCCTCGGGGGTGCGGGCGGCGGACGACGGCGCGCCGACCGGCGCGCCGACCGGCGCGCCGTCCGGTGCCGCCGCGGACGGGGGGTCCTGCGGCGCGGTCCGTCCCGCGCGCCGGCGCCGCTCGGCGATGGTCAGCCCGTCGTGCTCCGCCGAGGGCTCGCGCAGCCGTCCGGCGCCCCGGTACAGGGGAACCGCGTCGAGGGCCTCGGGGCTGAGCCCCGAGTGCTTCCCGCCGCCGCCGAAGTAGCGGGTGCGGGCGAGCATGACCATCACCGGGTGCGTGAAGAGGAAGACGACGAGGAGGTCGGCGATCGCGGTCAGCCCGAGGGTGAAGGCGAAGCCGCGCACGTTGCCCACGGCCACGAAGTACAGCACCGCCGCGGCCAGCAGGTTCACGGCCTTGGACGCGAGCACGGTCTGGCGGGCGCGCTGCCAGCCGTGGTCGACCGCAGCGGGGATGGAGCGGCCGCTGCGGATCTCGTCGCGGATGCGCTCGAAGTAGACGATGAACGAGTCGGCGGTCTGGCCGATCGCCACGATCAGGCCCGCCACGCCGGCCAGGGACAGCCGGTAGTTCGCGGACCAGCCCAGCAGCGTGATCGCCAGCCAGGTGAGCACGCCCGCGACCACGAGCGAGCTGATCGTCACCAGCCCCAGCAACCGGTACTGGAAGAGCGAGTACACGCACACGAGCACCAGGCCGATGATCCCGGCGATGATGCCCATCCGCAGCTGGTCGGCGCCCAGGGTCGCGGAGATCTGCTGCTCGGACTGGATGTCGAAGCTCATGGGCAGCGCGCCGTACTTGAGCTGCTCGGCCAGGAACTGCGCCTGCTCCTCGGTGAACTGACCCGTGATCTGTGCCTGGCCGTCGGAGATCACGGCGTTCATCGACGGGGCGGAGACCACCTGGCCGTCGAGCAGGATCGCGAACTGGCTGCGGGGGTCGCCGGGGGTGGCGCTGCCGATGCCGTAAAGCCGCTCGGAGAGCTCCCGGAAGGTGTCCGTGGCCTCGGGGCCGAACTGCAGGTTCACGGCGAACTGGTTCAGGGAGACCCCGGTGGAGTTCTGCGCCGTCCCGTAGGACGCGTCCTCGATCCCGGTGCCCTGGATCTCGACCGGGCCCAGGAGGTACTTGGTGCCGGTCTCGGGCTCGCAGGCGATGGTCGGGGCGTCGGCGTCCTGGGCCTCCCGCTCCTCGGGGGACTGCGGCACGGTGCAGTCAGCCTCCTCGAACTCCCGGAACAGGTCCGGGGTGATCCAGTTCGGGTCGGAGGCGTCGGTGGGCTCGGCCGTGGGCTCGGGCACCTCGTCGTCGGCGACGCGCTGGTCCTCGGGCACCGGCTCCGCCGCGGCGGTGGTGAGCACGGGGCGGAAGTTCATCTGCGCCGAGGTCTGGATGAGCTCGCGGGTCTGGGCGGAGGGCACGCCGGGCATGGAGACCACGATGTTGTTGCCGGACTGGGTGGCGATCTCCGCCTCCGCCACGCCCGAGCCGTCGACGCGCTGACGGATGATCTCGACGGCCTGGTCCAGCTGCTCGGCGGTGATCTCCTGGCCGGCGTCCTCCCCCTGCAGGGACGGGGAGAGGATCATCTGCGTCCCGCCCTCCAGGTCCAGGGCGAGCTTGGGGCCCCAGCCGGTGCGGTCGGTGCCCGCACCCCAGGCCAGGAGCCCGGCCAGCAGGGCGAGCAGCACGGCCAGCCCGATCAGGGACCGCCGGGCGGTCGAGAGGGCGGCCCGCACCCCCGAGCGCGCCGGCGCGGTCGAGCCGCCCCGCCCGGACGGGCCGTCCGGGGCGGCGGGTCCCGGGTCACCGGGGGTCTTGCGTGTGGTCAGTGCCATGGTCTTCCTTACGAACGACGGCCCGGTGGGGCCGGGCCTGTGCATGGGAACGGGCCGACCAGTGGTCGGCCCGTCGTCCCGTGTGGGGGGTCAGTCGTTGCGCTGCCCGGGCTCGCGCCGGGCGTCGTCGTCGAGGGGTTCGACCGGGGTCGATCCCGCGCCGGGGGCGTCGGGCTCGACCACCGACGGCGCCGCCTCGGTCTCGGCGGCGGGGGCCGCCTCGTCCTCGACGACCGTGGTGACGGTCTGCAGGTGCACGGTCACGGCGGTGCCCGGGGCGATCTCGAGAACGACCTTGTTGGTGTCCCGGTCGATCGAGCGCACGGTGCCGTAGAGGCCGTAGTTCGTCATGACCTCGGTGCCGGGGCCCATGGCCGCCTGCTTCTCCTTGACCTGGGCCACGGCCTTCTTCTGTCGGCGCATGGGCAGCCAGAGCAGGAGCACCATGGCCACGAGCATCAGGGGCAGCAACCAGGCGGTGCTGCCTCCCGTGGGCTGGGCAGCCTGGGCGGGGAGGGACTGGACGAGGAGGAGCGGGCTCACGGACTTCCGTTCGATCGGTGGTGGGTGTCCTCACCATGGTAGGTGATCCGGCCCGTCAGCGTCCTGGACGGCACCCGGGAGGCAGCCCCCGGGTCTGCGGCCGTGCTCAGTCCTCGAACAGCGGCGGGACGTCCTCGGCGGCCGGGGCCGCGGCCGTCCCGCCGAAGGCGGCCCGCAGCCCGGGGTCCTTGAACGCCGCGTGCTCGGGCGGGCGCAGACCCAGGTGGTCCCAGGCGGCGGCCATCGCGATCCGGCCCCGGGGGGTCCGGCCCAGCAGGCCCTCGCGGACCAGGTAGGGCTCGGCCACGGTCTCGACCGTCTCCGTCTCCTCCCCCACGGCGATCGCCAGGGTGGACAGGCCCACCGGCCCGCCGCCGAACTTCGTCACGAGCGCCTCGAGCACCGAGCGGTCCAGCCGGTCGAGGCCGCGGGTGTCCACCTCGTACATGTCGAGGGCCGCGGAGGAGGTGCGGGCGTCGATCCGGTGGATGCCGTGCACCAGCGCCCAGTCCCGCACCCGGCGCAGCAGCCGGTTGGCGATGCGCGGGGTGCCCCGGGAGCGGGAGGCGACCTCAAAGAAGCCCTCCGCGGTCATCGCGAGGTCCATGAGACCGGCGGAGCGGCGCAGCACGAGCTCGAGCTCCTCCACGGAGTAGAACTCGAGGTGGCCGGTGAAGCCGAAGCGGTCACGCAGCGGGCCGGGCAGCAGGCCGGCCCGCGTGGTGGCCCCGACGAGGGTGAACGGCGGCAGGTCGAGCGGGATGGAGGTGGCGCCGGCGCCCTTGCCGACCACGATGTCCACCCGGAAGTCCTCCATGGCCATGTAGAGCATCTCCTCGGCGGGCCGGGACATGCGGTGGATCTCGTCGAGGAACAGCACCTCCCCCTCGGTCAGGGAGGACAGGATCGCGGCGAGGTCGCCGGCGTGCTGGATGGCCGGGCCGGAGGAGATCCGCAGGGGCGCGCCCATCTCCTCGGCGATGATCATGGCCAGGGTCGTCTTGCCCAGACCGGGAGGACCGGAGAGCAGGACGTGGTCGGCGGAGCGGCCCCGCAGCCGCGAGGCCTCGAGCACCAGGGACAGCTGCTGGCGCACCCGCTTCTGCCCCACGAACTCGTCGAGGTTCGCGGGCCGCAGCGCCGACTCGAGCTGCTTCTCGTCGGGCTCGTCCTCCCCCGAGACCAGCCGGTCCCGGGAGTTCACGGCGGCGCCGTCGTCGCGGGCCACGCTCAGGCCCCTCGCTCCGCCGGGACCCGGGGCCCGGCCTTGGCCGCGCCGAGCCACCCGAGCACGGTGCGCAGGATCGCGGGCACGTCACCGGAGGCGGCGAGCTCCTCCCGGCCGGAGAGGGCGTCTGCGATGCCCCGGGCGGCGTCCTTCTCGTTCCAGCCCAGGCCCACGAGGGCCTCGAGCACCTGCTCCCGCCACGGCTCCATCGGGGTGGCGGCGACCGGCTGGGCGGGGCGGTCCGGGACGATGAGCTTGTCGGCCAGCTCCAGCACGATCCGGCGGGCGCCCTTGGGGCCGATGCCGGGGACGGTGGTGAACGCCTTGGCGTCCCCCTGCGCGATGGCGCGGTGGACGGCGTCCGGGCCGAGCACGGAGAGCACCGCCAGCGCCGTGCGGGGGCCCACGCCGCTGACGCCGAGCATGATCTCGAAGACCTCGCGCTCGGCGGGGCTGCGGAAGCCGAAGAGCAGCGGGGACTCGTCCTTGCGGGCCACGTACGCCGTGTCGAGCCGGACCTCCCCGCCGATCCGTAGGCCGGACAGGGTCTCCGGCGTCGCCTGGACCTGGACGCCGAACCCGCCCACCGCCACGACGGCGGTGGTGAGGCCGACGTGCTCGACCTGTCCCGTGATGGACGCGATCACCGCGCAACTCCTTCCCGTGCCCGGCGGGGGCCGTGCACGGTCGATCGAACAGATCTACGAATGACGACCACTCTAGCAGTGGGCGCCGGCTCAGCGGCGCCCGCCCCGCTTGGCGCGGTGCTCCGCCTCGGCCCAGGCCCGCTGGGCGGGGGTCATGCCGGAGCGGGCGGCGGCCAGGGGGCGGGCGCCCTGGTGCGTCTCGGTCCGGGCGGTGGCGTCCACGCCCGTGCCGCCGCCGCGCCAGCCGTGGCAGATGGCGATGGCCAGGGCGTCGGCCGCGTCGGCGGGCCGGGGCGCCTCGTCGAGCCGGAGGATGCGCACCACCATACGGGCCACGGACGCCTTGTCGGCCCGCCCCTCCCCCGTCACCGCGGCCTTGACCTCGGACGGGGTGTGCCAGGCCACCGGCACGCCGTGGCGGGCGGCCGAGGCGATCACGGCGCCGGAGGCGTGGGCCGTGCCGATGACGGTGTTCACGTTGGTCTGGGCGAACACCCGCTCCAGGGCGAGGGCGTCGGGCCGGTAGCGCTCGATCCACCGCTCGGTGGCCTCCCAGATCCGCAGCACGCGCACGTCGAGCGGGTCGGCGGCGTCCGTGCCGGCCACCCCGACGTCCACGAAGGACGCGGTGCGGTTGCCGGCCATGTCGATCAGGCCGAACCCGCACCGCGTCAGTCCGGGGTCCACCCCGAGGATCCGCTGCGTGGCCGTGGTCAGTCCTCGGAGTCGAGCTGCGCCAGGATCTCGGCGGGGATGTCCGCGTTGGCGTAGACGTTCTGCACGTCGTCGAGCTCCTCGACGGCGTCGACCAGGCGCAGGAACTTCCGGGCGCCCTCGGCGTCGAGCTCCACGAGCATGCTCGGGCGGAACTGCGGGTCGTCGTTGTTGTACTCGAGCCCGGCCTCGTCGAGGGCCGCGCGGATCGCGGGCAGGTCGGTGGCCTCGGAGACGACCTCGAAGACGTCCTCCTGCTCCACGACCTCGTCGGCGCCGGCGTCCAGGACGGCCATGAGGACGTCGTCCTCGGTCAGCCCCTCGGTGCGGGTGACCTCCACGACGCCCTTGCGCTCGAAGAGGAACGCCACGGACCCCGAGTCGGCCATGGTGCCGCCGTTGCGGGTCACGGCCACGCGCACCTCGGAGGCGGCGCGGTTCTTGTTGTCGGTGAGGCACTCGATGTACAGCGCCGTGCCCTGCGGCCCACGGGCTTCGTAGAGGATCTCGGTGTAGTCGACGACCTCACCGGTCAGGCCGGCGCCGCGCTTGACGGCGCGGTCGATGTTCGCGACCGGCACCGAGTTCTTCTTGGCCTTGGACACGGCGAGGTCAAGCGCCGGGTTGCCCGCGGTGTCGGGCCCGCCCATGCGCGCGGCCACCTCGATGCCCTTGATGTACTTGGCGAAGGCCTTCGCCCGCTTGGCGTCGATCGCGGCCTTCTTGTGCTTGGTCGTGGCCCACTTGGAGTGTCCTGACATGCGTCCCTCCTCGGGAAGTCGTTCGCGGTCGGCCGGGACGCGTCGTGCGTCGTCCCGGCACGGCCCGTCCCGGCGGTGGCCGGGACGGGCCGGAGAAGTCCTGGTCCATTCTACCGGGTGCGCGCCGCCCCGGCCGGGGCCCTAGCGGGGCCGGGCCTGCGCGACCTCCCGGGCCCGCTCGGCCAGGGTGTCGTCCAACGGTGCGGCGTCGAAGACGCCGAGCCGGCGCTCCACCGCGGCGCGGATGAGGTGGTCGGCCACGGCGGGGTTCTTGGGCAGCATCGACCCGTGCAGGTAGGAGCCCACCACGTGGTGCACGCGGGCGCCCTCGGTGCCGTCCTCGCCGTTGTTGCCCGCGCCCTTCACCACCCGTCCCAGCGGCGTCTGGTCCGGACCGAGCCGGGTCACCCCGGAGTGGTTCTCGTAACCGACGACGGTCCCGAACTCCGGGGACTCCAGCACGATGTTGCCGATCAGGCGCGTGGGCCCGCCCACCGTGGTCAGGTCGAGGATGCCGATGCCAGGCAGGGTCTCGCCGGCGCCGGTGCGGAACTCGTGGCCGAAGAGCTGGTAGAGGCCGCAGATCGCGAGCATCGGCACGCCGTCGGCGGCCATGGCCCGCAGCTCGGGGGCGATCCGCTGCAGGTCCTCCTGGACCCGGAACTGCCCCGAGTCCTGGCCGCCGCCGCCCACCAGCAGGTCGGCGTCGGGCGGGAACGGGTCCCCGGGGTTGTGGTCGCTCAGCCGCACGGCGTAGCCGTACTTCTCCAGCCGGCGCTTGAGGGTGAGGGTGTTGCCCCAGTCCCCGTAGATGTTCATGTCCCGGGGGTAGAGCTGGACGAGGTGGACGGTGCGGTCGGTCACGGGGGCTCCGCTCAGATCTCGGCGACCTCGGCCACGCGGGACAGCTCCCGGCGCAGCTCGAGCATGGACGTGTAGGTGCAGAAGACGCGCATCGGCCGGTCACCGGCCCCGGCGACGAAGCGCCGCAGGGCGTCGCCGAGACCCGGGACCACCTCGCGCACCGCGACCTCGTCGTAGTCCAGCCGCAGGGCCATGTCCCACGCCCGGGTGCCGGACACCGTGTCCACGCCGCCGGAGCGCAGGGAGTGGAAGTCCACGTCCCACAGCCAGGAGACGTCGCGGCCGTCGGCGTACTCGTCGTTGATGGCGATCATCGTGGCGTAGTCGCCCGGCCGCGCCGAGGCCAGCGAGAGGCGGAACCCGGCGGGGTTCTTCACGAGCAGCAGCTGCAGCGGCCGGCCGTCCACGGTGATGGTCTCCCCGCGGCCGAAGGCGGGGGTGACGCGGGAGAGCTCGTCCACCAGCGCGGCGCGGTCCGCGTCGGGACCGGCCACCGCGAGCGCCAGCGCGAGGGCGGCCGCCGCGTTGTACATGTTGTAGACGCCGTAGAGCTCCACGGTGGTCTCGACGGCCTCCCCGCCCACCGTGAGCCGGACCCGGTTCGCCTCGAAGGACGTCAGCTCCACGTCGGCGGCCGGCCGGGGCGCCAGCTCCGCCTCGTGGTCGGCCTCGGCGTCGGGTCCGCCGGCCGAGCGCATGTCGTCGTCGGAGGGGAACATGGGCCGCAGCGGGGCGGACAGCCCGAACCAGCGGGTCTGCGTGCCCTCGGGGACGTGCTCCGCGAGGGACACGATCCGGGGGTCCTCCCGGTTGAGGACCACGGTGCCCGTGGTGGCCGCCGCGATCTGGGCGAGCATCCGCCGGGTGGTGTCGATCTCGCCGAAGCGGTCGAGCTGGTCGCGCATGACGTTGAGCAGCAGCGCGTGGCGGGGCTTGACCTGCTTGACGAAGTGCACGGCGTGCGCCTCGTCGAGCTCGAGCACGGCGACGTCCGCGTCGAGGCGTCCGGTGAGGCTCATCTCCCCGAGCAGGGCGGCGGCCACGCCTCGCACGAAGTTGGAGCCGGTGCGGTTGGTGAAGACCCTGTAGCCCTGCGAGCGCAGCAGTTGGACGGCCATCTTGGTGGTGGTCGTCTTGCCGTTGGTGCCGCTGATGAGCACCACGCCGTGCGGCAGCTTCGCGAGCTCCTCGGCCACGAACCCGGGGTGCAGCCGCTCCATCACGAGGCCGGGGAAGGCGGAGCCTCCGCCGCGCAGGGTGGTCAGGTACCGGATGCCTTGGCCGAGCAGGCGCACGTGGGGTCTGGACATGCGCTCCATCCTATGGTCTGCTCCCCGGCGGCGACGGGCACCCGGGTGCCCCCGGGGCGGGCGGTCCGCGCGTCCCCCCAGGCCGCCGGGGGACGGGCGACGACGACGCACGGCACGGTGTCGCCGCGGGGTGCTGTGGCCGGGCGGCGCACCGGCCGTAGGGTCGGGCCATGAACGCCACCGGCCCCGCCGCCCCTCCGTACGTTCCGCCTCGCCGGATGCCGCCCTGGTGGGTGGTCCTGGCGTGTCTCGGCGGTCTCCTGGTGCTGGGCGGGGCGCTGCTCGTGCTGCTCCATCCGGCGGAGGCGTCGTTCGGGTGGTTCGCGGACGCCCCGCCGGGCGACGCGGCGTTCCCGGCCATGACCCTGGTGGCCCCGGAGGCCACGGCGGGGTGGACCGGTGTGGTGGCCGGGCTCGTCCTGTGGGCCTTCTACGCCGGCTGGCTCGTGGGCCGGCGCGCCTCGCGGCGGTGACCGGAGGGTCGAGGACCTCGGCCGCGCCGTTCCCTCAGGTCAGGCTCGGTCCACGGGGTCCTCGACGGCCACCGCGTACCCGATGCCGCGGCGGCGGGAGACCCCGGTGACCAGTGCGGTCCTGCCCCGCAGGGGGTGTGCGAGGGAAAGGTGAGTCATGCCGGTGCTCCTGACGTCCGCGGGCGGCGGCCCGGCTGCTCCGGTCCCTGCGGCGGAGGGTCCAGCGGTGCGTCGACGGCGTGGAGCTCGTTGCCGAGGCTGGTGCCGTAGAGGCCGTCCAGCGGGGTGATGTCCACGACGATGCGCGTCTGTACGTCGAGGTGCACGCAGTAGACCGTGGCGAGGTCGCCGTCGGTGAGGGTCGGATCCTCGCGGCCGTACTCGTGGATCCGGCTGGCGGGACCGTCCAGCAACGGGCAGCACCCGCACCGCGGGGTGTAGCCGTTCTCCCAGTCCTCCCCGGCACCGAGCAGCGGCCGGCAGGCGGCCGACCAGGTGAGGCGGCCCCGCTGTGTCGTGGCGACGACCTCGCTGACGTCCACTCCCCGGCTCAGCTCGGCCGGGTCGAGCATGGCCGTCCACCGGTAGTCCTGCCACATCGGATCACCGTGGTCGAAGTGCCGGTCCTCCGGGCGCCGGGCGACCAGACCGTCCGGGCGCAGCACCACCTCCGGCTCCGGCGACGGCGGTGACGGAACGGCGCCCGCCGCGTCGTCGTCGTCGCAGGTCATCAGGCTCACCGCCGCACCGTAGGGAGGCCCTTCGGCGACCTCGACGCCCCCGGAGGTGCGGACGACCACACGGCCGAGGCGCCGGTCGAGCCGCGCCTCGACCGGTTCGCCGTCCGGAGTGCTCCCGGCGTCCCGCTGCCGCCGGTGGGTGAAGTGCACGGTGGTGAACCGCCACGGCGAGCTGCGCGCCAGTGCGCGGAAGTCATCGGCCGTGGGGACCTCAGGCAGGGAGTCACCGCTCATGCGACCGAGTAGAGCACATCCCGGTACTGTCGGACCATGACCGGGCACGAGCTGTTCCCCATCGTCAACTGTGCGGATCTGGTCGGCACCGGGGCCTTCTACGAAGAGGTGTTCCACGCCGTGCCGACGTACCGGTTCCCCGGGACGGGAGAGCCGGCCTTCCTCGTCCTGCGCGTGGGAGACGGCCAGCTGGGCCTGGGCGTCGGCACCACGGCGGCGCTGTACGGCGACACCCCGCTGCCCGCGACCGGCCACGCGGTGGACCTGTGCGTCTACGTCGAGGACCTTCCGGCCGTCCTCGACGCCGCCCGCCGGGCCGGTGCGGCCGTGCCTGTCGATGCGGAGGCCATGCCGTGGGGCGAGACCGTCGCCTACGTCCGTGATCCCGAGGGCACGATGCTGCTGGTCGTCCAGTCCGGTGCGGGCTGAAGCGCCCCAGGCTCCTGCCCACAAGCCGGCCCCGGGTCCGGAGAACACCACCGACGAGCCGGCAGAGGAGGCAATGCCAGTGGATCGCGACGTCGACCCGGTTCCCCCGGAGGGGTCGGGCCCTCCCCCGCACGCGTGCGCGGAGCCTTCCTCGAGGGCTCCCGCGGCGCCCCGGCCCGCTGCCGGAGCCGACGCGCAGCGGCGGGAGGTGAAGGCCGCCCTGGGCCGGCGGACAGCTCCGCTGTGGCCGGCCCACGCGGCAGTGCGGCCGACGACGACGGCACCGACCCGGCGGGACTGGCAACAGGTCCTGCGGCGGGCCGGACTGGAGCTGCAGCACCACGCGCTGGTGCTGCGCCGGATCACCACCGCCTACGTCGTGGCCGTGGCCGGGCCGCACTTCGAGGCCGGGTGGACCGTCGCCGACGTCCTGCACGCCCTGGACTGGACCCCGCAGGGCGTGCGCTACACCCACGACTCGGTGACCGGGATCGACAACCCCGGGGCCTGGTTCGCCGCCCGCCTGCGCACCTGGACCCACCAGGACGGCACCCCGATGCGCTCTCCGGACCAGCGCGCCGCGGCGGAGGCCGAGCAGCGCCGGGCCGAGGCGGTGGCGGCCGCCCGACGCCACGCCTCCCCTCGGCCCCGGCAGCAGACCCCCGGGGTGGACACCGGGGCCGCGGAGCCGGCCGTCGAGTCGCCGGGAACGACGGACCCGGATCGGCGGCCTTTCCGGGTGCGCTGGGCCGCCCAGATCGCCGCAGGCCGGGCGGAGGCGAGCCGGGGGTCCGGACGTCCGTGAGCCGGGGGCGCGGATGCCGCGCCCCCGGGGCGGAGCCCTACCGGACGGGCGGCCCCGTCTCCTCGGAGGCCGCAGGGGCGGTCCGGGCGAGGGCGGCGTGGGCCGCGGCGATCTCGTGCACCCGGTCACGGCACCGGTACCAGCCGAGGACCAGCAGCGGCACGAGCAGCAGCAGGGAGGCGACGGTCCAGGTCCCGATCGGGGAGTCGAAGGCCATCAGCACGACGACGCTCACGAGGAACGCCAGGGTCAGCCAGCCGGTGAAGGGCGCGCCGGGGAGCCGGAAGCCGGGGCGCTCCGCCCTGCCCTGCCGGGACCAGGAGACGAGCCGGAGGTGGCAGAGCATGATCATCGCCCAGGCGCTGATGATGCCGACCGAGGCGAGGTTCAGCACGATCTCGAAGGCCTGGGCCGGCACGAGGGCGTTGAGCACCACGCCCAGCACGGCCACCGCCGCTGTCAGCACGATGCCGCCGTACGGGACGCCGGCCCGGTTCATCCGGCCCGCGAAGCGGGGGGCCGATCCGGCCAGGGACATGGAGCGCAGGATCCGGCCCGTGGAGTAGAGCCCGGCGTTGAGCGAGGACAGGGCCGCGGTGAGCACCACGAGGTTCATGACGGTGTCCATGCCGGCCACGCCGATGGAGCCGAAGAACGTCACGAACGGGCTCTCCCCCGCCTTGTAGGCGGTGTAGGGCAGGAGCAGGGACAGCAGGGTCAGCGACCCGACGTAGAAGACCGCGATGCGCACGATCACCGTGTTCACGGCGCGCGGCATGACCTTCTCGGGGTGCTCCGTCTCACCGGCGGCGGTGCCGATCAGCTCGATGGACGCGTAGGCGAAGACCACGCCCTGGATCACGACGACCGCCGGCAGCAGACCGTTGGGCAGGAGCCCGCCGTTCTGGCCGATGAGGGACAGGCCCACCTCCTGGCCGTCGGCCGGGGTTCCGAAGAGCACCAGCCAGATCCCGACCACCAGGAACGCGGAGAGCGCGGCCACCTTGATGAGGGCGAACCAGAACTCGAGCTCGCCGAAGACCTTGACCGAGACGAGATTCAGCCCGAGGACGAGCAGCAGGGCGGCCAGGGCGTACTGCCACTGGGGGACGTCCCCGATGGGAGCCCAGTACCGGGCGAAGAACTTCATGTACAGCGCCACGGCGGTGATGTCCACGATCGCGGTCATGGCCCAGTTGAGCCAGTACAGCCAGCCGGTGAAGAAGGCCGCCTTCTCCCCGTAGAACTCCCGGGCGTAGGAGACGAAGGAGCCGGAGGACGGGCGGCGCACGACGAGCTCGCCCAGGGCGCGCAGGATGAGGAACGCGAAGAAGCCGCAGACCGCGTAGACGAGCACGAGGGCGGGCCCGGCGCTGGCCAGCCGCCCGCCGGCGCCCATGAACAGGCCGGTGCCGATGGCGCCGCCGATCGCGATCATCTGGATCTGCCGGGGCTTGAGCCCCTTGTGGTAGCCCTCGTCCTCCGCGTGGAGCATGTCGAGGGCGGCGGTTGGTGGCTGGGCCGGGGTGGCGTGGCGCCGGTCCGGGTGGTGGACGGACACAGGGGGCATGGCTCGGTCTCCTGGGTGGTGGCGGAATAGCTCGTGGACGGGTCAGACGGTGAGGTTGGCGAGGCGCTCCGGGCGCAGGATGCGGCCCAGCTCCTCGGCGGTCAGCAGACCGCGCTCGCGCACCAGCTCCGCGACGCCGGCGCCCGTGACCAGGGCCTCCTGGGCGATCGCGGTGGCCGTGGCGTATCCCAGGTGGGGGTTCAGTGCGGTCACCAGGCCGATGGAGTGCTCCACCGACGCGCGCAGGTGCTCCTCGTTGGCGGTGATGCCGCGCACGCAGCGCTCCGTGAGCGTGGTGCAGGCCGCCCGGAGGTGGGCGACGCTCTTGTGCAGGCTGTGGACGATGATCGGCTCGAAGGCGTTGAGCTGCAGCTGTCCGCTCTCGGCGGCCATGGTGATCGTGACGTCGTTGCCGATGACCTCGTAGGCGACCTGGCTGACGACCTCGGGGATCACCGGGTTGATCTTGCCCGGCATGATCGAGGAGCCGGACTGCACGGCGGGCAGGGTGATCTCGCCCAGCCCGGCCCGGGGCCCGGAGGAGAGCAGCCGCAGGTCGTTGCAGATCTTGGACAGCTTCACGGCCACCCGCTTGAGCACCCCGGACAGGTGCACGAAGGACCCGACGTCCTGGGTGGCCTCCACGAGGTCGACGGCGGTGACCAGCGGCAGGCCGGTGACGGCGGCCAGGTGGCGGCAGGCCGCGGCGGCGTAGCCGTCCGGGGCGTTGAGCCCGGTGCCGATCGCCGTCGCCCCGAGGTTGATCTCGTGGACCAGCAGGCTCGCCTCGGCGAGGCGCTGGCGGTCCTCCCGGATCATCACGGCGTAGGTGCCGAACTCCTGGCCCAGGGTCATGGGCACGGCGTCCTGCAGCTGGGTGCGGCCCATCTTCACGACGGTGCGGAACTCGCGAGCCTTCGCCGCGAAGGCGTCCTCCAGCACCTCCAGGGCCGCCAGCAGCTCCTGCACGCCGGTGATCGTGGCGATCTTCACGGCCGTGGGGTACGCGTCGTTGGTGGACTGCGACAGGTTGACGTGGTCGTTGGGGTGCAGCCGGGAGTACTCCCCCTTGCCGGCGCCCAGCAGCTCCAGGGCCCGGTTGGCGATCACCTCGTTGGCGTTCATGTTGGAGGAGGTGCCGGCGCCGCCCTGGATCACGTCCACGCGGAACTGCTCGTGGAGGCGCCCGTCGAGGATCTCCTGGCAGGCCGCCACGACGGCGTCGGCCCGGGCGGTGTCGAGCAGCCCGAGCTCGTGGTTGGCGCGGGCGGCGGCGAGCTTGACGGCCGCAAGGCCCCGCACCAGGTGGGCGTGGCCGCCCAGGGGAAGGCCGGTGATGGGGAAGTTCTCCACGGCGCGCAGGGTCTGCACGCCCCAGTAGGCGTCGGCGGGGACCTGGCGGTTGCCGAGCAGGTCGTGCTCGGTGCGGAAGGCGGGAGCGGTCATGGTTCTCTCGGTTCTCTCGGGTGTCACGAGGTGGTGGACGGCAGCGGGACGGTGGGTCAGCGGGACGAGGGGCCGTCTCTCTCGGAGCGGAGGGACAGCGGGCAGTGGCTCAGCGGGCGGCGGCGAGGGCGACGGCGTGCAGCGACCCCACGGTGCGGCCCCCGCCGAGCACGGGGACCCGGCCCAGGCCGGCGAGCGCTGCGGGGTCCACCCCGAGCCGCTGCAGGGCCTGCACGGTGACCGGCATCCGGGCACGGTCGGCGCCGTCGGCGATCTTCACGGCCAGACCGCGCCCGTCCGGCAGGCCCACGAGCTGAAGGCCCTCGAAGCCGTCCTTGGCCAGCAGGCCGGGGACCCTGCGCATGAGCTCCGTGACGTCACGGCCCTCGCCGGCCACCTGCTCGGGGTGCCCGGTCATGGCGGACGCGACCCAGGCCTCGGGTGTGCCCGGGGCGGCGGAGGCCAGCCGGGCGAAGGCGGTGGCCATGCCCCGGAGGGTGACGGCGTGCAGGGGGGTGCCGCAGCCGTCGGTGCTGCCGGGCCCCAGGGGTTCGCCGGTCAGCTCCGCCACGACCTCGGCGATCAGCAGCTGCAGCGGGTGGCCGGGGTCGGTGTAGCCGGCCACGGGCCAGCCGTTGACCCGGCAGGTGGCGACCATGGCGGCGTGCTTGCCGGAGCAGTTCTGGGCCAGGCGGGTGGGCCCTTCGCCGGCGCGCAGGGCGGCGGCCCGTTCGGCGGGTCCGTACGGCAGGTCGGGCACGTTCTCCAGGGCGGTCTCGTCCGCGCCGTGGCCGGCGAGGATGCGGCCGGCGCCGTCCCGGTGCCGGGGCGCCCCGGAGTGGCTGGCCGCGGCCAGGGCCAGCAAGGACCCGGGCAGCTCGAGGCCGGCGCGGAGCATGGCCACCACCTGCAGCGGCTTGAGGGATGAGCGGGGGTAGAAGAGGGCCAGGGGGTCTCCGGCCTCGAGCAGGATCCGCCCGGCGGCGTCCGTGGCCACGAGCGAGCCGTGGTGGACGCTCTCGACGACGCCGTCGCGGACCTGTTCGGCGACGGGCACGTGCTGCGGGCGGGCGGTGGACAGGGGTGCCCCGAGGGCTGCGGTGGTCATGCTGGGTCCTTGCTGGAGGTGATCGGTGCGGGCGGGGGTGCGCGCCGGAGGGAGGCGCCGGAGGGTGTCCCGCGCGGAACGGAGGGCAGGAGGACGGGCGAGCAGGGCGAGGACCGCGCCTGCTCGAGCGGAAGCCGGGGAGGCTGGAACAGTGGCCGGGACGACCGGCGGGCTACTCGCCGGTGATGGCGCCGAGAGCGCCGCGCACGGCCGCGAGGTGGTCCTGCATGGCGGCCTCCGCCTCGTCGGCCGCGCCGTCGCGGATGGCGTGGAAGATGCGCAGGTGCTCCTCGTCCGAGCGCTTCTGGCGGGCCGCCACCACGTTGAGGGTCTCGGACTGGTGGAAGAGCGCCTCGCGGATGTCGGCGATGACCTTCTCGAACACCCGGTTGTGGCTGATCCGGGCGACAGCGGCGTGGAAGCTCGTGTCCAGCTCGACCCAGGCCTGAGGGTCGTCCTCGGCCGCCATCGCCGCCACGACGTCCTGCAGGAAGCGCACGTCCTCCTCGGTGCGGCGGCGCGCGGCGAGACCGGCCGCGGGGACCTCGATGTGCGGCCGGGCCTCGTGCAGGTCCCGGGCCGAGTACGCGCCCAGGGCCAGGTCCTCGGCCACCCGCTGGGAGACGACGAACGTCCCCTTGCCGGTGCGGCTGACGGTCAGGCCCAGTGCCGCGCAGGAGCGCAGCGCCTCGCGGATCACGGACCGGCTCACGCCGTACCCCTGGGCCAGCGCGGCCTCCGAGGGCAGCTTCTCCCCCACGGCGAGGCGCCCCTCCTGGATCTGCGCGAGCAGGTCCTTGAAGACGGCCTCCGCCGCGCTGAAGCGCTCCACCGGCTGTCCGGCTGTCCGGCTGTCTGACAGGTTCATGTGGTCCAGCATGATACGGATCACACCGGGCTGTCAAGGGGTCACGAGCCGGTTTCCCGCACGACTCGTGCAGGTTCTCGCCAGGTCCGCCTGCTGTGCTGGAGCCGGCATCCCCACACCCGAGCGGAAGCAGGTGCATCATCGTCGGCAGGACCGCCAGGACCGGCGTCGTCGGCGTCGTCGGATCAGCCGTGGCCCCCGAGGCGATCGGCACCCGAGCCCATGCGCTCGCCGTGCTCCCCGCACGACCGCACGCGTGATGACCGCCGGCGCCGCGCACCGGGACCGGAGCCGCCCCCTGCGCTCGCTCCTCGCCCTGCTTCTCGTGCTCGGGATGCTGGCGGGAGCACTGGTGCTCCTCGGGCCCGGCCTGCTCAGCGGCCTGCGCGCCGGGGACGGCGGGCTGACCTGGGGTGCCGAGTGCGTCGTCGAGACCGCGGACGGAGAGGTCGGGCTCGACCGCGAGGAGGCGAAGCGGGCCACGACCGCGGTGGCGCTCGCCGCCCGCGGGGTGGAGGCCCCGGACACCTCCGGTCTCGACGCGGCGGTGTTGCGGCGCCTGGCCGACGGACCGCCCGAGGACGCCGGTGCGAGCCTGAGCTGCCGGGGCTCAGCGGCCGATGACCTGCCGCAGCAACAGCTGACCGCAACCGGCCTGACCCCGCGCGCCGAGCGGGTGCGCGGTGCGATGACCGAGGTGTTCGGAGAGCAGAGTCTGGGTGGGTTCGCCCCCGGCGGCGTCGGCCAGGGCCACGGCGAGGAGTCGACGCACTACGACGGCCGCGCCGTCGACGTCTTCTTCCGCCCTGTGACCGAGGAGAACCGGCGCGAAGGGTGGCTGCTGGCCCACTGGCTGGTTGCGCACGCCGAGGACCTGGACGTCCAGTACGTCATCTTCGACGACCGCTTCTGGAGCGCTCACAGCTCGCGGGGGCGGTGGCGGGACTACGACGCGCCCGAGCCCGGCAACGAGATCCTGCGCCACCTCGACCACGTGCACGTGGACGTGCTGCGGGGCGATCCGGAGTGAGGAGCCGGTCGCAGCGCCGGGTCCCGCAACCGATCTCAGCGTCGCGACCGATGACGACGGGAGGGGTGTGCACGGGCGACGCCCGGTCCTAGGGTGAGGAGCGGACCGGGCGGCTCCGGACGGGTCGGACCGCAGCGCCCGGGGACACCGGGGACCGAAGCCGGCCCCCGGGACGCGGTCCGCCACACCTGTCGAGGAAAGGACCCGCTATGAGCGCCACCGATGACCTCCTGCACCACGCCGAGGCCTACGCCGCCGCCTTCACCAAGGGCGATCTGCCCATGCCCCCGGCTCTGCCGGTGGCGGTGGTGGCCTGCATGGACGCCCGGCTCAACCCCTACGGACTGCTGGGGCTGAGCGAGGGCGACGCCCACGTCATCCGCAACGCCGGCGGGGTGATCACCGACGACGAGGTCCGGTCCCTGGTCATCAGCCAGCGTCTGCTGGGCACCCGGGAGATCATCCTCATCCACCACACCGACTGCGGCATGCTCACCTTCACCGACGACGCCTTCACGGCACAGATCAAGGCCGACACCGGGATGCGCCCGCCGTGGTCACCGGAGTCCTTCACCGATCCCGACGACGACGTCCGCCGGTCCATGGCGCGCATCACCGCCAACCCCTTCATCCCGCACCGCGACAGCGTGCGGGGCTTCGTCTACGACGTCACCGACGGCTCCCTCCGCGAAGTCCGCTGACTCCCGCTCGGCCGACCGAGAGCGCTCCGGCTGCAGGACGTCACCGTGTGGCCGCGTCGGTGATCCCGGCGTGCAGGGCGCGTTCGGTCACCTCGATCATCACGGCGCTCTCCGGGGGCCTTGCCTCCCCCACGATGAAGCTGATGGCCTAGTCCGCAGCGATGCCGCCCTGCTGCGCCGGGCCACGGGTGAGCGCCCGATGCTGGAGGTCGCCCTCGATGCGGGCGTCCCGCCGGAGACCCTGCGGAAGATCGAGTCGGGCCGTGTGGCGACCCCTGCCTTCCCGACCATCGCGGCGATCGCCGATGTTCTCGGCCTGCCCCTCGATGAGCTGTGGGCCGAGATCAGCCGACCCGGACGTGGTGCTCCACCGGCCTGCTCCGGCCACGACACGCGGGAGCGGCTGGTCTCGTAGGAGTCGGCTCCCCCACCTGCCCCGGACGGAGCCGCCGCGGTGGGCCGCGGCAGGAACCGCATCCCAGGGCTCCGCGACGCGGCGGACCAGGGCCGGCGGGGCTCCTTTCCACCTCCGGGGACGGTTGATTCATCACAGGGGACGGGGTGGTGGGCTATGAATGGAAGGACCACGGACGGACCCCCCAGGAGGACACGGTGACGAAGCACGACGACTCCCAGCCCATCACCTCTGTGATCAACACGGGCGAGCTGATGCGGCAGCTGGCGCAGAAGGAGGCCGACCACCGACGCCGGGTCCAGTCCTGGACCGTCGACGGGGTCGAGGAGCTGACCGGCACGGCGGAGCTGCTCGACATCGCCCTGCACCACAGCGACGTCGACGTGGCGGCTGCCGCACTCGGCAGTGACCACCTGAGCGCCGCCGACCGTCGCTACGCGGCCGACAACGCCACCAATTTGCACGTGCGTGCTGCCGCGCGGGCGGAAATGACCCGCCGCGGCGAGGACCGGGACGGGCACAGCTGACGGCCCGCCGCTGGAGGCACGACGGACCTCGGAGGCACTGCCCCTCTTGTGCCCGGGCGGCTCCGGCGGGTTGAGTGGGGGCATGGGGAAAGTGATCTACTCCGTCGCCTCCTCGTTGGACGGCTACAACTCGGACGAGCAGGGCAGCTTCACCTGGGCCGTGCCCGACGAGGCCGTCGTCGCCGCCCTGACCACGGACCTGGCATCGGTCAGCACCTACCTCTACGGGCGGCGCATGTACGAGACCATGGCCGTCTGGGAGACCGATCCGTCCGCGGCGACATGGTCCCCGGAGACGGCGCGCTTCGCGGAGACCTGGAAGCGCGCCGAGAAGATCGTCTTCTCCTCCTCTCTCGGCCGGACCTGGACCGAAGGCACCCGGCTCGAGCGGGAGTTCACCGCCGAGGCCGTCGAACGCGCGAGGTCCGAGGCGTCCGGAGACCTCACGATCGAGGGCCCGACCCTGGCCGGCAGCGCCCTGCTGCTGGGGCTGGTCGACGTGGTAGAGCTCCTGCTGTGCCCGGTCACGGTGGGCGGCGGCACCCCGGTCTTCCCCGACGGGCTGTCCCTGGAGCTGCGCCTCCTCCGGGAGCGCCGCTTCGACAACGGCATGGTCCAGGTCAGCTACGAGGTCCAGCACCCCCGGTCCCGCGGATAGCAGCGGCGTGGACGGGACGAGACTTCAGCAGATCGCCATGGAGGCGGCCGCCGGGCTGCCGGCCGTGACGCACACCTGTCCCTTCGGCCCGGAGCACGACGTGTTCAAGGTCGTGGGCAAGATCTTCCTGATGACCACGGAAGCACCCGGGGAGCCGATCGTGACGCTCAAGTGCGAGCCCCCGCACGCGACGGCGCTGCGCCAGGAGTTCCCCACGATCACGCCCGGCTACCACATGAACAAGCAGCACTGGATCTCCCTCGCCGCCGGCCCGGGGATCACCCCGGAGCTCGTCGGGGAACTGGTGCTGAACGCCTACGAGCTCGTCGTCGAAGGACTCCCTCGGGCCAGGCGCCCGGTGCTGCGCCACACGCGCACCGGAGCACAGCCCTGAGCGGGCGTCCTGCTGTCCGCGGGCGGCGTCGGGGGCCCGATGCGATCACGGGGTCCGTCGGAGCGGTGGTGGGGTCAGCGCTCGTCCGGTGGTGCGGGCCGGCTCCGTCGAGCGGCTTCGCGCAGCGCCGTCAGGGCCGTGTGGATCAGCCGCGCCCGGGTGGGGTGGGTGCGGGTGTGGGCGACGATGCGCCGGTGGACGGCCGGGGCGACCAGCGGCCTCGAGGTGAGAGTCGCCGGCAGCCCGGTGAGCGCGATCCGGGGCAGCACCGTGATCCCCAGCCCGGCCGCGGCGAGGCTGGTGGCCGCGTGGTGGTCGTCGAGACGGGCGACGTAGTGCGGGGTGTAGCCGGCGGCGTGACAGGCGCGGGTGATGATGCGCCCGGTGGGGCCGTCGTGGGTGTCGTGGTCGATCCAGGGCTCGTCGCGCAGCTGGGCCATCGTCACCGTGGGACGCGCGGACAGCGGGTGGTCGACCGGCAGCACCACGCAGAAGTCCTCCTCGTGCAGGGCATGGCGCTGGTATCCCTCCAGGTGGACGAGGGGCCCGTCGAGGGACTCGTTGCGCACGTCGACGTCGGGGGCCCGGCGGCCTCCGGTGGGGTGCAGCTCGTTGATGCTGATCTCCACCACCACGTCCGGGGACCGGGCACGCAGGGCGACCACCACCTCGGGCATCCAGGCCTGGGCCAGGGACGCGAAGCAGGCGACGGCGATCTGCTCGGCCCGGCCCTGCCGCAGATCCTCCACGGTGCGCTCGAGGCGTTCCAGGCTGCTGAGGGTGTCCGCGCTGGCCTCGCACAGGTGCCGGGCGGCCGGGGTGGCCTCGATGCCCCGGCCGTTCTTCTCGAACAGCACCAGCCCGGTCTGCCGGGCCAGGGCGCGGAGGTGCTGGCTGACGGTGGCCGGGGCCAGGTGGAGGTTCCGGGCGGCGGCGTGGACCGAGCCGGCAGCGATGACGGCGCGCAGGATGGTGAGCCGGTGCGGATCGAGCATGCCCCGATCGTATGCTTTCACCTGCCAATGACACGGAAATCATTGCTGGTGCTGAAGGGTCACGCGGTGGCACGGTAGGGGTCACGAACCACTGACCGACAAGGAGCTGCCGTGGACACCTCGAGCTATCTGGCCCTGCTGGGCGTGGCCGTGGTCCTGGCCCTCACCCCGGGACCCGACACCGTCCTGACCCTGGGCTACGCCCTGCGGCAGCGCCGGGCCGGGATGCTGGCCGCCGCCGGGTCCGCGGTGGGGGTCTTCGCCTGGGCGGGGCTGGTCGCGGTGGGCGTGGCCGCCTTCCTGGACAGCTCCCCGGCCGCCTTCCAGGCTCTGCGGATCCTCGGGGGCGCCTACCTGTTCTACCTGGGCTACCGGGCGATCACCGCCCACGCTCCCGCCCCGGCCACCGCGGTGCCGATGGCCGTCGGCGTGACACGGGCCGCGGGGTCGACCGTCACCGCCGCCCTGGACCGCCCGGAGCCCTCCGGGCCGAGAGCGCGATCGGCCTTCGCCGCAGGACTGGTGTGCTGCCTGACCAATCCGAAGACCGGGCTGTTCTTCCTGGCCCTCCTGCCCCAGTTCACCCCGCCCGGGGCCGGGGCGCTGTTCGTCATGGTGGTGATGGGCGGAACGGTGGCGGCAACCATCGGGATCTACCTGCTCCTCGTGGCCCTGGCCGCCCACACCGCCGGCACCTGGCTCAACCGTCCCACCGTGACCCGCAGGATCGAGCTCACCTCCGGGGCGGTCTTCGTGGCGCTGGGAGTGATGACCACCGTCCCCGTGCTCGCCACCTGGATCTGAGCGGACTCCCCCGCGCGACCGGCCGGAACGACCGGGGTGGAGGCACCGGCCACGCCGGCGGAACCGGTCCGTGTCGACCGCCGGCACCTCCGCGCCGTCACGCTGGTGCCTCACGGCACGGGGAGGTTGACCTGCCGACCGGCCGACCGGATCATCGGCTGTGAACGGGCACCGGACGCCCCATGGCGCTGCCCGTTCCGCACCCCCTGTCAGCCCCGGGGCACCAGAGAGGCATCCCATGGACGTGATCGACCTGGCCCACATCACCTCGGCGACCACCGAGCTCGTCGGGGGCAAGGCCGTCGGTCTCGGAGCCCTCCTGTCCGCGGGCGAGCGCGTGCCGGACGCGTTCTGCCTGACCACCGAGGCCTACCGCTCGGGCGCCGTCCCCGAGCGGGCCGTCCTGACGGCCTACGAGCATCTCGGCGGTGGTCCCGTCGCCGTCCGCTCCAGCGCCACGGCGGAGGACCTGCCGGACGCCAGTTTCGCCGGCCAGCAGGACACCGTCCTCGACGTCGAGGGCGGGGACGCACTGCTCGAGGCCATCCGGCAGTGCTGGGACTCCGTGCACAGCGAGCGCGCCGCCGCCTACCGGGCCGGGCAGGGGTTGGAGACCGGCGACCTCGCGATGGCCGTCGTCGTGCAGCGCATGATCATCCCGACGGTCGCCGGGGTGATGTTCACGGCCAACCCGCTGACCGGCACCCGCACGGAGACCGTCATCGACGCGGTCCCGGGGCTGGGCACCGGAGTCGTGGACGGCACCATGGACACCGACCACTACGTCCTGCCCGGGCACGGCCCGCTCCCCGGGCCACAGGAGCACGGCTGTCTCTCCCCCGACCAGCTCCGCGAGCTCCAGGCGACCGGGCAGCGGGTCCAGCGCGCCCTCGGCAGCCCGCAGGACATCGAGTTCGCCTACGACGCCGAGGGCACGCTCTGGCTGCTGCAGTCCCGGCCCATCACCACGCTCTTCCCGCTCCCGGCGGGGTCCGACCCGGTACAGGGTGACCCGCGTGTCTACATGGAGGTCGGCCACATGCAGGGTCTGCGGCGCCCGGTCACCCCCATGGGCGTGTCCGTGCTGCGGGAGACGACCCGCCGCTGGCTGCAGATCATCGGCGTCGACGACGCCGTGGTCGATCCGTTCCTCGTCGAGATCGGCGGCCGGCTGTTCATGGACCTCACCGGCCTCGTCCGCAGCCCGCGCCTGCACTCCCGCGTCCCCGCGATGGTGCAGGTCTACGGTCCGGCCGTGGCACGGGGCTTGCGGCGCGTCCTGGACGACCCCCGCTACGCGCCCCGTCCCGCCCGTCCCGGTCAGCGCGTGTTCTCCGCCGGTGCGACCGCGCGGCTGCTCCTGGCCACCGTGCCCGCCTCGCTGCTCGGCGCGCTGCGGGCCCTGG
Source organism: Kocuria sp. CPCC 205263 (assembly GCF_040981075.1). Classification (NCBI taxonomy): domain Bacteria; kingdom Bacillati; phylum Actinomycetota; class Actinomycetes; order Micrococcales; family Micrococcaceae; genus Kocuria; species Kocuria sp. CPCC 205263. The sequence goes on along the minus strand of NZ_JAVKPV010000003.1, from coordinate 248,285 downwards.
CACGGCCCGCTGCCGCCCGCGAGCGCGCGTTCCACGAACTCGAACAGGTCCGCCGGCAGCCCCGGACCGAACCGGCGGACACGGCGGACCGGGTCCGTTCCGCCGCCGGTCTGCAGGACGCGACGATGACCGGACCGATGATGCGCTCCCTGCCGCCCCTGTGGGCAGCGCTCATCGCTCAAGGGGTGGCCGGCTGGCTGCTGGACGGTATCCTGCAGCCCGGCGAGCTGAACGCGACCCTGCGCGGGATGCCCCACAACGTCACCACCCAGATGGACCTGAAGCTCTGGTCGGTGGCCGAGGCCGCCCGCCCGCACCGCGATCTGCTGGTCGGCGCTACCCCGGACGAGCTCGCCGCACGCTTCTCGCGCGGCGAGCTGCCCGAGTTCGGCCTGTCGGCCTTCCTGGCGGAGTACGGGATCCGCGGCAGCGCCGAGATCGACGTCGGCTCCCCCCGGTGGGCCGACGACCCCACCCCCGTGTTCGCCGCCCTGGCCGGGTACCTGCAGGTGACCGAACCGGAGCAGGCCCCGCCGGCCCGGTTCGCCCGCGCCGCCGTCGAGGCCGAGGCCGCCCTGGCAGACCTCGTCGCACGCGCCAGGCGCACCCGGCCGCTGCGGGCCCGCCTCGCCGGGTCCATGCTGCGCCGCAGCCGGGAGCTGGCCGGCCTGCGCGAGCTGCCCAAGTTTCTCTGGCTGACCCCGCTGGCCGAGGTGCGCCGGCAGCTGCTCAGCGTGGGGGCCGAGCTCACCGGGCGCGGCCTGCTGGAGCAGTCGGAGGACATCATGTTCCTGACCCTGGACGAGGCCCTCGACGCCTCGCGCGGCGCGGACCTGCGCGCGGTGGTGACCGGCCGGCGCAGGGAGCGCCACCGCGAGGCCCGACGGCGGCAGGTCCCCGGCCTGCTGCTGTCCGACGGCACGAACCCCCAGGCCCTGCCCGACGACACCGCGCCCGAGCACGGGCCGGACGTGCTGGTCGGCCAGCCGGCGGCCACCGGGATCGTGACCGGGCCGGTGCGGATCGTCCACCACCCGTCCGAGGCGAGGCTGCAGCCCGGTGACATCCTCGTCGCCCCGACCACCGACCCGGGCTGGACCCCGCTGTTCCTGACCCTCGGCGGACTCATCACGGAGACCGGCTCCACGATCGCCCACGGCCCGACCGTGGCCCGCGAGTACGGCATCCCGGCCGTCATCTGCGTGCCCGACGCCACCACCCTGCTGACCGAGGGCCAGATCGTCACCATCGACGGCGCCACGGGGCTGATCCGGATGCACGACACGGCCGGCGGTGCACAGCCCCTGGACGGCCCGGACGCTCGAGAACATCGGGCCGGGCGACCGGGCTCGGCCGCACCAGGGGAATAGGCACATGTCAGGACGGTTCGCATGGGTGTCCGACAGCGAGGCCCCGCTCGAGACGCAGCGCACCACGTGGGCGCGGGCAGCGGAATCGTTCGGCACGACCATGCACGCCGAGGCGCAGTACTCACGGCTCGTGCGGCATGACCATTCCGACGCCGGAGGAGCGATCGCCGCGGACGGCCGGCGCTGCACGCTTCGTGCTCGAGTCCCGCGCGGTCCTGCCCGCCCGGGACACCGCCGATGACCTCCCCCGGGCCGGCGACGTGCTCCATCGCCCCGCGCCATCGCACGGGCAGCTGGCGCCCATGGGCTCGGTGGAGCGGAGGAGACGTCTCATGATGAATACCAAGAGATTCGGCGCAGCAGGAATGGCGCTCGCGATGGTATGGGCAGCCTCCGCCTGTGCCTCCACCGGTGACGGCCTCGCTGTTCTCGACTCCGAGTCCTCCACCCGACCGGTGCCGGAAGTCATCCGGTCCGACGAACAGTTCGCCGGCGACTCCGCCCGCTACCTGGGGGAGATCGACGGCTACTCCTACTTCGCGGCGCGACCGGCCTCGGGCGCCGACCACGAGGCGTGCCTGATCCAGGTCGGCGCCACCTCCGACGACTGGATCGGTGGATGCTCCACCATCCGGAGCGACAAGGTCGTCGAGCTCTCAGGTGGACTCCCCCGGCAGGACGTCGCCCTCGTCAGCGACGACCCCTCGACCGACACCCTCGAGGAAGCCGGCTGGGAGCAGCAGGCCGAGAACCTCTGGCAACGTCCGAATCGACCCGTCGTCAGTGGCTGTGCAGATCCTCGGCGAGCATCACGATGATGCCGCTGGGGCCGCGGACATAGGCGAGCTTGTAGGCGTCCCCGTAGGTCCCTACCCCGCGCAGCGGGTGACAGCCGTGCCTCGCGGCGATCTCGAGGGCGTCGTCGATGTCGTCGACCGAGAAGGCGACGCGGTGCATCCCGATCTCATGGGGCCGGGTGGGCTGTGTCTCGATCGCCTCGGGGTGGATGTACTCGAAGAGCTCGAGGCGACCGCTGCCGTCCGGGGTCTGGAGCATGGCGATGTTGACGTGGTTGCCGTCGAGGCCGACGGCGGTGTCCGCCCACTCGCCGCTGACCGTGTCCCGGCCCAGGACGGTCAGTCCGAGGTCGGTGAAGAAGGCGATCGCCGCGTCGAGGTCACGGACGGCGATACCGACGTTCTCGAACGTGATGGACATGTGTTGCATCGTATCGAACCGCGGTAATCCGGTCCTGCCGAAGCGTCTTCATATTCCGAAGGACGGAACCCGATCTGCAACCTTGATGGTGTGGCCCGCCCCGATGGCCTAGTAGACAAGGGCTGGTTCGGCGTCCGTGCTGATCTTGCGACCGGGTATCACCGAGTGCCACGACTGCGCGAGGACCTCCACGGCCTGGCGTGTTTCCTCTGCCGGGTAGCTGAAGGGCAGGCGGAGGAAGCGTTCGAAGACCCCTCCTGGGCCGAACCGGGGGCCGGCTCCCAGCAGAAGGCCGCCGTCCCGGGCTGCGAGGGCGAGTTGGGAGCTGACCGGCTGTCCGATGTTGACCCAGGTGCACAGGCCTCCCGGAACATGGGGGACGTCCCAGGTCGGGAGGTGTTCCCGGAGCAGGGCTTCGAGGTGGTCGCGTCCCTGGGCGAGCTGCAGCGCCCGGAATCGCAGCAGCTCGTCGTAGTTGCCGAGCATTTCCAGGCCGATGAGCTGCTCCAGGATGGGCGTCCCGAGATCATTGGCGTAGCGGGCTTGCTCGAGCCGCCGGATCATCTCCGCCTCCGCACGGATCCAGCCGATCCGCAGTCCTCCCCAGACCGTCTTGTTCAGGGAGCCGATGAGGATGGCTGGACCGTGGGCGGCCAGCGGGAGCTGCGTCTCGCCCTCGATCCGCAGCTCGGCCATGGTCTCATCGGCCACCACCACCGATCCGTGGCGTGCAGCCACCGCCATGAGACGCTCACGCTGGTGCCCCGGCATGACCGCACCGGTGGGATTGTGGAAGTCGGGCATCACATACGCCAGGGCCGGACGGGCCCGTTGGAACGCTTGCTCCAGCCCGTCGTCGTCCCATCCCTGGCGCGCGTCCACGGCGACCGGGACGAGGCGGCGGCCGGCGGATTTCAGCGCCTCGTAGGCGTGCGGGTAGCTGGGGGCCTCCACCAGTGCCGTGTCGCTGCGGCGCAGAAGGGTTCTCGCCACCAGGGAGATGGCGTGCTGCGCGCCGAGGGTGACCATGATCTGCCCGGACTCGGTCGGCACTCCCCGGCCGGTGTAGCGCTCGGCCAGGGCCTGCCGGAGGCGAGGAAGCCCGACCGGGTCGAAGCCGTGGCCGTTCAAGTACGCCGCGAGCTCTTGTACGGCCCGCGCGACGGCTTCACCGACCTGCGGTGCTGCCGGAAGAGCGGCTTTGCTGAAATCGAGGGTGACAGTGGCGGGACCGTCATCTTCCGCAGGTGTGGTGCCTCGCCCGGGCATGACGACCACGCTGCCGGAGCCACGGGTGCTGTGCAGGTACCCGGCCGTGCGCAGGCGCGTGTAAGCCGCCGCGACCGTGGTGCGGCTGAGACCGAGCTCGGCGGCCAGTTCACGCTCGGCCGGCAGCCTCGTGCCGAGGGGGATCCGGCCGTCGAGGGTGAGCAGGCGGATGCGGTCCGCGAGGGCTTCGTAGGCGGGACCGCCCGCACGCCAGGCGCCGAGGTCAGCGGCCAGCCGACGTGAAGAGAGAACCATCATCAGGCCACCATGCCATGATTGGCATCTTGTTGTCAGGCCAATCAACTGTTGCACTTGGCCTATGACCCTCCTCGGCCCCTGGCGTGGCACGCAACTGTTGATCGGCCTGTTCCTCTACGGGTTTGCCCTGGCCATGATGATCAGGGCCACCCTCGGTGTCGCACCGTGGGATGTCCTGAGCCAGGGCTCCTCGCTGCAGACGGGTGTCCCGTTCGGCGTGATGACCAACCTCATCGGGGTGGTCGTGCTGCTGCTCTGGATCCCGCTGCGGCAGAGGCCCGGCGTTGGCACGGTGCTCAACGTCCTGCTCGTCGGCCCCAGCGCGGAGGTCGGTCTGGCGGTGATCGGGGAACCCGAGGCACTGTGGGCGCGGATCCTGCTGTTCTCCGGCGGACTTCTCCTCCTCGCCCTGGCCAGTGGCCTCTACATCGGGGCGCGGCTGGGCCCGGGCCCTCGCGACGGGCTGATGACCGGACTGCACCAGCACTTCGGCCTGCCCATCTGGTTCGTGCGCACGGCCATCGAGGGCACCGTCCTGGCGCTCGGTTGGTTGCTCGGCGGCTCGGTCGGAGCGGGCACCGTAGTCTTTGCGCTGCTCATCGGCCCGCTCATCAACCTGACCCTGCCGATCTTCCGCGTCCCTGAGGGTCGGAACACACCGATCCCGACGTCGCCCGCCCGGCCCGCCATTGAATCCACCCTCTGACACTGTCCCGCGACGGCTTCAGCAGAGGCTCGGTCATGCCGCTTGGGACAGCTGCACGACCAGGTGTCTTCTGAGCTGTGTTGATGGCCGCTGTCCGGGCATACGCATAGCGGAGGTACCGTCGAGCTCACCTCCACCGCGTCCTCCGGCGCACCAGCCGGCGGGAATGTCGGCCCTACCACCGTCGCGGCACCGCCCGCTCGGCCGGCAGCAGGGTCGGCCCTTGAAGGTTCAGTGAAGAAGTCCCGCCCCGCCCTCTGATGCCTGAGAAAGCCGCTCCGGCGGGGCTGCCGTGGAGGAATCGGACGGCTTCAACCGGAGGCTGACCAGAGCAGACACCACGATGCGCGGGCCCGGCACGGGCTCATGCGAAGGAGAGGTTCGTCATGACTTCGACGTTCAAGCACCTGGCTGCCGGGACGGCCCTGGCACTGGCCCTCAGCGGCGCCGGGGCGACCGCGGCGGTCGCCTCCCCGGCCCACGGCGCTGCCTCCGCGACCATTGGCGCCGAGCAGCAGACGAACCACGACCACCACTTCGCCGTGATGATGATCCCCCACCACCAGGGCGCGGTCGACATGGCCGAACTGGCCCTGGAGAAGTCCGAACGCCCCGAGATCCGCGACCTGGCAGAGCAGATCATCGAGGCCCAGACCGAGGAGATCGGACAGTTGCAGGCCGCCGCCGACCGGTTGGCCCCCGAGAGCGACTCCACCCACCGCCACGGCCACCACCACGGGCACGGTCACCACCATGGCCATGCTCACGGAGACGGCATGGGCAACGGCATGAGCGGTGGCATGCACGACGACATGATGGGCGAGATGGATGGCATGGCCCTGGAGGAGCTGGCGGAACTTTCCGGGGCGAGTTCGACCGGGCCTTCCTCGAAGAGATGATCGCCCACCACCAGATGGCCCTCGAGATGGCCGAGATGGAGCTGCAGATGGGCACCGATCCAGAGCTGCGGGCCATGGCGGAGAAGATGATCGAGGACCAGCAGGCGGAGATCGAGCTCATGCAGGGTTGGCTGGAGGAGTGGTTCGCAGCCTGACCGGCGGCCAGGGACTGAGCCACACGTGAAGGGAACGGGTCGATGCCGGGGATCGGCAGTCCCCTCGGCCCGTTCCGCTCCCTGGATCGAGACATGCGAAGCGCCAGGACGAAGATCTCAACGATGGCGGTCGAACTCAGGGCGATCAACGTCTTGACCGACCTCGGGAATGCGTTCCCCCTCCATGCTAGTGGGACGGCCAGGACTGAGGTCCATGCCCGACGAGCGGGACAGCGAGTCGTGTCCCGAAATCCAGGTCCGCACCGTTGTCCCGTTGGGACCGTGCGGAGCCGCCTTCAGAAACCTTCGTCGCCACGTCGCTGCTGTCACCGCCGTGAGCCGGTACCCGGTATCCGGCCATGTGCACAGCAGAGAGGACGGCGTGGGCTGTGGCCTGATTCAGCGCGGGCGGGATCGAGCGGCAACGCTGGCGGTGGCAGCGACGACGGTGAGGGAACTCACCAGTACCAGCGGCGCCCAGGCCGCGTGGGTGATGGTGGCGCCGGCGGCGGCCGGGCCTGCGTCGATCTTGAGCGCGCCCACCCAGATGAAGACCTGACCCCGGGACTCCACAGGTGCGTACTCGCTGCGCGCGGCCAGGGTGGCCGCGAAGATCGGCAGCGCGGCCACGGAGAACGCAACCGTGACGAGGAGTCCGAGCGTGCGGCACAGCGGCCCGCACCTGACGATCAGGCGCAGTGTCCGGGCCGGGGAGGGCACCTCCACGGTTGCATCGCGCCGCTGTTGACGGGGCAGGACGACCACCGCGCCCCGTCGGCGCTGCGCACCGGGGTCGCGGCGAAGACGTATCGCGCCAGTGCTGCACCCCGGCGATCTCGCCCTGCGGAGCTCCTGATGTCAGCGGTGACGGTCGAGCCCGAGGTCGTCGACCACCCGAGCCACCCGATCGCGCTGGCCCTCGTCGAGGCCCTGCAGGGGCAGCGGAAGACAGGGCCTGGGTACCAGGCCCAGCTGCTCGGCGATCGCGGCCACGACCCGCAGGCTCCCGAACTCGGCGAACAGTTCCCACAGCGGTACCAGCCGGTCGGAGGCGGCCGCGGCCTCCTCGGCCCGCCCCTCCAGGGCGGTCCGGGTGATGCGCAGGGCCGGGCCCGGCAGCGTGCCGGCGAGGACCGAGTACCAGGCGTCGCAGCCGGCGGTCAGTCCGGCGGCGGCCGTGGCGTCCCCGGAAATCCCGATGCTCACGTGGGCCGGGACCACCGCGCGGATCTCGCGCACCCGCGCCCGGGCCTGCTGGGGGTCGGCGGGCACACCGGGGATCTTGAGGGAGGCGATGCCGGGCAGAGCGGCGATGCGGCCGTAGAGCTCGGTGGTGAAGGTGACGTGGGTGGTGCCCGGGTTGTCGTAGACGATCACCGGCACCGAGGAGTGCGCGGTGACGGTGTCGAAGAGCCCGGCCACGTCGTCGTCGGTCAGCGGCTGATAGCTCATCGGGGCCAGCAGCACCGCGGCGGCTCCGGCCTGCTGGGCGTGCTCGAGGTGGGTGAGGATCCGGGAGGTGCGCAGCGCCCCGATGCCGACGAACACCGGGACGTCCCCGGCGTGCTCGACCGCCAGGTGGGCGACACGGCGTCGTTCCTCGGTGCTGAGGTAGGCGTAGGAGCCGGTGGAGCCCAGGGCGGTGATGGAGTCCACCTGCGCGTCCGCGAGCCGTCGGATCAGGCCCACGAAAGCGGACTCGTCCACCGCATCGTTGGCCAGGGGGGTGAGGGGGAAGGCGCTCAGACCGGTGAACATGGTGCTGTTTCCTTCGGTGGAACGGATGGTGGATCGCGGCGGCACCGCCGTGGGGGAAGGGGAACGAAGGGTCATGACGAGTCTCCTGGGGTGCGCCGGTCGCCGGCAGTGAGCAGGCGGCGGGCGATCCGCACGTCGGGGCCGAGGTCGGCCAGGCGGGTGGCGAGGTCCTCGGCGGCAGCGTGCAGGGCCTCGTCCGTCATGGGCGCCAGGGCGTCGAGGATGAACAGGGCCGTGGTGGTCTCCGCAGTCAGTGCGGTGCGCCGTCCCTGGCGCCAGTTCCAGCGCCGGCAGGTCACCCCGGCCTCGTCGCACCACACCACCTCGCCCGGTTCGGGGTGCTCGATCACCGGTTCACCGCCGGCCACGGCGTCGAAGGGCTCTTGGCCGGTGGCGCGCACCAGTCGCGGCGCCCCGCGGTAGCCGGCCAGGTCCTCCCCGCCGAGTGGGATCTGGTGCAGGACCGAGACCGCGTTGTAGAGATCGGTCAGCCGGTTCACCCGCGGCAGCCCGGAGCCCGCTCGGCGCGTCAGGGCCTCCAGGCTGTTGCGCGTGCGCTGGGGTTTCGCCCCGAAGGCCCGGTAGGCCTCCCGCCACGCGGCCACGTGCGGCAGCTGGTCCACCGGCCGGCCGGCCAGGGCACGGGCGGTGGCGGCTTCGGCTTCCTGCAGCAGCGCCTCACCGGTCGCATCACTGGGGCCCGGCACGAGCCCGTCGGCGGCCAGCAGCAGGGCCCGGTAGTCCGGGCGCAGCGCGAACACCTCGGCCTCGACCCAGGCCTCCTCGAGCAACCGTTCCAGCGTGTTCGGTTCAGTCACGGGGAAACCTCCTGGTGGTGTCCCGGGCCCACGCCCGGTTCGAAGACGGTCAGCGAGAACCGGGCCGGCGCAGCACCCGGATTGGCGTAGGCATGGGCGACGTCGCCGGGGAAGGAGACCGCATCCCCGGTCTCGAGGGTGATCGACTGCTCGGCGACCTCGATCGTCATGGTGCCGGCCTGGACCTGCAGCAGCTCCTTGGTGCCCCGGGTGTGGGCCTCACTGGCGTGCCGGTCACCGGGGCCCAGGGTCCAGTCCCACAGCTCCACCACGTCCGGTGGTGCGGTCCCGGCCACCAGGAGCCCGCGGCCGCCGGAGTCCCCGCTCCACAGGGCGGCCCCCTCACCGTGCCAGGTGACGGTCACGGCCTTGGGCTGTGGCACCTCCACCAGTGCCGGCAGCCCGATGCCCAGGGCGTCGCTGATCCGCAGCAGGGTCCCCACGCTGGGATTGGTGGCGCCCTGCTCCACATTGACCAGCATCCGGCGGCTGACCCCGGCGATCTCGGCCAGCTGGTCCAGCGTCCAGCGCCGGGCCTGCCGCTGCTGCTTCACCCGGGCGCCGATGGCCGCCGCGAGGGACGTCGTGTTGTCATCCATCAGTGCATCATACTGCACCGATAGTGCATTCTATTCATTCCCGTGGCGGTGTGATCGGACCGCACGGAGCGGAGGCGGAAGCCGGCTTCGAGCTGCGCGTGCTCTTCCCCGGAGGAACCGAACCTCTACGCGAGGATCCGGTGACCGGAAGCCTCAACGCCGCCGCCCGACAGCTCTCCGCTGGTGCGGGGCCAGCCTTGAGCGGAGCGGTCATCGTGGACCGGAGAGGCAATGACACTGATTCGCGGCGCAGCTTTCCGCGATGTTCCCGAGACCGCCCGGTGTGACCGGCCCCGGCCCCGTGATGGGGACCGGCCCCTGTCGCGATCCACCATGTCAAAGGGTCGAAGGGTGCCGGACCTAGGCTGGCTCCATCATGTCGATCATCAATTTCCGCGCCCAGCAGTCACCCGCAGAGCCGCGACGCCGCACCGGGAGCACAGCCCCCGCCGAGGCGCGCCACGAGGGCGGCGCCGTCGTCACCGGCCACGATCGATGGTGAACAACTCGGTCTGGCGGGCGCCGGGGATGCCGTTGATGCTGACGATGACCGCCCTGGGCTTCTCGGGGTATGCCGCGCTGCTGGCAGTCGCGCCGCTGTGGGCGGTGCACGGCGGCGCCGACACCGCCGGCGCGGGGCTGGTCAACGGCGTGCTCATGCTCTTCACCGTACTCACCCAGCTGTTCGTCCCCAGGGCCCTGCGCCGCTTCGGCTGGGCGCCGGTCCTCGTGGCGGGCATGCTCCTGCTGGGACTGCCCGCCCTGGCCCACGGCGTCAGTGACGCCCTGGGGCCGACCCTGGTGCTCTCCGCGGTGCGCGGGCTCGGATTCGGCGTACTGACCGTGACCGGCAGTGCCCTGGTGGCCGAGCTGGTGGAGCCACAGCGTCGCGGGAAGGCGATCGGTGCCTACGGCCTGGCGATCGCGGGACCGCAGATCCTGTTCCTGTCGGCGGGACCCTGGATCGCCGAACAGCTCGGATTCTGGGTCGTGTTCACCCTGGCAGCCCTGCCCGTTGTTGCCGTCGTGCCCGCGATCGGTCTGGCCCGGATGCTGGACGGCGTCCCGGAGGGGGACGAGGAGGAGCGTGCGCCCTACCTGCGCCTCCTCCCTCCGATGGCGCTGCTGACCGGCGTCACCCTGGCCGGCGGCGCGCTGATCACCTTCATGGCCCAGATGAGCAGCAGTGCCGCGCTGACCGCCCTGGCGCTGCTGCTGATGAACGTCGCCGCCGCACTCACCCGTTGGCGGATCGGCGCACTGTCCGACAGGTACGGCCCTCGCCGGTTCATCGCACCGCTGGTGCTGCTGACCACGGCCGGCATGATGACCATCGCCTGGGCGGTCCGCGATCCCCAGGCCACCGAGGCCCCGATGTTGATGATCGGAGCAGCGATGGTGGGCATCAGCTACGGCGGCCTGCAGAACCTCACCCTGGTCGTGACCTTCCACGCCGTCAGCCGGCCGCACTACGGTACCGCCAGTGCGGTGTGGAACATCGGCTTCGACATCGGGACCGGTCTCGGGTCGGTCCTGGTGGGCATGATCGCCGCAGGAACCTCCTTCAGCACCGCGCTGCTGATCACCGGAGCGATCTCACTGCTGACTCTGCCGCTCGCGCTGCGGCGTCGCACCGCCGGGCCGCGTGTGAACTGATGCCTTGGACACTTCTGGCGCGGACAAGCAATCCCGACGGCAACGTTTGTCCGCCGCCGACTGGGCCGCACACAAAGCGGCGACTCCTTTCGCCGCCTCATGTCCGGGGCGGCGACCCAAGGTGCTCGTATGGATGTGCTGGGGTGGGCGAGACGGATCACCGTCGGTAAGTCTGGATGACTTGGGAGTCGTCCTTACGGTCCCAGCCGGCGTCCTTGGCGGCCTGGTATCTCGCCTGGGCGGCGCTGATCATCGGGGCGTCGAAGCCGATCTCGTCGGCGATGTCCTTCACCAGGGTCGAGTCCTTCACGAAGATGCCGATGGTACTCGTCACCTCGGCGTCCAGGCCCTGCAGCATGCGCGGGCCGCGGTCGGAGAGCATCCAGGATCCCCCGGCGCCGCCGGCGACGGCGGGCAGCACCCTCTCCGGGTTCAGTCCGAGCTCCTCCGCGAGCGCGAGTGCTTCGGCGGCGGCCACGATGTGCACCGAGCACAGCAGCTGGTTGACCGCTTTGTAGGCCTGGCCCTGGCCGATCTCCGGGCCGCAGTCGATGATCGCCCCCAGTGCGTCGAGGACCGGCCGCACGTCGTCGATCGTGGTGGGGTCGCCGGCGGCGAACAGGCTGAGCTCCCCGGTGAGCGCGCGGGCTACTCCACCGGTGACGGGAACGTCGAGCACGCTCACCGCAGGTGGGGCCGCAGCGGCCACCTCACGCACCGCACGGGGACCGACGGTGCTCATCACCACCAGGACGCTGCGGGCCGGCATCTGCCGGAGCAGCCCCGCCTCGCCCAGGGTAGCCGTCCGCAGCTGCTCCGGTGTGGCCACCATGCACACGACGACGTCGGCCGCGGCCGCGGATTCCGGGGTCTTCTCGGCGCGCAGGCCCCGTGCGGTGGCCTTCGCCCGCTGCTCGGCGAATGGGTCGACACCGGTGACGTCGAATCCGGCTCGGAGGAGCTGCTCGGCCATGGGCAGGCCGATGGCTCCGATTCCGATGAAGGTGATCCGGGGCGGTGGAACGGGTGACATGGGAGCCTCCTGAGGGCGTGAGGGGCAGGGCGGACTCAGATGAACAGGTCGAGCAGCAGGCACACACCCAGGCCGATCACGGCGAAGGTGGACTGGGCGAGCGTGTAGATCTTGAACGTGCCCTTGGTGGTGAACCCGAGCATCTGCTTGAAGATCCAGAAGGTGTTGTCGGTGACGTGGGCGCCGAACGCGGCGCCGGTGCCGGCGGCCAACAGGATGAGGATCGGCGCGGCCTCGATGGAGCCCATGATCGGGGCGAGCAGGGTCGCCGCGGTGATCGCGGCCACCGAGGCCGATCCCTGGGCGATGCGCAGGACGGCGGCCACGGTCCAGGTGAGCAGCACCGGGATCGCGGCATTGGCCTGGAACAGGGCGGCCATCATGTCGCCGATGCCGACCTCGGTGATCACCTGGCCCAGGGACCCGGCCACGCCGGTGAACAGGAGGATCGAGCCGGAGGTCTGGGCACCCCGCGTGAGCAGGTCGTCGATGCCGTCGCGGGTCACGGCGGGGACCGCCAGAACGATGCCGATGAGCAGGCCGATGAGCAGGGCGACGACGGGGCTGCCGAGGAAGCCGAGGACGGGGACTTCCTGGCCGATGAGTCCGGTGACGGTGTCCAGGATGATGAGCAGGATCGGCACGATCACGGGGAGCATGGCGACGACCAGCGGCATCTGCCGGGTCGGGGCGGTCACGATCAGGGTGCCCGCCGAGGTGCCGGCGACCTCGGTGGTGCCCACGGTGGTGGGGCCCGTCCCGCGTCGGGTCTCGAGGCGGGCGCGTTCCTCCTCGATCGACTCCCCGAAGATGGAGTCGTCGAAGCTGTGGTCCTGGTCCGTGGCGGGGTTGAAGATCTTCCGCATCATCAGGTCGTGCACGAAGATGCTGGAGATGATGAAGAAGATGCCCAGGGGGATGCCCCAAATCAGCATGGTGCCGATCTCCACCCCGAGGGGTCCGGCGACGGCGATCGCCGCCACACCGGGGACCACGATCAGCAGCCCGACCTCGAGGCCGATGGCCAGTGAACCGGCCAGGGTGGCGATGCTCTTGCCGGTGCGCTTGGCGATGGCACCGGCGATCGGGGCGAGGATGACCAGGGCGACGTCGAAGTAGATCGACGGGAAGATGATGCCCGAGGTCAGACCCAGGACGTAGGGCGACCGCTTGGGCCCGACGAGTTTCAGCAACCCGTCGACGACACGCTGCATCGTGCCGGTGGCCGTGAGCGTGGTGCCGATCATGACGCCGAAGCCGATGATCAGGCCCACTTCGGCCATCAGCGCCCCGAAGCCGGCATTGACGGCGGCCACTGATTCGGTGAAGCCGAGCCCGGCGGCGACGCCCAGGTACAGTGCGCCGACGACGAGTGCGACGACGGGGTTGATTTTCGCCCAGACGATCATCAGGACGATGCCGATGACCGAGATGGCGAGATGGACGAGGACGAGCGTGTCCATGTCTGCTCCTCTGCGGATGACGCCGGACGGGCCGGCAAGCGGATGGTGGTCGGGTCCCACGGGCGGTGCTCCGTATGACGGAGGCGAGCCGGACCGTGGCGGGCCGCAGCGACCGGTGATCGGGCCTCACTGCAACGGAACACGGCTGCCCGCCCCGACCGGTCCTCCCGCCCGAGAGCGGCGGTTCCCGGTACAGGCTCGTGGGCGGACGCGTGTCTGTCCTCGGCCGGCTCACCACTGACCACGACTTCAGTTGACTGTTAACAGTCAACTGGTGTTGCTGGAAGTGTGGCACAGAACACACACGGGACGCAATGGTTGATCTACGCGATGGGATGGGTCCATCCAGCAGTGGTGAGGCGCTTCTCCGGTTGTGGCGGGCGGCCCCTCCGGGGAACCTCCGCATGATGCCGCCCACGAAGCCCACCGGTCCCGGCGCGGGCGGGAACCGCAGCCAGAACCGCAACCGGGCGAGGACCGGCATCACAGACGTGGCCCGGTGGACAAGGCGGACAGGCTGTTGTCAGCCAATGGGTCCGGCAGGCCCGCCGTCAGGGTCCGCGACGGGCCGGAGCACCTGCACCCTGGGCCAGAAGTGCTGACAGTCGGGCGAGTTGCGGACGGCATACGGTGCCGTGCGGTGTCTCCGGCCCGCAACACGCCGCACGGGGGTGACATGGCGCAGATCGCGGGCTGCTTCTGCGGATCCGTCCGGGCACGGCCGACCGCCCCCTTGGACAGAGGGGCTCGCGTCGACGGGTCAGCTCAGTTTCGGCGAGACGTCATCCGGCTCCGGGCCATCGACCCGGAGCCGGACATCGCAGCGCCCGGGCCGGCGAGTCCGAGGCCATGGGCCGGGGGCGGCACATCGGCAGCCGGTGCTCAGGAGACGAGGTTGGCCGCGGCTTCGTCCATGTGGGAGAGCATGTAGTCGGCGGCTGCCGGGGCGTCTCCGGCTGCGATGACGTCGACGATGGCGGTGTGCCGGTCCACGCGCATGTTGCCCACGGCCCGGTCCATGCCGGCCCACATGAACGACATCCGGATCGACCCCTCCAGGGCCTGCCACGAGTGCAGGAGCATGGCGTTGTCGGTGAGACGGCACAGCGTTCGGTGGAAGTTCAGGTCCGCCTCGATCCGCTCCTCCAGCGTGTCATCGACAGCTTCGTCCATGGCGCGCACCGCGTCACGCAGTGTGGCCACGGCCGCACCGCGGTGCTCCGCTCGGCTGAGCGTGCGCACGGCCAGGGACTCGAGAGCCGCCCGGACAGCGAAGATGTCGAGGATCTCCTTGGCATCCAGACTGCGCACGGACAGCCGGCCACGGGCTCCGGCGGCGATCAGCCCCTCCTGCTGGAGCTGGCGCATGGCCTCGCGCAGGGTGCCCCGGCTGATCTGCAGCTGCTCGGACAGCTCCGTCTCCACCAGGTGGGTGCCCGGGGGCAGCTCACCGGTGGTGATGGCGCGGCGCAGCGCCGTCAGAGCCTGTTCGCGCAGGTTCACCTTGGCCAGTCCGGCCAGGGCCGCCGTCTGAGAGGTCATCGTGGTCATCCTTCGGAAGCTGGAGGTGGACTGGTCGGACGGGGCGGGGGCGCCGCCTCCTGCCGTGCATCGGACGGAACCCCGGAAGTACCGGTCCGGTCGGCTCCACTGACGACATCAGTGCCATGAACTTGCCGCCGCACAGTGGCTGCGACTCATCCCCTCGATCATACGGCCCTCGTTAACCGTTGACGGAGCCGGATGTGCAGAGCCGACGGTCCCCTGGTAACGGCCAGATCGTCAAGATTTCTGTTGACTGTTAACAGTTGAACCACGTACTGTGATGCCTACCACAGAACTTGTCGACGGGCATCAGTTCCGCGGGCACCAGGACGCCGTATCCCGCGACCAGCTGATCTGACCACCACCACATGAGGGGAAACCCATGCAGCCAACGACTGAGATCGCTCCGGTCGAGCCCGAGCGTCTGACCCGGATCAAGGAGGCGGCTTTCCGCATCCGGACCAACGCACTGATCCAGGGCGAGGTGCAGGGGCAGGGCTACATCGGCCAGGCCCTGGACATCGCCGACGTCCTGGCGGTGCTCTACGCCGACCAACTGAACCTGCGCCCGGAGGACCCGGAGTGGGAGGGCCGGGACCGGTGCCTGCTCTCGATCGGCCACTACGCCATCGCCCTGTACGCCGCCCTGGCCGAGGCGAAGTTCCTGCCGCTGGAGGAGCTGGAGACCTACGCGACCGACGACTCCCGGCTGCCGATGTCGGCGATGGCCTCCTACACGCCGGGGGTGGAGATCTCCGGCGGGTCCCTGGGCCACGGCCTGGTCGTCGCCAACGGCGTAGCCCTGGGGCTCAAGCGCAAGAACAACCCGGCATTCGTCTACAACATCCTCTCCGACGGGGAGCTCAACGAGGGCTCCACCTGGGAGGCCGCCTCCGTGGCCGCCCACCACGAGCTCGACAACCTCATCGCGATCGTGGACTTCAACGACCAGCAGGCCGACGGCAAGAGCCAGGACATGCTGGGCATGGAGCCGATCGAGGGCAAGTTCGAGTCCTTCGGCTGGATCACCCGCCGGGTCGACGGCAACGACGTCGCCGCCGTCCTGACTGCACTGGAGGAGCTGCGGACCATGGAGGCGAACCAGCCGCGGTGCCTGATCGCCAACACCAAGCTCGGCAAGGGCGTGGACTTCCTGGAGAACCGCGAGAAGCTGCACTTCATGACCGTCGCCGCCGACGAATGGAAAAAGGCCCACGACCGACTGAAGGAGTCGTCTCAGGCATGAACACCACCCCGAACACCACGCAGAAGAAGCGGCTGACCTCGGACGCGATGAGCGCCTCCCTGGCTCGGGAGGGCCAGCGGACCACCGCGGCGCCCCTGGGCCACGCCCTGGTGGAGCTGGCCGAACGCGACGAGCGGATCGTGGGCCTGTCGGCCGATCTGGCCAAATACACCGACCTGCACATCCTGCGCGATGCGATGCCCGACCGGTTCTACCAGGTCGGCATGGCCGAACAGGCCCTGCTCGGGGCTGCCGCCGGGCTGGCCATGGAGGGCTTCGTGCCCTTCGCCTCCACCTACTCCGTTTTCGCGACCCGCCGGGCCTACGACTTCCTGTGCCTGGACATCGCCGAGGCGAACCTCAACGTGAACATGGTCTGCGCCCTGCCCGGGCTCACCACCGGCTACGGGCCCTCCCACCAGGCCACCGAGGACGTGGCGATCCTGCGGGGGATGCCCAACCTCACCATCGTGGACCCGTGCGATGCGGTGGACATCGAGCAGGCCGTCGCCCAGCTGGCCGCCCACGACGGGCCCACCTACATGCGGATCCTGCGCGGGAAGGTCCCGCGGGTGCTCGACGAGTACGACTACACCTTCGAGCTCGGCAAGGCCAAGCTGATCCGTGACGGGGCCGAGGTCCTGCTGATCTCCACCGGCCTGATGACCGAGCGCGCCCTGGAGGCCGCCAAGGCCTTGGAGGCCGACAAGGTGGACGTGGCGGTGCTGCACGTGCCCACCCTCAAGCCCCTCGACGAGGCCACCATCCTTGCCGAGCTCGCCAAGGACCGACTGGTGCTCACCTGCGAGAACCACACCGTCATCGGAGGCCTTTTCGACGCGGTCGCCCACACCGCCGTCCGCGACGGCGTCCTGCGGCAGATCACCCCCATCGGGCTGCCCGACGAGTTCCTCGACGCCGGCGCCCTGCCCACCCTCAACGACCGCTACGGGGTCTCCACGACCAAGATCGCCGAGAAGGTCAGGACGCTGCTCCACCCGCGGCACACGGAACGCGTGGACTGAGCACGGCACCGAGCAGCACGACACAGCGGTGGGGGCCGGACGGAGAACTTCTCCGTCCGGCCCCCACCGCTGTCGTGGCACGCGCCGATCGCGCCTGTGCCGGCGCTGCTCATCAGGCGCGCAGCGGACGCGCCATTCTCCAGATGCTGTACTCGCAGGCATGGACCAGTGTCCGCTCGTCTAAGGGACCGTCCAGGACCCAGAGCACATCCAAACGGGGACAGACCACGTCGACCGATCCTCGGTAGCGCACCGTGTCCCAGAGTCGGATCTCGACGACGTCGCCGGCCCGCAGGTCGGACACATCGTGGACCCGTACCCCTGTCGAACCCGGGCGGTGGGGCGAAGCGGAAGGGCCGGAGCGGGCCGGACCGTGCATGGTGCCTCCTGGAAGGTGATGCCGCCGCCTCCCCGCGGGTGCGGGGAGGCGGCGGGCACGTGGCGGGCAGAACGCTCTAGTGCATGTGGCTTCCGCCGTTGATGTCCAGCGTCACTCCCGTGAGGTAGGAGGAGTCCTCGGAGGCCAGGAAGGTGATGGACGCGGCGATCTCCTCGGTGGTGGCCGTGCGCCCGACCGGGATGCCCGCCGCGATGGCCGCCTCCTGCTCGTCGGTGCTCCCCACGCGGATGTTGGTGTCGACCGCCCCGGGGGTCACCGCGTTGACCGTGACACCGGTCGTGCCCAGCTCGCGGGCCAGCGCCTTGGTGAAGCCCAGGATGGCCGCCTTGGCCGCGGAGTAGGGCACCTTGCCGAAGACCCCGCCGCCGCGTTGGGCGGACACGGAGGACATGTTCACGACCCTGCCCCAGCCCTGCTCGATCATCTCGGGCAGGAACGCCTTGGTGACCAGGTAGGTGCCGGTGGCATTGACGTCCATGACCTTGTGCCACAGCTCCAGGGTGGTCTCCAGGAACGGGACCGGGGACGTGATCCCGGCGATGTTAACCACGGCCCCCACCGGCGGCAGATCGCCGGCGGCGACCTCGGCGGCCACCGCGTCGTGGGCGGCGGCCACCGAGACCTCGTCCGCGACGTCGATCGCGTGCCCGAAGGCCGGCACGCCGCACTCCTGCCCGATGTCCTGGGCAACCCGAGCGGATTTCTCGGCGTCGAGATCGAGGATCACCACACCCCATCCTTCACGGGCGAAACGACGGGCAGTGGTGACTCCGATGCCCTTCTCGGACGTGGCTCCGGTGATGACGGCGGTGCGCTGAATGGTCGACATGGTGCTCCTAGGGTGAGTGAGGATGGGTTCTACAGCAGGGACGTGATGTACCCGGCGGCCGCGCGGGCGGCCGCCGGGCGCTGGTCGTGGGTGACGTCGCGGGTCTCGAGCTCGAGCGAGAAGTGGCCGGTGTACCCGACGCGCTGCAGAGCCCGCAGGCCGGCGGCGAAGTCGGCATCGCCGTTGCCGATGCTCAGGTTGATGTTTCCCGCGGTGGCGTCGCGAAGGTGCACGTGGGTGAGCTGCTCGGCGAAGGTCCCCACGAAGCGCACCGGGTCCCCGCCGGAAGCCACGATGTGGCTGAAGTCCATGACCAGACCCACGCCGGTGCCCTCGAGCTCGTCCGCCAGCCGCCGCGCGCGATCCTCGTTCCAGCACAGCCGGAAGAAGTGCAACGACTCGCACCACAGCTCGACGCCGGCCGCCGCGGCCCGCCGGGATGCCTGGGCCAGCTCCCCGGCCACCGTGCGGATGTCCTCCTCGAGGGAGCGGATCGGCTCGTGTTCCAGCGCCCCGCAGGGCAGGACGAGGGCTTCGGCGCCGACAGCGGCCGTGAGCTCCAAGAGCATGTCGAGGTGGTCCGCGCGCTCTGCACGCTGCGCCTCGTCCAGGACCACGTTGAGATCACCCACGTCCCCGTTGACCGAGCGCACGCGCAGACCCGAGTGGTGCACGTCGGCGGCGACCTGCTCGACGGCAGCGGCGTCCAGCCTGCAGGGGACGTGGTCGCAGACCCCGGGCAGGGCTCCCAGATCGATCTCCTCGAAGCCGAGCCCTCCAATGGTGCGCAACGCCTCGGGCAGCGGCTGGTGCCGGAAGCTGATGGACGAGCAGCCCAATCGGGAAGAGATCATGCGATGCGGTCCTTGCCTGAAGCCGTCGAGAACATGTGCTGTGCATCACGCTACTGCGGCTGACTGTTGACAGTCAACATCTGTCGCCTGTGTGCGACTCTTTCGTCAGGAGGCCAAGGGCTGCGCCCAACCCGCGCAGGGACCACAGACCCTGGAATGCTGACGTCATGAACTCACCACAGTCCTCAACGGATCGTGCTGCCGCCTCGGCCGAGAGCGCCACGCGCCCCGCCGAGCCGGACCCGGCCACGCACGTCATCGTTCTCCCCGGAGGCGGGTACGCCGGTCACGCCGACAACGAAGCGGAGCCCATCGCCGAGTGGCTCGGGCAGCTCGGACTGTCAACGAGTGTGTTCCGCTATCCGGTGCACGCCAGGCACCCGGGTCCGCTGGAAGCGGTACGGGCCGAGGTCCGCCGGATCCGGAAGAACGGTGCCGAGCGGGTCGCCCTGCTGGGATCGTCCGCCGGCGGGCATCTGGCCGGCCAGGCCGCCCTGAGCGCTGCACCCTCCACCCTCGATCGAGTCGACGCGGTGATGCTCTGCTATCCGGTGGTGTCCATGGAGCTCGACACCGACAAGGGCAGCCAACAGGAGCTTCTGGGTCCCTCCCCCAGCGCCGAGGCACGGGTCGCAACCTCGCTGGACCGCCTGGTGACTGCGACGGCACCACCGTTCTTCATCTGGCACACCGCCGACGACTCGTCAGTGCCGGTGCAGCACTCCTACCTTCTGGCTCAGGCACTGGCACGCGCGGACGTACCCCACGCCCTGCACGTCTTTCCCGCAGGGACGCACGGCCTCGGACTGGCCGAGGGCAGCGGGGAGCCAGAAGCCTGGCCGGGACTGTGCGCAGCATGGCTGTCCGCATTGGGATGGCCGCGGTGATCCTGGCGCGACACCGCACCGACGGGGCCGAAGCGACTGAGCAGGAGGGGGTAGAAGCAAGGATGTCCATCGCTTGCCGGCCTTGAGCCGGGCCCGACGCGAAGTCGTGGAAACGATCCGTGTCCGACCCCGGCGTCCACAGGCCAGCCGGCGACTGCGCGACCACACCCCCGGGCCGGGGCTGTGACCACTGCCCGGGGCAGGCCGAACAGACGTCAGTGGATCGCGCCCTGGGTGACCGGATGGTGGTGGGGTCCTGTGTCAGATGAGCTCGATGACGTCGGCGATCGAGTCCCGGACCCGTCCGGGACGGTACGGGTAGGTGGTGATGTCGGCGGCTCGGGTGGACCCGCTCAGCACCAGGATCGTCTCCAGCCCGGCTTCGATGCCCGCGACGACGTCGGTGTCCATCCGGTCACCGACCATCACCGTGGTCTCGGAGTGGGCCTCGATGCGGTTCATCGCACTGCGGAACATCATCGGGTTGGGCTTGCCGACGAAGTACGGAACGGCTCCGGTGGCCCGAGTGATCAGGGCCGCGACCGCCCCGGTCGCCGGCAGCGGCCCCTCCGCTGAGGGTCCGGTGGCGTCCGGGTTGGTCGCGATGAAGCGTGACCCGGACTCGATCAGCCGGATCGCCTTGGTGATGGCCTCGAAGGAGTACGTCCGGGTCTCCCCCAGGACCACGTAGTCGGGGCTGACATCGGTGAGGGTGTAGCCCACTTCGTACAGCGCGGTGGTCAGACCCGCCTCACCGACCACGTACGCCGAGCCACCAGGTACCTGGTCGGCGAGGAACCCGGCGGTGGCCAGCGCCGAGGTCCAGATCGACTCCTCGGGCACGGTCAGTCCGCTCTTGGCCAGCCGGGCCGCGAGGTCTCGGGGGGTGTAGATCGAGTTGTTGGTCAGTACCAGGAAACGGCGTTCCTGGTCGACGAGGCGCTGCAAGAAGTCAGCGGCGCCCGGAAGGGCCTCGCCCTCACGGACGAGCACCCCGTCCATGTCCGTCAACCAGCAGTCCGGGCGGGAACGATCCATGACCACACCTCCTGAGATTCGTCATCAACTGTCGACGATGCTACTGCCGGCACCTGATGCCCTCCCTGCGTCCTTCCCACGTCCTGTGCACGGTGACCGGCATCGTCCGTCATCGACGCCGAGGGCAACTGGCCTGTCGGATCGACCGGTGTCCGTCGGCGTGCAGATGCCGTGCTGTCAGCGCGTGCGGTGCCCGGCAAGGACCAGGCGGCGGGTGAGGCCCGCGCCACGGACCACGACGCGTTCGAGAGGTCCCTGTCCGAGGGCGCGGTGCCAGGCGGTGGCGAAAAGCGCGGCCACCCCGATCTGGAGGAAGAACCACAGGTAGGGCTGGTCGTAGTGCACCTCGGCGGACAGGGCCAACAGATGAGCCGAGTACAGGGTGAGGGTCATGGTGCCCATCGCGCTCAACGGCAGCAACCAGCTCCCGAAGCGGCGGGTGAGCAGGAGGAAGCCCCCGAGCACGGCCGCCCCCGAGCCCAGGCCCATCGCCAGGGCCAGGGGCGTGTTGGTGTGCGGGCCGGCAATCGCCAGCCACCACCAGGTGGTGGTCGGCAGCACCGGGTCCGGGCCGAAGACGATGATGTCGTCGATCCCGTCCTCGGTCAGGGCCGGGGTGTGGGTTATGAGCTGGTCGTAGCCACCGGCCTGGAGGATCAGCACCCAGTAGGCCAGCCACGCCACCACGGCGACCCCGAGGCCCAGCAGCAGCAGGCCGACCTGCACCTGGATGCCGGCCAGGTTCAGCCGCCCGATCCCCAGTCCGACCAGCAGGTAGGCCAGGTACGGCAGGGCCGGATAGGTGCCGGTCAGCAGCAGGTGGGCGAGGGTGGCCCCGGGGGCGGCGGCCAGGTCGGCGAAGCCGGGGTTGAGGTCCGCGGTGGCCGGCAGGGCCTCACGGGTGGCGTGCATGAGCACCGGGGCGGCCAGGGCGAACACCGCCGCCCAGGCGAAGAGGGCCTTGGCGGACAGGCTCAGGAACGGGATGGCCAGAACGAAGAAGGCCCCGTAGTAGATCAGGATGTTGATCGCCGGGATCTCCTCGGCGGTGGCGCCCGGGATCAGCGGGTTGATCGCCAGGCCCAGGGCGGTGATCAACCCGGCCCGGACCAGGATACCGGCCCGGGTGGCGTTCATCGCCCGGCCGGTGTGGGCGGTGCGCCCTCCGGAGGTGAAGGCCAGGCTCACCCCGGCCAACAGCGCGAACAGGGCTGCGGACCGTCCGGCGAAGAGCGTCCACTGGACGGTGGGGGCGAAGGTCTCCGGGTCCCAGGCGGGCAGGATGTGGATGGAGACCATGCCGATCAGTGCCAGGCCGCGGGCCGCGTCGATGCCGACCAGCCGCCGCTTGCCGCCGGTGGTGGCCGCAGCTTCCGTGGCGTCGTCGGAGGTTGTGCCTTCGGGAGCTCCCGCACGGGTGGTTGCCCACGGTGTGGTCTCTGCGGAGGCTGCTCCGGCTGCGGAGGCCGGACGGCGGTCGGAATCGGTCATGACAGGTGTGGGCTCCCCCGGGCGATGTGTCGGTGAGCTCCCTGCCCACCGGCCCGGACCGGTGGGCCCAGGACGAACTCCACTGGATCAGCCACCGATATGCCCCAGTTATCGGAACTCTGTGTCGAGGCTGTGAATCGGTCGCTGACCAGGGCGGATCGAGCGGACGGTCCTCTGCGCCCCCGTCGGGCTCCTGGCGGTGGCGCAGGGAGTGCGCAGACCGTCATGGGCGTTCTGCACCGGCTGACACCGACCGCGCAGCACCATCGTGGCGCGCGAATGCGATCGCAAGGACGGGCGTCTCGGGCACTTCGGGGTGGCACACCGCACCTGTTGTCCACCTGGTGGCCACCGGGAGGTCATCGACGCGTCGCAGACTGGGGCTGTGCCGGCACGGAGCCAGTGCCAGGACGGGTCTCACCGGATGAAGCCCGACTGCGCCTCTCATGACGCTGGCACCCCTGTCACAGGGGGATCCGGATCGCGGCGAGTTGCCGCACGGTGCGGGGACACCGCGAGCGTGTCGCACCAGCAGTTCTGGGCGGTGACGTTGCCGTGCTGAAACGCACGCGAAGCAGTTGGGCGGCCAGCACGGGGGGATGCCATGACCGAGCAGAAGACCGATCCACGAGGCCTGCGGACCGGGGTCCGCCTGTTCGTGTTCACGACCCCCTCTGCAGTGGCGGTCCTGGCGGTGGCCACCGACACCCCGGCGGTCATGGTCCTGATCGCGGTTCCCGGGGCCGTGGTGGGCGCCGTGCTGCACCAGGAGCGACGTCGGATCACCGATCAGCCCGCCCTCGCCGGTACGGTTCCGGGGCCCCTCGATCGACCCGGTCCCGGACAGTCGATCACGTCCGCCCCGGAGACACCCCGAGGGGCGGCCGGAAGGGAGAAGAGGTTCGGCGAGCCGGAGTGGCATGTGGGTGATCTGTGTCATCTTCTGTCCATCCCCTGGTCATCCGGAAGTCATCGCCGCGTCGGACACTGGGATGGTGCCGGCACGATGCCAGTGCCAGGACAGGGCCTCCCGGGCGAAGCCTGCCTGCGCCCTTCGTGGTCCTGGACAGGCTGTCACGGGCAACCGGATTGTGGCGGATCACCACAAGGTGCCGGCACACCACGACCACCTCGGACCAGTGGCTCCGTGCACTGGAGCTGCCGCACCGGCAGGAACGAGAAGCCGGTGGGCGATCAGCATAGGGGGACACCATGACCGAGCAGGAGACGGATCTGCAGGACCCACGGGTGCTGCACCGGGCCGCCGAGCACCTCACCGACCGCTGGGCCGGGGTCTTCTTCCCGGAGCTGATCGAGCGCTGCGTAGCCGAGTGCCATACGGATCTGGCACGGCAGGCGAGGATCCCGACGTATTCGGCCCCGATGGCCCTGCACGGTGCCGCCGACCGGCTGCGGACCCTGGCCCGTGAGGACGACCGGGGCCGGTCCGTGCGCCAGGTGCTGTTCGTGGACGACCACGACACCGGACCGGCCGCCTTGGCCGCAGCCCTGCTGGCCGAACACGCCGGGGCGGCGGTGGTGACCCGCTCGGCCGGGATTTCTCCGGGCGCCGCCCTGGACCAGCACGCGGTGCGACTGCTGGCCGAGCACGGGATCGACCCGGCCACCGCAACCCCGAAACCGCTCACCGACTCGATCCTGTCCGCCGCCGACTGGGTCGTCGTCGTCGGCGACCACCGACTCGGGCCGGTGGGCGAGGGCACCCACTGTCAGTCCTGGCCGGCAGTCCCAGCCCTGGGTGCCGACCAGGACCCCGGGTTCGCCGAGCTCGAAACCCGGGTGCAGGCCCTGTGGCTGGAGATCACCGCCGGCACCGGCCCCAAGCCCGCCCGGAAGCAGGCATGAGCCGGCCCATCGACCCCGCGGGGTCGGCCCAGCCCCTGGACACCCATGTGCTGGCGCGCACCGCCGAGCACCTGGCGCAGCGTTACGCCGGGGTGTTCTCCGCCGATCTGGTGGAGCGGATGGTCTTCGAGTCCTACGCGGCCCTGGCCCGCACCGCCCGGGTGCGCGCGCACCTGGCGCCGCTGGCCGGGCACTTCGCGGCCGCTCGGCTGGCGGCCCTGGCCCACGCCCGGGCCACCAGCACGGCCGCCCCGGGGCATGCGGGGGTGCCGCAGGTGCTGTTCGTCGGCGAGCACGACACCGGACGCGCCCAGATCGCCGCGGCTCTGCTGGCCCACCACGCCGGTGACACGCTCACGGTCCGCTCGGCGGGTCTGCTGCCCGGAACGGCACTGGAACCGCACGTCCGCACGGTCCTGGCAGAGCGCGGCATCGACACCGATGACCTGTACCCAAAACCGGTCACCGACGACGTGGTGGCCGGGGCGGACTGGGTCATCACCTTCGGCACCCTCGACGGGATCCCGGTCCCGACCGGGGCCAACCACCAGGACTGGGACGTCGTGGACGTGCTCGAGGCCGGCCCGGCGGCGGTGGCTGCCGTCATCGACGAGCTCGAGGACCGGGTCCAGGCCCTCTACGAACGGATCCGCGCCCACCCACCGGCGCCATAGCGCGGCCACGGCTCCGCTCCGGCGGGAGGAAGCCTGCACCGGCACCGGTTCACCATCGTCGTTGTCGGTGGTATTGAGCAACTCAACAGGGCCTTGCGGGCGATCCACCCCAGGATGGGGTCTGCCTGCGGCCGGAGGACGACATCTCTGTGGCGTCGGTGCGGTGTGAGCAACTGCACCCCATCAACCGCGGTACAGGCCCCGGAACGGTCGGAGCAGACTGGTGCCGGATTCTAAGATCGAGAGCATGGCCCTGGACCTGGAACTTCTCACGCTCAGCACTGCCCTGCTGCTGGCAGCGGCCCTGTGGCCGGCGCTGGCCCAGGCCGCACGCCGCCGACAGCTGACCACGACCGGCCGGCGGCTCCGGAGCCCGCGCGCCACCCTGCTGGGCTTTCTCGGGCCCGTCGCCCTGACCGCGGCCGCGATGGCCCTGATGGTGGCCGTCCGCTTCCTCTGAGCCCCTGCCCCGGGAGCTGACTGCCAGGTCGACCACCGGTTGACCTGCCCCTTCGCCGAACACGCGCCCAGATCGCGGCCGCGGATCGGAGACAGAACGGGCCTGTGCTGATCGGGATCGTCGGGGCGGGGGCCCGGGTGACAGCGGCTGGATGG
Organism: Kocuria sp. CPCC 205263; assembly: GCF_040981075.1. Classification (NCBI taxonomy): domain Bacteria; kingdom Bacillati; phylum Actinomycetota; class Actinomycetes; order Micrococcales; family Micrococcaceae; genus Kocuria; species Kocuria sp. CPCC 205263. The sequence goes on along the minus strand of NZ_JAVKPV010000003.1, from coordinate 222,613 downwards.
TTCGCGGCCCAAGGTGCTCGACGGTGGCCCCGGCCAAGGCGTAGGGAACCCCGAGGATCACTTCGCCCGCGCGAAGACGCAGCCCCGGACGGTCGGCGCGTCCGCTAGCGGGACAACCGGACCGTACACCGGGCGGTGCTGTGGGCGTCGTTGCGCGTCCACCATCCGTCCATCCACCGCTCACCGGCTGGTCATGGTCGTGCTCAAGGCTGGGAGCTCAACGCAACCTTGAAAGGGGTTGGACACCATGGCTGACACCGTTTCGTCCATCGACGACCTCACCACCGTGCACGTCGGGAACCGACTGGAGGCCTGGTCCAACGGGGTGCTGCACCACCTCGGGATCGTGGAGGAGAAACTGCCCGAACTGGGAGTGCTGTGGATCCGCGAATCCGGCACCGGCCAGCGCAAGATGCTCGACGTGCTCAGCTACGACCTGCGTGTGCGCTGACCCCTCGACCAGCAGAGGACCTCTCACCGAGACGGTTTCCGGGTACAAGGGTCGGTTCTCGTTCACCCTGTGGGCCAGGGCCACGGAGTACGCGCCGAGAGGTTCCCGGCCGTCTCCGCGAAAGTTCCGCACCCAGCACCAGCAGCCTCTTCCGGCACAAGGACACGATCATGCGCGCATCCACCACCCTCACCTCGGATCTGAGCGATCCAGCCCGATCCCCTGGCCCGCACCGCAGGGTGCGCTCCTGTCTGCGACCGGAGGAGGCATTCCCCGATGAGCTGGGTGGCCTGAGCCTGGCCGAGCTGCAGGTGCTGCACTCCCGGATCTGCCGCCAGCTCGACAGGGAGTACCTCACCACACCGCACGGACCGCACCCCTGCACCACCGACCGGCTCCACGACGTTCTGGGCGAACTCGACGCCCGCGACAACGCCTGAGCCGGCAGCCGTGCCGCACGGCACGTGTCAGCTGATCTCCTGCGCGCCGAGGACGGAGAGCAGTTGCAGCCTCTCGTAGCTCTCGGTGCCCGGCACCGCGGTGTACACCAGCAGCAGGTGCGACTGCTGCGGGTCCAACAGCGTCTGGCAGTTCAGCTCCAGCGTCCCGACCTGCGGATGCACGAAGCGCTTGACCTCCTCGGGCCGGACACCGACCTCGTGCGCGTCCCACAGGTTCCGCAGCTCCTCGCTGCGCGCCAGGGCCAGCTCGGCCAGCTGCGCCGCCCGGGAGGCGGGCCCGCGCCGGGTGACGAGCGTGCGCAGGTGCGAGGCGTACAGGCGCGAGAGAAACGCATGGTCCTCGGGCGCGTACAGCACCCGCGCAGCAGGGTCGGTAAACCAGCGGTAGCCCAGACTGCGGGCCGGGCCGGTGTATCCGGTGGCGTCGCCGGTGAGCGCGACGCCCATCGGGGTCTGGCGCAGCGTCTCGCCCAGCTCGGTGACGATCTCGGCAGGGGTGTCGACCAGGCGGTCGAGGACGCGCAGCAGGCCAGGGCTGATGTGCTCGCTGAGCGCTCCGCGCGCGGGCGGGTGGTGCCCGGCGAGGCGGAAGAGGTGATCGCGCTCGTCCAGATTCAGGTGCAGGCCCTGCGCGATGGCTGCGATCATCTGCTCGGAGGGGCGCGGGCCGCGCTCACGCTCCAGGCGGGCGTAGTAGTCGGTCGACATGTGGCACAGCGCGGCGACCTCCTCACGGCGCAGGCCGCGGGTCCGCCGGCGCCGCCCCCGCGGCAGACCCACGTCCTCCGGCTGCAGCGCCTCGCGCCGCCGGCGCAGGAACTCCGCCAGCCCCGCCCGATCAATCACTGCCCTGTCGATTCCTGCCCGGTCGATCATCGGCCCACCTCTCCGTCGACTCAGGGCTCCTCGTCCCTACCGCTCATTCGTACATCACAGAACCACCCCTCAGCCACGGCCCGCCGATCCCACCTTGAGCCGGCACAGCGAACGGCACCACCGCGGCGGGCGCGGCGGGTTCGCGCCTGGGGTGGATCGACAGGCCCTGGTTGGGGTCGGCGCCGCGGCCGAGGCTGGAGGCACAGCCCGACCCATCCAGGAGGACACCGTGGCCAATCCATCGCCCGTCGACACCCGCCGGCCTCAGCACACCCGGCCCGGCAAGGAGCCGTTCAGCCACACCCGTCCCGGCGAGGCAGCACCCAGTGCCAGCGCGCGAGCGCGCCGTGTGCTCGAGCTGCCGGAGCCCGTGGAGCGCTCCGCGGGGCGCGCCGTCGCACACCGGGCCCTGGACCGCTTGGGCGGACCGGTCGGTCTGGCAGTGGCTGCGGCCCCGACCATCGCTTTCGTGGCCGCCGAGGCCGTCGCCGGGCTCGGCACGGCACTCGTCGCGCTGGCCGTGACCGCGGTGCTGGCCTGCGCGGTGCGCCTGGCGCGCCGCGAGCCGCCGGGGGTCGCGGTCGCCGGGGTGGTGGTCGCAGCGGTCTGCGCGGGCGTGGCGGCCCTCGCGGGTGAGGCGCGTGCCTTCTTCCTGCCCACCACGCTCCTGCCCGCGGTCTTCGTCGCGGCCCACGTCGTCTCGCTGATCGCGCGGCGGCCGCTGATGGGCATCGTCGTCAACCCGCTGGTCGGCGGGCCCAGCGCGTGGCGCGAGCACCGTGAGCTGCGCCGGGTGTACACCGTGAGCACGCTGGTCGTCCTGGTCATGGCCAGCGCGAACCTGCTCGTGCGGGTGCTGTTCTACCTCGAGAGCCAGCTCGCGGTCCTGGCTGCGGTCCAGGTCGGCGTCCCGGCGCTGTTCGCCGTCCACTTCGCCGTCACCGTGGTCCTCGCCCGCCGCGCGGCGGGCAGGCCCACCACCGGGTCCACGCCCGCGTCCCCCACCCCGCTCGCCCCTGACACCGTCCGACCCTGACGCCGTCCACGCCCGATCACCACGACCACAGGAGCAACGTCATGCCTCGCACACCCCAGTTCAACGTGCACGATCTGTCCGGGCGGCGCGCCGTCGTCACCGGAGGCAGCGACGGGATCGGCTTCGGCATCGCGCGTCGGCTCGCCGCCGCCGGCTCCGAGGTGGTCCTGCCGGTCCGCAACCGCGCCAAGGGCGAAGCCGCCGTCGCCCGCATCCGTGCCGAGCACCCGACCGCCCGGGTGTCACTGCGCGAGATGGACCTGTCCTCGCTGCGCTCGGTGGCCGCCCTGGGCGAGCAGCTGCGCGGTGAGGGGCACCCCATCCACCTGCTGATCAACAACGCCGGGGTGATGACCCCGCCGGAGCGGCAGGTCACCGCCGACGGGAGCGAGCTGCAGCTGGGCACCAACCACCTCGGGCACGTTGCGCTGGTGGCGCACCTGCTGCCGCTGCTCGTCGCGGGCCGGGCCCGGGTCACCTCGCAGATCAGCATCGCGGCCAGAAGCGGGGAGGTGAACTGGAGCGACATGAACTGGGAGACCTCCTACGCCGGCATGCGCGCCTACAGCCAGTCGAAGATCGCCCTGGGCCTCTTCGGGCTCGAACTGGACCGGCGCAGCGGCGCCGGCGGCTGGGGCATCACCAGCAATCTCTCGCACCCTGGTGTCGCCCCGACGAGCCTGATGGCGGCGAGGCCGGAGATCGGCAGGGAGCGCGACACCCCCAACATCGCCGTGATCCGCCGCCTGTCCCGAGCGGGGATCCTGGCGGGCACCGTCGACAGTGCGCAGCTGCCGGCGCTGATGGCTGCCACCTCGCCGCAGGCCCGCGGCGGGCTGTTGTACGGGCCGAAGGGACCGGGGAACCTCGGCGGCGGCCCGGGCCAGCACGCCCTGTTCCGCCCCCTGCGCGATCTGCAGGCGGCTGAACGTATCTGGAGGGTCTCCGAGGAACTCGCCGGGGTCTCGTTCGCCACTTCCGTGCCGGTGTGAGCACCGCCGCACCCAGCTCCCGTGAGAGGACCGTCCTCACCCACGGGTCCAGTGACGGTTTCGGCGGAGGCTCGGCAGTGCGGCTTGGGACTGCTGCACGATCAGGGGTCTTCTGAGCTGTCGTGATGGCCGCTGCTCGAGCCATGTGCACAGCGGGTCCCGGGGCCTAGGTCGTCGGACCTCTCACGCTCGGGGCCGGGGCGAAGATCGGCGCCGGCACCGTGGTGAGCACTGACGTCGAGGCCGACACCACAGTTGTGGGCATCAATGAGTGATGAGCCCGCTTCGAACCCCGAGCGTGCGTTCTACCGTCCGTGCCCGGAGGATCCTCGGGGAGAGGGAAGGCGCTCCTTCACCCACGCGACGTCGTGCGGCTCATCGAGTAGACGACGGGACCTGCCGGGATCGCAGTGGTGGCAGTGATGGCAAATCCAAGACGTCGGTAGAGGTGCACATTTCGTTCGTCCGAGGTTTCCAGGGCGACCCGTCCCATGCTGGGGCGGTTCGACCCGAAGGGCACGGCACGCCCCGACACGAACGCGGGGGCCGTTATCGCCAATATTGACTTTCGATAGATAAAGAGTGAAACTCGATGCATGACTAATGAACGTCAGGCGGTTGCCCCTCTCCGAATCTTCCTCGCGCTGCTGTTCGGGATCTTGGTGCTGTTCCAGGTCATGTCCCTGCCGGGGCAGTTCGCCCACATGGCCCAGGAGTCCCCGGAAATGGCGTATCTGCGGTGGCCGGCGACGGCCGTGACGGTGTTCTGGGTGCTGTGCGCCCAGGTGGTGATCATCTCCACCTGGAAGCTGCTCACCCTGGTGAAGAAGGACCGCATCTTTACGACGGCCTCCCTGGTGTGGGTCGATGCCATCGTGTGGGCCGTCGCCGCCGCCTGGGCCGTACTGCTGGGCGTGTTCCTCTATGTCGGTTTCAACGCGAATGATCCCGGGTTGCCGCTGCTGCTGTTTTTGATGCTGACTGGTGTCACGGTGCTGGGATTGCTGATGGTGGTGATGCGGGCGTTGCTGCGCCAGGCCACGACCCTGCGCACCGACATGGAAGCGGTGATCTGATGCCGATCGTCGTGCGCATCGACGTCGAGTTGGCCAAGCGCAAGATGAGCGTCGGAGAATTCGCCGAACGCGTCGGGCTCACCCCCGCCAATGTCGCCGTGCTGAAGAACGGCCGGGCCAAGGCGGTGCGCTTTTCCACCCTGGAGGCCATGTGCCGGGTGCTCCAGTGCCAGCCCGGGGACCTGCTCGAGTGGGTCGAGGACTGAACCACTCCCGCCCTCTGGAATACCTTGACTCCGTCGCCCCGCTCCCCGGCCACCCTCGGCGGCCGTCTCGCACCTGTGAGAGGACACCTCGTGAAGTACGTCATCCCCCTCGTCATCATCGCCATCGGCCTCGCGTTGGGCGTCGCCGGCCTCGTCTACGGCGAAGCTGACGACTCACCGGGTCTGCAGTTGTTGGGCGTCCTGCTCGTCCTGGCCACGGTGGTGTTCGGTGTGCGAACCGCCCGACGCAGCAGCTAATAGTCCAGTGGGGCAGGTCTCGCCAGCGGTGCCGGCGAGGAAAACCTGACCACTCGGTCGCGCCGGTCGGGTGCGTGCGTCACAGCCCTCCGGCGACCTCGATCGTGGTCCCGGTGGCGTAGGAGGCGTCCTCGGAGAGCAGCCAGGCGACCGCCCCGGCGATCTCCTCGGGCCGGCCGGCACGGCCCATCGGGATCGTCGCGGCGACCTTGGCCGGGCGGTCCGGATCACGGTGGAAATCTGTCCACACCGTGCCCGGGGCCACCGCGTTGACCCGGATGTTGTCGGCGGCCAGTTCCTTGGCCAGGCCCACGGTGAAGGCCTCCACCCCGGCTTTGGCCGCCGCGTAGTGCACGTAGGTGCCGGGTCCGCCCAGAGACGCGGCGACCGAGGAGATGTTCACGATCGCGCCGCCGCCGGCGCGCCGGAGCGGGCCGATGGCGCGCTGGGTGCAGGCGATGACCCCGAAGAGGTTGACCTCCAGGTCCCGGCGGATCTCCTCGAGGTCATTGGTCTCCAGCGGGCCCACCGCCGTGGCGGCCCCGGCGTTGTTGACCAACCCGGTCAGGGCCCCGAAGGAGGCGACCCGGTCGAAGAGCTCGGCGACCGAACCCGGATCGGTCATCTCCACCGGCACGGTCAGGGCGCGGCGGCCGCTGCGGCGCACCTGCTCGGCGACGTCCTCGGCGGCGTTGCGGTCGCGTCGGTAGGTGATCACTACATCGTGGCTCTGCGCGGCGAGGCGGCGGCTGATGGCGGCCCCGATACCGCGGCCGCCACCGGTGACCACGGTCAGCGGGGTCGACATCACGATCCTCCTCGTACGTCGGTGTCAGTGACCGTCCACGCTAGTCGAAACCACCACAGGAACACCCGCAGCGGCGAGAAGTCAGGCACGGCCGAACGGAGGCCCTCAGGGCACCTCGGTCAAGGGCCCACCCAGTGTCCACGAGAGAAGCCACATCACCCTGCAGCCGCCGTGAGCCGTGCCAGTAGGACAGGTCCGGCGATGAGACCGGGCCATGGACTCGTTGTCTGGTCCCAAGCACTCCAGGCGTCGTGGGTACGGATTGCTTCAGCTCGATGAACAGCACCCGGGTCTCCGTGGTTCCCACGTTATGACCCACGTGGTTCTGGGCTGGTAGCCACTGCACGTGGTGGGCAGCCATCTCGACCGAACGCGTACTGCCGTTGACGGTGATCTCCGTTGGAACGCGCTGAGGGTGACCATCCCGCTGTCCCCGTGGTGATGCTCATGGGTCCTGTCACCGGGATGGTCCCGGTACTCCAGCGCCCGTACCCGCTCGTTCTCGAAAACCACCTTGTAGAGCTGTGGGTCCGTCGTCGTCGGGTCCTTATCCATGGTCTGCTCCCGATAATTGCGGCACCTGGAGGCCGTGAGTCGGGCGATCGGAGCCTGAGAGCCCGAACTTTACGCTTTGCCCTGCAACGGAACAACGGCCTCCCACATGCTCGACGACGCCGGGATTCCATGGCGCAACAGTCGCGGTCGGGGTCGCGCAGACGGCGTGGTGACAGTGGGGAACAGGCGGCAACATGAGGGTCGCACCAGGTGCCACCGCCACGGTGCCAACAACACCGCCCACCAGCACTCAGGCCGACCGGCGATTCCCGCACATCCGTGCAGGACCAGACCGACCAGTTGCCCGGTCGCCGGTCTCGGCCCGGATCAGGCTGACGAAGGCACGTGAGGGCCACCTTTCTCACCGGTCATATGCAAAGCGGTCGGGGGTGTTGCTCGTCGTGGCGGCAGCCCACCTCCGGTGAGCGCCCACAGGGGACCCGCCACCGTGCTGAACACCACTGCGACGCCCGTTCGACGACTGCGGGGATGCCCGGGGGCATTCTTTTCTTCATCACTTCCCGCTCGACGTCCGTGGCGAGTTGCGGCGTCTCCTGGGGTTGATCGCTCCGTTGTGCCTGTCCACCAAGCGCATCGGCTGACCCACCCGATGCGCGCCCCGAAGTAGGGTCACAGCCATGGGGAATCAGCCGTACGAGTTGATGACAGGGCGGCAGGCCGCTGACGCACTCGATGCCTATCTGGCCGAACGCGCCCCGGCACTGCACCGTCTGCACACGGCCCTGGCCGGTCAGGGCCGGGATCCCGACAGGTTGCTCGATGGGTCGGTCTACTCCGTGTCGCCGATGTGGTCGTGGATCAACGCCCGCGTCGGTCAGCTCGGCCTGGACCCGCGTCCGCTCACCGCCGATCCGTCTCGGTCGACCTGGCCGTCCTGGGCCCGGCACGGCCGGCTCGTGGACCCGCACCCGCCGGCTGAGACGATCGTCCTCGTCGACGGCTTCGCCTCCTACCTCGGCCAGGTCCTCCTCGACGCAGCCCCGCAGGCGATCTGGCAGGTCGGTGAGCACATCATGGCCGACCACCCGCTGCTGAACTACCCGGTGCTCGCCTCGGACCACCTCCAGATCTTCCTGCCCGCTCTCCCGCTCTACAGCGTCTACCAGTCCGCCCACGGACGGGACCCGATGAGCGGGACCGAGATGCTCACCCACACCCGCCGCACCATCGCGGCCCTGCACGGGGAAGGCCCGGAAGCCGCCGCCCTCGAGGAGCCGCTGGTGACGGTGGTCGCCGAGCTCGACTGCTTCGACGTCGGATTGCGCGAGGACATCCCGGCCGCCCACCCAGGACTGGTGGAGCACCTGATCGCCGAGCTGTGCGACCGCGACGGCGTCGCCTCGGTCCACCGCTACGGTCCGGCCGCCCTGGTCGTGGACGTCGCGGACTGGGACGAGCTGCGGTTGAAAATGTGGTGCACGCTGTGGTTGCAGCGTCATCTGCCGCGGTAGCAGTGCGCACATTCTGAGACCGTGGCCGGCCCCGGCTACGGTATAGGAATCTGGATCCCGTCTCGCGCGTGTGGATGACTCTGCTCCACCCCGGCTCTGCATTCGACGGGCCGCTGCCCGACCCTGACAGGACCCTGCCATGCCGTTCACCCCCTATCGGCTGATGACCGTCGAGCAGGCAACGGCTGCCCTCGAGGAGTTCCTCGCCGAGCGCCCCGCCGCACTGGAGCGCCTGCGCACCGAGCTCACCGGCCACGGGATGAACCCGGCCACGCTGCTCGACGCCTCCCCGGCCTCCCTCACCCCGTTGTGGACCTGGATCACCAGCCGGCGCACCGAACTCGCCGCCAACCCCGCCGCAGGCGTGCCGGTGCTGCCGCGGGAGCAGTGGCCCTCCTGGGCCCGGCACTCCGTGACCGGCGTGAGAGTCCCGTCGGCGACGATGGACGTCCTGGTCGACGGGCTGGTCTCCTACCTCGCCACCGTGCTCATCACAGGAGCCCCCAACGCCCGGTGGGGCCTGGGCTCACCGGAGGACCCGCGCCACCACCTGCACCACCACCCGGTGCTCATCGGCCGCGGCCACCAGGTCTATGTCCCGACCCTGCCGCTGGGCGGGGTGCTGCGGCTCAAGCGCGGGGAGAAGTCACTGCACGCCACCGAACTGGAGCAGTACGCGGACGGTGTCATCAACGATCTGCGCACCAGCTCGCACGCCGTTGACGGCCCGCTGGACTTCCCGGTGAACGTCGTGGCCGAACCCGCATCTTTCGACGTCGGGGTGCACCCGGTCATCGCCGAGCGCAACTCGCGGCTGGTCGACCGCATGGCCCACGAGCTCGTTCGTCAGCGCGGGATCGACTCAGTGCTCAAAAGCGCCCCCGATGCGCTGCACGTAGACGCCCCGGACTGGCACGCCGATGAACTGGAGCAGTGGCTCACTGCCTGGATGAAGGCCAACGGCCCGTTCATCCGTTGAACACCCCACGCCCGCACTGCCCGCGCCACGACCGGTGCTCCGCATTCTCGCCATACACCCGATGCTGCCGACGGAACGGTGAAGTACCGGTACGACCTCACCTACGGCTACAACCGAGCACAGTTGCAGGATTTTCGCCGGGAACCTCAGTGACCGATCCAGCGCCGCGAACCCCCCTCGGCTTTCCCACCTCCGTTCGGCACCACGGGAGGTTCCGCGGCCTCGGCCCGCACGTCATCTTTCTCGGCACGTACCAAAACGCTTCAGATTCTGGCACCAGAGTTTTTCACTGCCGGAACGAGCCCGCCTCCGGGCTCTCCGCTTGTCGCGCCATCACGTCCCGAGGACCCTACCGACGGCCGGCGCGATCGCCAAAATCACGTTGTCGGTCCACACGGCAAACCGAATGTGGAGCCCGCGCTGCAACACAACCCGCTGCCGGCCAGGCCATAGGCAAAGCAAATCAAGGGCACCCTGGCTGAAACGCCCGGAGTATGAAATGTCGTGAGGAGAGCATTCCCGGTTCGTGGCGTGATCGAGGCTCAGGTCGTACGCCGCTTGCGCGCGCAAAGGCAACTGTTGTAAAAGTCCAATGCGGCACCCGGGTGCACTGGTACTCCGACGTCGTCTCCTTTTCGGAGGTTTCGGTGCAGGTTCGTATCGCAGAGAGCGTTGCTCTGGTCACCATCGGTGATGGTGTCATTGCCACATTGTTCCCGGCACGTCATGCCACCCGCTGGATGATCGGACCCGACTCTCTGGGCAGGGTGATGTCGGTGTTCATGGAACACCCCGGGCTGACGCGGGCCGTCGGCGTGGTGCAGCTCGCTGCCGGGATCGCTTGGGTGGCGGCCCTGCCGCCGAAGCCGAGGTGACCGACACCCCGCCTCGAGCCTCGAAGACCCCGGACTGGGCCACCCGGGTGGTGAGGCTTCCGCGGGGCTGAGCCAAGCCGGGCCACACCGCCGGCAGAGCAGCCCGTGCCAGGAGCGCACCTCCCCCGCAGCGACCCGGGTGGAGACATCTGGCGTCCCCGCCGCGCACAGCCAGCACTGCCCTTCTCGTTATCTGCCCTTGTCAACGGGAGGATTGGGTGTACCCGTCGGTTAGGGAAATGTGGGCTTGGCCGGCTACGGATCCTTGTGGCCTGCCGCGCCCCGCCCCTAGCGTGGCCATACCGGGCCATTGGTTTGGTGCTGTTGCACGCGATGAAGGGTGCTCCTGTGGATCACAAGCTCTCCGTCCTTGTTCAGATGGATCTCGAGAACAGATCCGTGCGGCTGGTGGTCACCGGGTGTGTGACCGAGGCCAATCAGCACGTGCTGTATCCGTTGGTCCGCCGGGCCCGGACGCTGATCCCGCCGGTGGCGGTCAGTGTCGATCTCACCTCCGCAGGACACGTCGAGGCCATCGCCGTGGACCTGTTGCGTTGGACGATCGATCACGACGAGCCCGTGCCCGGCGCCGACCCGGTACGGATCCTCACCCCCACCCCCTTCCCCGCCCATTCTTCCGTACCTGCCTGGAACACTGGCCGCCGGAAGTCCGCCAGGTCCTTGCCGGCATGAGCGGAGCTTCCCCTTCCGCGTACGGCCGGGCCGGCACGGCCGGCACCCGCCCACGACCCGCGTGTGGCCCCCGGTGATGACCACGTCCCACCGCCACGGCGCATCGGTCCAGCCGGCCGAGTTCACTCGCATCCTGACCGGTCTGCACCAACGGTGGCGCACCACCACCGGCGGGGCGCGGGTGGCCGCGGTCGCCCAGGCGGGCGTCCACCACGTATCCGGGGCGCGGTGGGCCAGTGTGGTCCTACACCGTCCCGGGCAGACCCGTACGCTGGTGGCCACCGCCCCCACCGCCCAGGACCTCGAGACCCTCCAGCACGAGCTCGGTTCCGGCCCCGGCGTGGACCCCGTCCTGGAGGGCAACGTCTGTCTCTGCCCGGATCTGGCCCAGGATCACCGGTGGCCCACCTTCGGGTCCCAGGCCCGGGGACGACTCGGAGTGGCCGCTCTGCTGACCTGCCGGGTGCCCCTGCCGGAGGACCCGGACACCACCATCGGCTTCACCTTGTCCTCGGACACCCCGAACGTGTTCGACGTCCACGCCACGTGGGTCGGGGCCCTGTTGGCGTCCCAGGCCGCCCTGGCCGTCTCGGCCCAACTGCACCGACAGCAGCTGCAGAACCTGGAACGGGCTCTGGAGTCCAACCGGGAGATCGGGGCCGCGGTCGGGGTGCTGATGGCCCGCCACGGGATCACCCGGTGCCAGGCCTTCGACCTCCTGCGCGAGGCCAGCCAGGACACCGGCCGGAAACTGGCCGCCATCGCCACCGGCGTCGTCGACACCGGGGAACTGACCTCGCCGCCCACCCAGGCCGGCAGGCAGGCCCATCGCTTGCCCGAAGCATCACCGTGACGCCCTCCGCACAGGTTCTCGGCCGCGGTGGACCAATGGCAAGACCTGGGACATTCGCTCCACTGTCGACGGGTGCGCTGGGCCCGGGTGGCGGCGTGGTCTCGTCCCGGAGGAACCCCTGCTCCCGGAAGGGCGCTTCCCACCACGATCACCGCGGAAAGAGCACCGTGGGGAGACAGGAGAAAGGGGCGGGACGGCCCCCCAGCCGTTCCCGACCCTCTACTCTCCGCCTCGAACCGGAAACCCACACATGGTGGCGGATCCCCCGGATCCATCGCGTGCCAGCTTGCCCAGAGCTCGAGAGGTCCTGGGAATCGCCCTCTCACCAGCAGAGTCACTCATTCCATCCATCGGGGCAAGACCCCCGAGGAGTCCGGGCATTCACAAAAGGAAGCAAACTTGTGTGAGGGCGAACACGCAGGGATGCCGGGCCGCGAATCCCAGGCCCCGTTCGAACATGGCGAGCATCCACGGTGCACTCCAGGGGAAGCAATTCCTTCCTCGACCATCTGCACGCAGGATCATGCCGGTCGCCATCGGCACCATGCCCGTAAGCGGAACGGCGTGCACAGCTGCATGACCTCCCGCTTCGTCGGTGCGGTCACCCCATCCCAGGCCACGAACGACCCCTGGTCGGGGCTGTGCTTTCGGTATGGTGTCGATGCGCTATGGGGACGGTCGGGGCGGCGGCCCGGACATGTCCCCATTCGTCTCAACACTGCGCAACCATGTGGTGAGCGCCTGGCAGGCGAGTTCGAGGTTGCCCATCTGGCAGTGCTGATCGGCCTGCTCAGCTCAGGTGAACAGGCGCGTCGTGACGCTACGGGCGGCCGCAAGCGCTTGAGCTTGTGCTCGAGTCAGTGATGGCGGCTGGAAGGCGTCGTGCTCTCCGCACACCAGCAGGACGTCCCGGCCCATCCGCCCGCTGTTCAAGTGTCCGGCATTCATGCCCAGGAACCACTCGGCGACATCGGCCGGGTCCTCGCTTTCGAGCATGTACAGCACCTGATCGACCACCGCACGCAGGGTCGGCGACAGCCGGGAACGGCTGCGCACGCTCCACCGCATGAAGTCCCCGGTGCCGCACCATCGTGCGAACCGGGGCCCGCAGCACCGGTGGAAGCCTGTGCATCCAGTCGTAGACCGGCGGCCAGGCCACGACACTGTGGATGCGGGACTCGCGCCCCGGTGCACGCAGCGCCCAGTACCCGCCCATCGAGATGCCGACCAGTCCGGCCCGGTCGAGCCGGAAATGGTCCAGCACGGCTGCAACCGGCTTTTCCCAGTCGTGGTCGGCGGTGAGCCCGTGCACCGTCCGCGCCCCTCCTTGTCCCGGTTCCTCGAAGGCGATCACGTCGAAGCCGGCCGCGGCGACCCGCTGGCAGACGGGGAAGAACTCCTCGATCAAGGAATCGAATCCGCCGTGCAGCCGAACCGTGCCGCCCGCCGGCAGCCCGCTCGCCGGAAGAGCATAGGCCGGCAACGCCGCGCCGGCATAGGGCACCTTGTGGCGGACGATGGCGGCATCAGTGAACGCGGTGTCGAAGACCTCAAGATACCGGCGGTAGCGATCCGTCTTCTGCACCGTCCGTGGCGGCGTGGAAAACTCCGCGATCCGCGCGTGACCTGCCGCCTGCCGGTACCGGCCCTCGGCGGCAGCCCGGCTCGACAAGCTCTCGAACACCGGAGCGCAGTCGTCCATCGACCGTAGGTGCGCCGCGGCGTCGAACAGCTCCTGGCGGTCGGCGAAGCCCAGTGCATGGGCCCGATTGAGTTGGTAGTTGATGAAGTCCCGTCGGTGAAAACGTTCGAATCCCAGCGGCAGAGCAACGAGCTCAGGATTGCCCACACCGCCAGCGTACGCCCGGCGTGGCCAACGCTCGAGACTCTCCGCGCACCAGCGTCCCGCCTCACCACACCGACTTGTTCCGGGTAGGAATCTTCCACTGCACCATCGCTCTCACAAGACGTGACCGGTAACGGGCCCATATGTAAAGTGCGTGGACACTGTCAGTTGGTGCGGGTCATGATCCACACCGGTGGTCCTGGGGTGGTCACGACAGCCTCGACTGTGAAGCCGAGGCGTTGGTAGAACGGGAGGTTCCGTGGGTCGGAAGTCTCCAGCAGGCAGGTTCCGCCCTGGCCGTCGATGGCTTCCAGCCCAGCGGTGACCACGGTCCTACCCAGGCCGTGGCCCTGGGCGGTGGGAGCCACGCCCACGGTGGCCAGCACCCAGTCGTGGGCGGGTCTGCGGGCCGCCACGAGTTCTTCGGCTTCCACTAAGGCTTCGAGACGATCCCCGTGGGCGTCGGTGATCTGTTCCAGCACCGCCGGTGGCAGCGGTGGGAGTGGGGCAGGCAGGAACGCGGCGGCGGCGGTGCGGTCCGGCACTGTCCACACCATCCCGTGCGGCAGCCCCGCGTGCCTGAGGTAGAGCAGTTGCAGGGTGCGAATTCTCTGGTGGCGGTCTTGGGCCGGGACGGTCCAGTTCGTCCAGGCATAGTCGTCGAAGGCGTCGGCGAGGACGTCGGCCAGCCGGGGCAGATCAGCGGCGGTGGCAGGTCGTGGCACGGGGTTTCCTTTCACCGGGTGGTGTCCGTAGGGCAAGGAGTCACCTTGCTCCGACATGGGCATGGTGCCCGTGGTGTTGACCACCACGGGCACCACACCGGGGAAGGATCTCGGTGCTTGATCAGACGTCGCGGCGCTTCAAGAGCACGGTAGCGGCAAGCAGGGGCACCAGGGCCCAGGCGCCCATGACCAGTCCTCCCTGGAGCTGGGTAAGAGCGTCGTCGGCGATCTCAATGGCCACGAGCTGGTTGCCGGCGTTGGACGGGAGGTACTCGGAGATCTCGGCCGCACGGTCCCCCGAGATCAGGCTCAACGCGGTGGGAAGCACCAGCAGCAGGGCGCTGAGGGTGACGATCCCGCCGGCGCTGTTGCGCAGCAAAGCACCTATGGCCAAGGCCATCACGGCGACCAGGGCCAGGTAGAGACCGGTGCGGGCGATGCTGCCGGTCACGCCTTCCGTGGTGAGGGCGAAGTCCAGGTCGTCGGGTCGCAGGAGGGGTTGGATGGCGGTGTAGGTGAGCAGCGCGGAGCCGGTGCCGATCACGTAGGAGACGGCCGTGATGATCAAGGCCTTGGCCGCCAACACCGGAGTGCGGGCGGGGACGGTGGTCATGGTGGCCTGGATCATCCCGGAGGCGTACTCGGCGGAGACGAACAGCACGGCCAGGGCGCCGATGAGCAGCTGTCCGAAGGTCAGGCCCCCGCCGGGTAGGGCGTGGATCATGGCGTCCGTGACGGGTTGCCCGTCGTTCATGGCTGCGGTCAGGCCCCAGGCCCCGAGGGTGCCCAGCCCCACCATGGTGGCGACCGTGGCCAGCAGCAGGTAGGCGGTGGAGCGCAGGGTCCAGAACTTGATCCACTCGGCGTGCAGGACCCGGCCGAAGGTGACGCGGCCGGAGGTGATCGCTGGGGATTCCCGGTGGTGGAGGGTGGTGGTCATGGTGGTCATCTTCCTTCGGTGACGAGTTCGAGGGAGTGGTATTCGACGTCGTCCTTGGTCAGTTCCATGTAGGCGTCCTCCAGAGAGGCTTGCAGGGCGACGAGTTCGTGGACGAGCACGTGGTGGTCCAGGGCGATGCGGGCGACCTGCCGGGTGGTCAAACCTGTCGCCTCGAGGGCGTCGGTGCCACCGGTCGTCACCTGCCCGCCGGCGCTGGTGAGCAGGTCCGCCATTCGGGCCGGTTCCTCGGCGCGCACCCGGATGCGGGCGTGGCTACCGCCGTTGAGGATCTCGCGCATCGGGGCGTCGGCAATGAGCCGGCCGCGCCCGATGACGATGAGGTGGTCGGCGGTCTGGGCCATCTCGGACATCAGGTGCGAGGACAGGAACACGGTGCGCCCCTCGGCAGCCAGTTGCCGGGTCAGGGTGCGCACCCACAACACGCCTTCGGGGTCCAAACCGTTGACCGGCTCGTCGAGGATGATCGTCTGCGGGTCCCCCAGTAGGGCCGCGGCGATGCCCAGGCGCTGTCCCATGCCCAGGGAGAAGCCGCCGACCCGCTTGCCGGCCACGGCGCTGAGCCCGGTGAGGTCGATGACCTCCCGCACTCTCGTCTTGGGGATGCCGTGGGTGGCGGCCATCGCGCGCAGGTGGTCGTAGGCGCTGCGGCTGGGATGCACGGCCTTGGCGTCGAGCAGGGCCCCGACCTGGTGCACCGGGGCCCGGTGCTGCGCGTAGGCCTTGCCGTTGACGGTGACGGACCCGGTGCTGGGTCGGTCCAGTCCCAGGACCATGCGCATGGTGGTGGACTTGCCGGCTCCGTTGGGTCCCAGGAAGCCGGTGACCCGCCCGGGGTGGACGGTGAAGGAGATGTCGTCCACGGCGGTCTTGGCGCCGTAGCGTTTGGTCAGGTGCTGTGCCTGGATCATCGGGGTGTCCTTTCAAGCGACGCTGGATCGGCTGGGGATCTGGGGTTCGTGCTTGGTTTCATGTTCCGGCGCGGGCCCGGAGGGTCGCACCGGCGAAACCACCGGGTTTCGTTCACGGCAGTCCGGGGAGGTGCAGGCTGGGCACCTCGCCCCGTGCCCGCGTGGTGGTCAGCGGGCCTCGACGGTGAAGGGCACGGTGAGCACGCGGCTGTCGGCGAGGCGGAACTGTCCCCACAGCTGGTGGAGGCCTGGCTCTTCGAAGTGGGTGTGCACGTCCAGGGTGGGTCCGTACTGCTGGCCGGGCAGGGCGAAGACGGGGTTGCCGTTCTTGTCCTCGACCTCGGCGTGTTCGTGGGTGAAGCTGTGACCGGCGGCGTCCATGACGACGACGTGGCCGGCGGCGGCGAGGTAGGGCTGCAGGTCCTCGAGGGGTTGGCCGGTGGCGGCGTCGGCGAAGGCGAAGGTCAGTTCGCTGGTCTGTCCCACTCGGGCGTCGCCGGTCAGGGTGACGCGCACACCGTCGACGGTCTGGGTCCTGGGGCTGGGAGCGAGGTCCACCGAAGCCGGGGCAGTACCGTCGATGACGATCTGCTGGGTGTCGCGGACGTCGGTCATTTGGCCTGGGCGGCGGAACTCGGTGTCCAGCCGGTAGGTGCCGGCGGTCGGGAAGGTCACGTCCACGGCCAGCTGCCCGGGTTCCCCGGTGGGTTCGGGGTGCAGGTGGGCGAAGCTGCCCAGGTCCGTCCGGGTGACGATCAGGTGCATCCAGACCTCGTGGCTCTGGCCCAGGTCCTCCACCGGTGTCCCGGTGGCGGCGTCGGTGAGGCTGACCAGGACCCGGGCGGGTTGCCCGGGGCGGACGTCGCCGGGGATGTCGAGGCGGACGTCGACCTCCGCTTCGTCGGCGGGGACTGGGTCGGTTTCGGTGGTCATCATGGTGCTCATGGCCGGGCGCATGGGCATGCCGGTGGACTGTGCCCAGGCCAGCACGCCGTTCATGCCCCGCTGGGCGGGGTCGCTGTAGCTCAGCGCGGTGAGGGCGGCCCCGATGACCAGGGCGAGCCCGGCGACGCCGGTCAGGTAGGCATAGTGGCCCACCCGGGTGGGCAGCGGCGGGTGCAGGATGTCCTGCACCCCGGCCGGGCGGGTGAATCCGCGCAGGCGCAGGGCGTTGGTGATGACGCTGACCGAGCTCATGGCCATGGCGGCCGAGGCCAGGATGGGGTCCAGCAGCAGCCCCGTGGCCGGGTACAGGGCACCGGCGGCGACGGGGATGAGCAGGGCGTTGTAGGCGAATGCCCAGAACAATCCCTGCTTGATCGTGGCAACCGTGCGCCGGGACAGGGCGATGGCCGAGACGATACCGTTCAGGTCGCCACCGATCAGGGTGATGTCGGAGGCGGCGATGGCCACGTCGGTGCCGGTGCCGATGGCGATGCCCAGGTCGGACTGGGCCAGGGCCGGGGCGTCGTTGATGCCGTCACCGGCCATGGCCACGACGTGGCCCTGGGCCTGCAGGGCCGCGATCCGCTCGGCCTTCTGGGCGGGCAGCACCTCGGCCAAGACGTGGTCGATGCCCACAGCCGCGGCCACTGAATTGGCGGTGTCGGCGTTGTCGCCGGTGACCATCCACACCTGAAGCCCGAGGGCCTTCAGTTGAGCGACAGCCTCGCCGGCCTCGGGGCGCACGGTGTCGGCCACAGCCAGCAAACCGGCGGCCTGTCCGTCCACGGCGGCGAAGACCGGGGTGGACCCGGTCCGGGCCGCTGTGGTGGCCGCCGTGGCCAGGCTCGCGATGTCCACCCCGTGGGCGGCCATCAGGGCCGGGTTGCCGATCAGCACCGTGTGACCGTCCACGACGGCTTGGAGACCGTGGCCGGGCAGAGCCTCGAAGGTCTGCACGGGCGGCAGTTCCAGCCTGCGGTCCCGGGCAGCGGCGACGAGGGCTTCCCCGAGGGGGTGCTCGCTGCCCAGTTCGGCGGCCGCTACCAGGGCCAGGATGTCATCCGGTGCCCATTCCCCGGCCGGGGAGATGTCGGTGAGCGTCGGGCAGCCGGTGGTGATGGTGCCGGTCTTGTCGAGCACAATCGCACTGACCCGGCGGGCCTGTTCGAGGGCTTCACCGTTGCCGATGAGGATGCCCAGTTTAGCGGCCTTGCCCGTGCCGACCATGACAGCGGTGGGGGTGGCCAGACCCAGGGCGCAGGGGCAGGCGATGATCAGCACCGCGATGGCGGTGGTGATGGCCAGGGTCATGTGGTTCTCCTCAGGCCCGAAGAGGACCCAAGCGATGAAGGTCGCTGCGGCGATGATCAGGACGGCGGGCACGAACCAGGCCGAGACGGCGTCGGCGAGCCGTTGCATCGGGACCTGTGAGCCCTGGGCTTCTTCGACGAGACGCACGATCTGGGCCAGGGTGGTGTCCGCGCCCACGGCGGTGACCGTCACCACGAGGGTGCCGGTGCGATTGGTGGTGGCGCCGATGACGGTGTCCCCGACCGCTTTGTCCACCGGGACGCTCTCGCCCGTGAGCATGCTCTCGTCCACGCTCGAGGCGCCGTCGAGGACGGTGCCGTCGACCGGGATCTTCTCCCCGGGACGCACCCGCACCAGCTCACCCACCACGACGTGTTCCACCGGCACGTCCAGCTCGACGCCGTCGCGGATCACGCGGGCGGTGGGCGGTGCCAGGTCGGTCAGTGCCCGGATCGCGGCGGCGGTGCGTTTCTTCGCTCGGGCTTCCAGCCACCGTCCCATCAGCATCAGGGCGAGGATGACCAGGGACGTCTCGTAGTACACGTGCAGGGGCAGGCCCCAGGATTCGGCGGCACCGGGCCACAGGGTGACGAAGGCGCTGTATCCGTAGGCGACCCCGGTGCCCAGTGCGATCAGGGTGTTCATGGTGGTGGTGCCGTGGCGGGCCGCAGCCCAGGCGGCGGCGTAGATGCCGCGCCCGGCCCAGAACTGCACGACGGTGGCCACCACCAGCAGTCCTGGCATCAGCCAGTCCATGGCGTCGATGGGCAGCGGCACGTACATCAGCACCATCAGACCCAGTCCGGTCGTGAGGGCCACCTGCCACTTGCGCCGCAAGGCGGTCAGATCGGCGTCCTGCTTGGTCTCGCGGTCGTCCGTGGCGGTCGGTGACACGGTGGTGGGTGGTACCGGTGTCGGGCTCGTAGCCGGTGGCCGGCCGGTTTCTCGTGGCCGGCCGGTGTAGCCGGCCGAGCCCAGTGCGGTGGTGAGGTCCTCCAGCTGCACCGTGTCGGGGTCGAAGGAGACCGTGGCGGTCTCAGCGGCGAGGTTCACGTGCGCAGCGCTGACCCCTTCGAGCTTGGTCAGGGCCTTCTCCACGCGCCGCACGCAGGAGGCGCAGGTCATGCCGCCGACCTCGATGGTGCATTCGGTCAGGGTCTGGGTCTGGGTCTGGGTCTGGGTGCTCATGGTCATTCCTTCAGCTGGGCAGGTCTTCTCAGGCCTGCTGTGCGGCGTGGTGGGCGTGGGTGTACTCCTGCGGGCGCAGCAGCATGACCCCGGCCATGGCCACCAGCATCAGCAGGTGCCCGGCGACCATCAGGGTGGCCGCCGAAATGAGCCCGGCCCACAGGGGCACGAACAGGATGATGAAGGGCAGATACATTGCTGCGGCCATCTCGGCGATCGGCGCCCAGCCGTGGCCGCGGAAACGCATCCAGGCCGACATGGCGATGGTCATGTCGGTGACCATCACAAGGGCGGCCAAGTCGGGGCGGGAGAACAGCTCGGTGGCACCGATCCGCTCCAGGACCCAGGACCAGACGGGGGCGAGGACGATCATGCCCACGACCATGGCAATCACCATCTCCAGGTAGTGGCGGGCGAAGGCCCGGGCACGCCGGTCTCGGGCGGTGGCCAGGACGGTGGCGGTGCGGGTGGTGCTCATGGCGTTTCCTCCGGAACGTGAATGCGGCGATGAGGGTCAGCGGGACGGGGTCACAGGAGGGTGCACCCGGCCTCCTCCAGGGCGGCGGCGACGGCGACGCGGGCGAGGGGGCGGTCGCTGAGGACCGTCACGTGCCCGGTGGACAGCTCGACGTCGACCTCCCCGACGCCGGTCAGGGCGCCGATCTCCTCGATGACGGCGGCGCGACAGTGCCCGCAGGACATGCCGGCGACCTGGTAGGTGGCGCGGACCGTGTGCTCAGTGGCGGAACGGGGCGGAACGGGGACGGTCATGGCATCTCCTCGAGGAAGTCCAACAGGAACGCGGTCATCGATGACCGGTGGATCGAGCATGCGCGCCTGTCACAGTGCTTTGGACCGGCGAAATCACCGGGTTCGCTGACCGGCGCGTCAGTAGACTGCCGCCGTGATCCAGGGACGACAGCAGGAACGCGCCGCCATCACAGCCCTGGTTGAGCAGGCCCAGGCCTCGCGCGGTGGAGCCCTGGTCGTGCGTGGTCTGCCGGGGGTCGGCAAGTCCGTGCTGCTCGAGGACGCCGCCGCCCGCACGCACGGGGTGAAGGTGCTGCGCACCCGGGGGGTGGAGTCCGAATCCCCTTTGGCGTTCGCCGCCCTGCACCGTCTGCTGCGCCCGCTGCTCGCGCACATCGGAAGGTTGCCGGCCCCACAGGCCCACGCTCTGCGGGCGGCGTTCGGGGAGATCACCGCTGAGGGCGTGGACCGGTTCCTGGTCTTTCTGGCCGTACTGAGCCTTCTGGCCGAAGCCGCTGAACACTCCCCTGTGCTGGCCGTGGTCGACGATGCCCAGTGGCTGGACGACGTGTCGGCGGCCGCGCTGCTGTTCGTGGCCCGCCGGCTGGACGCTGAACGCGTCGCGCTGCTGTTCGGCGCCCGAGACGGGGACGAGCGCCGCTTCGACAGCGGAGATCTCCCCGAGCTGAACCTCGCTGGACTCGACACCACGGACGCTGCTGAGCTGCTCGAGCGGCAGTCGGGAACTGCCGTGCCCGCCGACGTGGTCCGAGAGCTCATGGTCAGTACGGGCGGCAATCCGCTGGCCCTGGTGGAACTGGCCCGGTCCTTGGCCCCGGAACAATTGGCCGGCACATCCCGATTGCCCCACCCGGTGCCGTTGACCACCGGGGTGGAACGGGCGTTCCTGGACCGGTGCCGCCGCCTGCCCGAGACCGCGCAGACATTTCTACTGGTCGCCGCAGCGGACGATACGGGTCGACTGAGGACCGTGTGCCGGGCAGCGCGGGCCCTAGGCGCCGGCGACGAGTCGTTGGACGCCGTCGAGGCCTCGGGGTTGCTGCGGATCGTGGGAGGGCATCTGGAGCTGCGCCATCCCCTGGTCCGTTCCGCCGTCTACGGTGCTGCCACCGACTACCGCCGCCGCCGGGTGCACCAAGCTCTGGCCGACGCCCTGACGGGCGAGGACGCCTCCGAGCGGCGGGTGTGGCACCTGGCCGCCGCCGCGCAAGGACCGGACCCTGACGTGGCCGCCCAGCTCGACGAGGTGGCCCACCGATCCCGTTCCCGTGGCGGGCACGAAGCCGCCAGTGCGGCCTGGGAACGGGCCGCGGAGCTGACCACAACGGCCGAACACCGTGCCGAGCTGCTGTACGAGGCCGCCCAGAGCGCCTATCTGGCCGGGCAGATCACCCGCGCCAGAACACTGAACGAAATGGTGGCTGCCATCACCCAGAACCCGGGTCTACGCGCCGATGCCGTGCGCCGCCGGGCCCGGATCGAGTGGAACACCGGCTCGGTGCAACTGGGGCACCACATGATCCTGCAAGGAGCCCAGGATGTCGCCGGGGCCGATCCCACCCGGGCCCTGGAGATGGGGATGTTCGCCGCCGCCGTGGCCTCCTTCGGCGGGGACTCCGGGATCGACATCCGCCCCACCACACTCATCGCGGAACCTCCCACCACGGCCCCCGCCCGCGTGCACTGCTTCTGGCACCTGCTCGTGGGCCTGGACCACATCGCCCGCGGCGACATCGAACAGGGCGCCCCGGCCCTGCGCGCAGCTTTCGCCGACAAAGTCACGCTGGAGGGCATCGACCAGGACCTGTTGCCCAACCTCGGCATCGCCGCCCTGCACCTGGGCGATGACCACGCCGCCCGCCACTACCACGACCTGTTGCTCTCCAGAGCCCGCTCCACCGGCGCCTTGGTGATGGTGCTCTACGCCCTCACCCGGCGGAACCTCACCGACATCGCCGTCGGCGACTGGGCAACCGCCCGCGCAGGGGCCACCGAAGCCCTGCACCTTGCTCAGGGCATCGGCCAACCCGGCCTCACGGCGCTTCCACACGCCCTGCTCGCCCTGCTGGACGCTCTCCGGGGCGAGGAGTCGCACCTGCAGCACCTGGCCGCCACCGAGCAGATCGTCCAGCATCATCCGACGGGCATTGTCACCGGGATCGTGCACGACCTGCTCCACTGGGGCAGGGCCGTCGCCGGCGAGGACCCGGCATCTGCGCACTACCACCTGGCCGAGCTGAGGCTCCCGATCATTTGCCGCCAGGCAACCATCGATCGGGTCGAGACCACCGTGCGCGCAGGGCACCTGGGCCAGGCGCGCACCTGGGTCGAAGACGTGGAGAAGTTCGCCGAAGCGACCGGCACTGCTTGGGCGTCCGCCGCCGCACTTCACGGCCGGGCACTGCTCACCGACGGACCGGAAGCCGAAAGCTACTACCGCGCCGCCCTGGAACACCATCAGAACTCCCCGCGCGTGTTCGATCGCGCCCGCACCCAGCTGGCCTACGGCGAGTTCCTGCGGCGGGCACGCCGCAGGGTCGATGCCCGCCCCCGGCTGCAGGCCGCCCTGGAGACCTTCACCGATCTCGGGGCCCGCCGTTGGGAAGAACGCGCCGCCCAGGAGCTGCGTGCCTCTGGGCGCACGGCCCGTCGGCGCGACCCCTCCACCGCGGTGGCGCTCACCCCGCAGGAGATCCAGGTCGCCACCCTCGTCCAGGAGGGCATGACCAACCGGGAGGCAGCCGCCCACCTGTTCCTCAGCCCCCGCACCATCGACTTCCACCTGCGCAACATCTACGCCAAGCTCGGCGTCTCCAGCCGGGCCGAACTCATACGCCACCCCCTCGATGCGGGAGCTCGCTCGTCCGGCGCTTCCCGACCCCGGTGATTTCACCGGTGCGAGCCCCACCGGCCCCTTCCTACCCTGATGCCATGGCCCCTGAGACACCGGCCGGGCCACCCGACCGGAGGGGCACCACCGCACAGGAAGGACCCAATCATGGAAACCACAGCGATGCCGGCCAACTACCTGCTGGGTGGAGCCATCAACGGCGCAATCCTGGCCCTCGTGGCGTTCCTGCTCTCCCGCTACCTTCGAGAAATCATCGGCAGGGTGCTGCTCGCTCTCGTCCTGGTGGCCGCCGGAGGGTTCTACGTCGGCTTCGCCATCACCGCCGGAGCCGGCCCCGGCTGGGTGGCCCTCGAACTCGCCCAAGCCGGAATCCTCGCCACCTTCGCCGTGCTGGGCCTGCGCCGCTCCCCGTACTGGCTCGCCGCCGGCTGGGCCCTCCACCCCTTCTGGGACATCCCCCTGCACCTGTGGGGCCCCGGACACGCCTTCGCTCCAGAGGCCTACGCCGTCTCGTGTCTGACCTATGACTGGGTAGTGGCCCTCTACGTCGTCATCGCCTACACCGCCACTGGCGCAACCCGGTTCCAACGCCGTCCGGTGACGATGCCCGCACACCAGCGACGCCTGCAGCACCACCCCACACACTAGGGAGACCTCAAACCGTCAGTTGTGGACGTGCTCGCATCCACCGATGCAGCAGAGCCCGCGACATCCCAAGGCGCCGAGCGACCTGAGTGACCAGCTACCCAACCTCGAGCAACAGCACCGCAGCATGGAACAGGAAGACGGTGAAGACAGGGCGCCTCCCACGGAGGTCTTTGCCAGCCACCCGGCGCTTGGCCATCGAGTCGGTGATCCGACCCCGCTCGACCACCATTCCATCTGAGCCACAGCCGCCATGACATTGACGACCATCAAAGCCATCGATGGGGACGGCCGCGACTCCACCACCGAGACCCAGCACCCTAACCCATCGTCTCCACTCCGCAGTTACTCGGCAGAAGCCAGCATGTTCTGTGCCGACTGACCATGCCGCAGACGAGCCTCTTGCGCAGGCTCCCACACGAAAGGAAACACCTGCCATGACATCATCGACACTGCTCCTGGACCTGCTCTACCCAATGGTCGTCTTCTGGATCCCCGTGGCCATGTTCATCGGCATCGGCCGGAGATCGCGCCTGGCACATGAACGCACAATGATCACCCGATGTGCCTGGACGGATCTGTACAGCGACTTCCGCCAAGGTCTGCGCGTCAGCTCCGCGAACTCCCCCTTGGCCGAGCTCATGGAAGACACATCCGCCCCGACAACACAAAACCAGGCTGCTCCACCCCACCCGGGTCCACACTGAGCTGTCCGGCGGCAACCGGCATAGCGCGAAACGCAACCCCTATAGCAACGTCCTGGCCCGGAGGGGATTGTCGGTGGCTCTCGTGCGGCGGGTGGGTGTTCAGCCGGTGCGGTCGGCGCAGCGCAACACGCGCAGGTAGGCCCAGCAGTGCCGGGCCCGGAGGAGGCTGATCACGGCGAGGCCTGCGAGGCCGAGTATCCACCACACCCAGGACGGCTCCGCCACCAGGAGCCAGGCCAAGGCCATGCCGACCGTGGCGGCCACAGCGTAGACCGCGGCCTCGACACGCTGGCAGGCCGTGACCCCGGCCGCGGTGCGCACCTGCGGATCCGTCGGCACCGCACCGTCCCCAGATGCCGACACCAGCGCGGACCGAAGCTGCTGTGCAGGCACCTGCAGCAGGCCGGGCCGCGGGGCTCGCGCCAGAGGGGCCAGCACATGGAACAGCACGACGAGGCCGATGAGCAACGCCACCCACCACGGTGTGTCCAGCACGGCGGGCGTGGTCGACGACCACCACAGCGCCGCTGGCATCGCTATCGCCAGGACTGCGGCGGCAGGCATGGCCCGCACCACCACCCGTGCGAGTGTGGGCGCCGGGACGGTCTCGACCCGCGGGGCAGGACCGTCTGGCGCGGGGGCCGTGGGCTCACTCATGTCTGGACCCTACCGATCGGAGCACCACGGGCAGAGCACCCGGCGCGGACGGTCCTGATTCCTCACAGCGGTGGATCGAGGGGTTCGTCGACGGCGTGGATCTCGTTGGTGAGGCTGCTGCCCCCGATGCCGTCCAGCGCGGTGATGTCCACGACGATGCCCGTCTGCACGTCCAGATGCACGCAATACACAGTCGGGACCTCACCTGTGATGAGAACCGGATCCTCGGGGCCGTACTCAGAGATCAGGCTGGCGGGGCTGAGCAACAGCGGGCAGCAACCGCACCTCGGGTCGTAGCCGCCGCCCCATTCCTCGTCGTCTTCGAGCAGCGGCCGGCAGGTCGCCGACCACGTGGGACGGCCCCGCAGCACAGTGGCCGCGACATCACTGACCTCCACCCCCTGGCTGAGCTCTGCCGGATCGAGCATGGCCGTGAACTGGTAGTCACGCCACATCGGATCGCCGTGGTCGTAGTGCGACCCTTCCGGGCGCCGGGTGACCAGCCCGTCCGGACGCAGAACGACCCCCGCGTCCGAGGACGGCCGGACATCGCACACCGCGCCACCGCCGTCGTGGTCGTGGTCGTTGCAGCTCACCAAGCTGACGGCTGTTCCGTAGGGCACGCCCTCGGCCGTCTCGACCCATGCGCCGGAGCGCACGGTCAGCCGTCCAGTACCCCGGTCGAGCCAGACCTCGACCGGACCGCCGATCGGAGTGCTCCCGTTGTCCTGCTGGCACCGGTGGGTAAGGTGCACAGTGGTGAACCGCCACGGCGAGCTGGACGCCAGAGCGCGGAAGTCCACCGCAGTAGGGGTGCCGGGCAAGGACTCGCTGCTCACGCCACCGAGTAGAGCACACCCCAGCCCTGCGCCACGGACCCTTGGGATCAATCAACCGCACCGAAGAACAACACCACCTTCGAGGAACCCCTACTGCAATGCCGCACCGCAGACACCAGGCCCAGAAGGACTTCGGAAGCTGTCGCCAGAGCCTCCCCGCGCGATAGCCCGCCAGAGCCCCATCACCGAGGATCCGTCATGTGAATGACTCCTCTGGCTCGACCCCAACGCTGCGGGGCTATACCGAGCACCACAATCGCGCCTACCCTCAGCGCACAGGCGGAACCCGTGGAGAAGGCCATACATGCCATAGGACTCGCCAGATGCACGACCCCGGGGACAGGCACCGGCGGATGGATCCGCCGGGCGCCGTGACCGGTTGTTGTTCCGCACGAGCCCAGGATCGAGGAGCCACCCATGCGCAGCCTCATCGTCAACAACATCGTTTCCCTCGACGGGTTCTACGCCGATGAGAACGGCAACCCGGTGGTGCTCACCATGGACCAGGCCTTCGACGCCTACAACCTCGAGCGCCTCCGCTCGGCCGGGACCGTGTTGCTGGGCCGCACCTCCTTCGAAGGCTTCGGCGGCTACTGGCCCTTCGTCGCCGACGCCCCACAGGAGGCGACCAACCGGGCCCTGAGCCAAGACAACCGAGAGATCAGCCGCATCTACAACTCCATCCCCAAGGTCGTCGTCTCCGACTCCTTGGAGGTGCCCGCGGCCCACCCGTGGGCGGCCACCACCACCGTCATCGGCCGCGGTGACGTGGGCCAGTGGCTGGCCCACGAGCAGCGCAACGGCACCGGAGACATCATCGTCTTCGCCAGTCGCCTCATGTGGAACGGCCTGCTGACCCAGGGACTGATCGATGAGCTGCATCTGACCGTCA
This sequence comes from Kocuria sp. CPCC 205263, assembly GCF_040981075.1. Classification (NCBI taxonomy): domain Bacteria; kingdom Bacillati; phylum Actinomycetota; class Actinomycetes; order Micrococcales; family Micrococcaceae; genus Kocuria; species Kocuria sp. CPCC 205263. The sequence continues at coordinate 195,776 of NZ_JAVKPV010000003.1, read as the reverse complement.
GCCCCGTGGCCCTTGCTGCCGGCCAGCCTTTGTTCCTGTGCCCCATCGAGCTGTCCTTGATGGAGGCCCGAGCGTTTCCCGGCTCAGGCAACGTCCTGCTGCGCTACCGCCCCGCAAGTACGTGACCGCTCCATCACAGCAGGCAGTGTCCCTGCCTCACCCGAAGGCGAACTGAATGGTGGCCAGATCCCGGCTCCGCCCAATAATGTAGGCCTACACGAACCTCACCATGGGCATCAGCGGAACCCGTGCTGCAACAGTCCCTCCGCCGCTAACCGGCCATATGTAGAGCAGTGCTGTGCCTGACCATGTCCGTCGACCTCTGCTCAGAACCACCCGTGGGTCGATGGATAGGTGCGCGACGGTTGGTGAGAGGCACTTCGCCCAACACAAGCACGATCGGGCGGGGGCGGCTTCATCGCTCAGGTTGTCGCTGAGGGGCGCCCGATGCGACGGTCGATCGTTGAGGCTGCTACGGCGACGGTGATGAGGGTCGCGGCCAGGGCCAGGGGCAGCTGTGCGGCGCCGGTGACGAGGACCCCGGCCAGGGCGGTGCCGGCGGAGCCCGCGGTGATCTTCAGCGCGCCGATCCACACGAACACCTGGCCGCGGGCTTGGCGCGGGGCGTACTCGCTGCGCGCGGCCAGGGTGGCGGCGAAGAAGTAGGAGTTGAGGATGCCGGCCACCGCGTAGGTGACCAGGGCAAGGGTGAAGGTGTGGGCCAGGGTGGCGCCGATCAGGGCGGTGGCCACAGCCACCGCCAGCCAGGTCATGAGTCGGTCCGCGTCCGTTGTGAAGGGGCGCACCATCACCCCGACGGATCCGGCGAGGCCGCCCAGCCCGTAGGCGGCGGTGAGCAGCCCGGCGGCGGCGGGATCGATGTGCAGGTGTCCGGTGGAGGCGACCGCCGCGATGGGCAGCGCGGCCACGGACAGCGCGACGACCATCGTCAGGTAGAGCGTACGGCGCAGCGGGCCGAAGGCCGCCATCATCCTCAGGGTGCGTCCGGGCGAGGGGACCTCGCCCGGGTGTGCGGCCGGCGGGGCGTAGGGCAGCAGCCGCACGAAGCCTGCGGCCGCGAAGGTGGCAACGGCGAGCACGAGCCCGGCAACAGCAGGGTCGGCCCAAGCCGAGACCGCCGCGACGAGGCTGGGGCCGATGGTTCCGGCGATGCCGTAGGTGGCCACGTCCCAGCCCTGTGCCCGGCGCTGATGGAGCCGGTCCGGGCCGGCGATGGCGGGCAGGCGACTGCTGATTCCCCCGGTGAGCAGCGGCCCGACCAGCCCGGAGGCGATCAGCAGGAGTCCGGGGACGATGGGGCTGGTGAGCGGGTAGAGCAGCACGGCCGCGGCCAGGGTGGCCCCGTGGAGGAGGCAGGCCCCGGCGATGACGGTGCGCCCGTCGTGGGCGGTGTCCAGGCGGCGGGCGATGAACGGGCCCAGCAGGTGCGGGGCGGTGATGGCAGCAGCCAGCAGACCGGCCAGCCAGCCCGGCGCCCCGCTGATGGTTACGAGCAGCACGATGGCCAGCACCGCTCCCCCGTCGGCGGTGCGCGCCAGGGTCGCCGCCACGACGTAGCGAGGCAGGCCCCTGGAAGCAGGTGTTGTCACTGAACCCGGGCGGGCCGTGGTGCTCTGCGACCGGGCACGCTGTGCGGGCGGCGTCTCGGGTGGGGACGGCGGGACGGGCCCGAAGGCGGACGAATCGTGGCGGTACACGTCCTCACCCGGCCAGTCCGGTGGTCTGCAGGGCCGCTTGGAGCTCGGCACGGCCCTGTGGGGACAGCCCGAGCAGCGGCAGGGGCAGACTCGGGGACTGTGCCCATCCGAAGGTTTCGGCGATGGCGGCCACCGCACGCAGGCTGCCGTGGCGCCGGAACAGCGCCCAGATCGGCTCCAGGGCCTGGGACAGCACTTGAGCCTGCTCCCGGTGACCGGCGGCGGCGGCGTCCACGATCGCCTGGGCCGTGGCGGGGAACACCCCGCCGAGCACCGAGTACCAGCAGTCGGCTCCGGCCAGCAGCGCCTCGGCGGCCACCCAGTCGCCGCTGATGCCCACGGAGACGCTGCCGGGCAGGCCCGCTCGGAGCGTGGTGACCCGGTCGGCCACCTCTGCGGCAGGGGGTGGGCTCTTGATCCCGGTGATGTTCGGCAGCTGGACGAGGCGGGTGTAGAGCTCATCAGTGAACGTGAAACCGGTGGTGCCGGGGTTGTCGTAGACGATCACCGGCACGGAGGTCGCGGAGGCGACATCGCGATAGAGCCCGTAGACCTCCCCCTCCGTGAGGCGGTGATAGGAGACCGGGGCCAGCAGCAACCCGGCCGCACCGGCCATCTGCGCGTCCTGGGCATAGGTGAGCACCTCGCGGGTGCGCAGCGCCCCGATCCCGGCGATCACCGGCGTCCCGGCAGCGGCGGCGACCGCCATCTCCAGCACCGTGGAGCGTTCGGCGCGGTCCAGGTAGGGGTAGAGCCCGGTCGAGCCCAGCACCCCGATGGAGTCCACCTCCGCCGTGGCCAGGCGGGCGACCAGGCCGGTCAGGGCCGCCTCGTCGACACCTTCCTCGGACACCGGGGTCAGGGGGAAGGCACAGAGCCCTTCAAGCATGCGGCTTCTCACTTTCGCTCAATCCCGGTGGTGCCTTCACCACCGATGCTGGGGAATCATCGATCGGATGGAACCCATGCTGGCAAGCCGATTGGTCCTAACCTAGATCCAAGAACGACTGGAGGAAGGGGACCAAGAATGGCTGTCGCTGAGCTGCCCATCACCGTGGACCGCAACAATCCGACACCCCTGCCCGCCCAGGTGGCCGCCCAGCTGCGGCAAGCGATCCTGGAAGGCACCGTGGGAGCACCACACCATCTGCCCTCCTCTCGACGGCTTGCCGCCGAGCTGGGCGTCTCCCGCGGGGTGGTCGTGCGCGCCTACGAACAGCTCACCGGGGAGGGCTACCTCGAAAGCCACGGCGCGGGAGGCACCCGCGTCGCCGTGCGGGCCGACGTGCGGACCCCAGTGAGCACCGATCCACCCCGCCCCCGTGACGAACCGTCCCACCCGGTCATCGACCTCACCCCGGGGCGACCCTCGGACACCCCTTTCGCCGACCGCTCCTGGCGCACCGCCTGGCGAGAAGCCCTGGTCGAACCCGGCCACGTCGACCTGCCGCCGGCGCTAGGGACTGACCGGCTGCGGGCCGCCATCGCCGGGCATCTCGCCACCGCCCGGGGGCTGAGCGTGGACGCCGAGGACGTCATTGTCACCGCCGGCACCAGTGACGCGCTGCAGCTGATCGTCACCGCCCTGCGGACCCGCTCCCCCGCACCCCGGGTGCTGGTGGAGGACCCGGGATACCCCACCGCCCGACGGGTGCTGGCTGCCGCCGGCGCCCAGGTCGAGACTCTGCCCGTGGGCCCGGACGGGCTGCGCACCACCCAGCTCACCACCGTGGACCCTGTCCCGGACGCGGTGCTGATCACCCCCAGCCACCAGTACCCCTTGGGCGGGCGGATGCCGGTGCAGGAACGGCTGGCCCTGCTGGAGTGGGCCGCAGAGCACCGGGTACTGGTTCTCGAGGACGACTACGACAGCGAGTTCCGCCACCGACGGATGCCGCTGCCGGCCACCGCCTCCCTTCCCTCCCAAGCCGAGGTGATCCTACTCGGCTCCTTCTCGAAAACCCTCAGCCCCTGGCTGCGCTGCGGCTACCTCGCAGTGCGCGGCACCTCCGGGGACCTGCTGAAAGAGACCCGCACCAGCCTGGACACCCCCGTCTGTGGTGTCCTGCAGTCCGCACTGGCCCACTACATCGACGGCGGCGGACTGGCCCGACACACCGCCAGAGCACGCCGGGCCTATGCCCACCGCCGCGCCCTGCTGCTGGACCGGCTCGCAGACCGGCCCGATCTCGAACTCGACGCCCTGGAAGGCGGCCTTCACGCCGTCCTCCGCCTCCACCCGCAGATCGACGCCGAGCAGCTGGCCACAATGGCACTGACCCACGGCGTACGAATCGTCCCCCTCGCCTCCTACTACGCCCACCGGCCACCCGAGAACGGGCTCGTCATCGGCTACGGCGCACCAACAGACCTCCAACTCACCCACGCCCTGGACACCCTGCTCCAGCTGATCGACACCACGGTCCCGCCCGACGGGCGGGACCGCACTTGAAGGGACTGTCGCTCTAACGGTGTAAGAGGCGGTTTCATCTTCAGTGGTTCTCCGCCGCCTGCATCCGGTCGGCGAAGGCGAAAAGCGAAGACGTTCAGCGCCGGCTTCCACCGTGTGACCCATCGTGTCTGACCGGTGCTCTCGGGTCCAGGGATCGCACGACGAGGTACAGGGTCTTCATCGCGGACTGCTCGTTGGGGAAGTGCCCCCGGGCCCGTACGGCCCGGCGGAACCGGGCGTTGAGGGACTCGATCGCGTTGGTCGAGCAGATGACCCGGCGGATCTCCACGTCGTCGTCCTTCGAAGGGCACGAACTCCGTCCAGGCCCCGCGCCACAGCCGGCTGATCGCGAAGGTACCGGGCGCCCCATTTGTCTTCCACTTCCTCCAGGGCGGTCTCGGCGGCTGCCGCGGTCGGGGGCGGTGTAGACGGGCTTGAGGTCCTTGGCGAGCTCGTCCCAGTACCTCCGTGAGGCGTAGCGGAACGTCCCGCGGATCAGGTGGATGATGCAGGTCTGCACCGTGGCCAGCGGGAACACGGCGTTCACCGAGTCCGGCAGGCCCTTGAGCCCGTCGCAGACCACGAAGAACACGTCGCGCACACCCCGGGACTTCAGGTCATTGAGCACGGCGTACCAAAACTTCGCCGACTCCCCGTCGCCGTCCCCGGCCCACATCCCGAGGATGTCTTTGTGCCCGCCCAGGTCCACCCCGATCGCGGCGTACACCGGGCGGTTGCGGACCTGCCCGTCGCGGACCTTCACCATGATCGCGTCGATGAACACGGCCGCGTAGACCTGCTCGAGCGGCCGGGCCCACCAGGCGGTCATCTCCTCGATCACCCGGTCGGTGATCCGGGTGACAGTGTCCTTGGGGACCTCCGCCCCGTAGACCTCGCCCAGATGGGCGCTGATCTCCCCGGTGGTCAGACCCTTGGCCGAGAGCGAGAGGACGACCTGGTCCAGGTCTGTCAGCCGTCGCTGGCGTTTGCGCACGATCACCGGCTCGAAGGACGCCTCGCGGTCCCGTGGGACCTCGATCTGCACGGGGCCGGCGTTGTCGGTGATGACCGTCTTGGCCCGTTTCCCGTTGCGGGAGTTGCACCGGTTGCGCCCCTCTGACTCGCCGGGCTGGTAGCCGAGGTGTTCGTTCATCTCCTCGTCCGCCGGTGGCCTCGACGACCATCTTGGTCAGCTGCTTCAGCAGCCCGCCCGGGCCGGTCAATGCCGCCCCGCTGGCGCGGGCGGCGCGGGCCAGTTCCCGGACGGTGTCTTGGTCGGCCGCGCGTTCTCTTACGGCTCGTCACCGGACTTCGGTGGGCTCACGTCCACCAGTGTCTCGATCTTCTCGCTCATGTCGACCCTCCAACCCCGAACGGGGTGATTGGGCCTCTTACACCGTTACTGCGATAGTCCCTCGCTCTCGCGGAGAGTGGCCGTTGGCCGGCCATATGTAAAGCCGGAGGGTCCAAGTTGCTTCTGGCACTCGCCGCCCGCGGTTCAACCCGCGTTGCCCGGTCCCTGCGTGTGGACCCAACTTGTCGTGAACCACTGGACTCGGTCCCTTCGCCGACATGCAGGGACCTGTGCGCACAAGAAGCGCCCAGGCCATCCTGTGCTTCTCGAGGAACCTCTTCAACGACCTGTTGTTCACATCACTAGTACGTATTAATGTAATGGGCAACACGCTTCTTCCTCTGCTTTGCACTGCTGACGCGCATCCCCAGAACTGTAAGGAACCACCTATGAAGCTCGGACTCATCACCGACTCCGTCAGCCATCTGCCGTTCGAACAAGCCCTGGACCTGGCCCAGACCCTGGGGTTGAGCTCAGTCGAGGTGGCTACCGGCAACTGGTCCGAGAGTCCCCACGCCGATCTGCCCGCCCTGGTCTCCTCGCCCCAGGCCCAGGCCGAGTTCACCGGAATGATCGCCGACCGCGGCCTGAGTCTCAGCGCGCTGACCGCTAACGGCAATCAACTGCACCCCGTCAGCGGACCCGATCAGGACCGAGTGGTCCGCGACACCATCAGTGTGGCCAGTGAGTTGGGCGTGCCCACCGTCGTGTTGATGTCCGGGCTTCCCGGAGCTCGCGGTGACGCGGCCCCGAACTGGATCACCACCTCCTGGCCGCCGGAGAACCTTGGGGTTCTGGACTATCAGTGGAATGAGGTCGCGCTTCCCTACTGGCGAGGTCTAGCTGCCTTCGCCCGGGACAAGGGCGTCCGGCTGGCCGTGGAGGCCTGCGGTGGTCAGCTGGTTCACAACGTGGCCACCCTGTTGCGGCTCATCGACGCCGTCGGTGACGACGTCGTCGGCGCGAACCTCGATCCCTCCCACTTGATGTGGATGGGTGCTGACATTCCCGCCGTCGTCCAGGCGCTGGGCTCCTCAATCATTCATGTTCATGCCAAGGACATCCGTCTCAACAAGCCCGTTGTTTCCCGGGACGGGCTGTTGGATACGGTGCCGATGGACCAGGCGGCTGACAGGGCCTGGAACTACGTCACCCTGGGTCTGGGACATCCGGACGGGGCCGCCTTCTGGGCCGACTTCGTCTACCACCTTCGCTCGGTGGGCTATGACGGAACGCTTAACATCGAGCACGAGGACACCTTGGTCAACTCCATCGAAGGAGTCACCCGGGCGGCCACCATGCTCCAGCAGGTCGTCCTGGTCGAGGCCCCCGACTGGCAACCCGCCAGCATCTGAATCAAGGGACTGCCGCACGACCGGGTGTCACCTGATCGTGCGGCAGTCCCTCATGTTCTGTTGCTCGTTCAGTCTTCGTCCGTGTTGCGCGTGTGTCGTGGAAGGAATGCCGCGGCCAGGAGGGCGACGATTGCGAGAACTGTGCCGACTGTGAAGGCAGCGCGTGCACCATCTGCGATGGAGGTGGCGTCGGTGCCGCCGGCGTTCGAGCTGAGAACCGCGATGAGTACTGCCAAACCGGCCGCGCCACCGAGCTGTTGGATGGTGTTGAGTGCGGCGCTGCCGTGCGGAGCGAGAGCGCTGGGGAGGGATCCCAGCGACATGGTGAAGAGAGCGACCCAGGCGAATGCTTGTCCGGCGCAGATGAACACGTACGTGGCCAGGACCACCCACATCGAGGTGTTCTCGGTGAAGGTCGTCATGAACCACCAGCCGGCCACGACGACGATGGCTCCCGGGATCGCAAGCCCGCGGGCTCCGAGGCGGTCGTAGTAGCGGCCGACGAGGACGGACACGATCCCGATCGTTGCGCCGCCGGGCACCATGAGCAGCCCGGTCTCCAATGCTCCGAGTCCGAGGGATTCCTGCAGGATGAGCGGGAGCAGGGTGGCGAGACCGAAAGCGCCCATCACCAGGAACAGGAAGACGATGACGGGTCGTGCGAACCCGGCATGCAGGAAGATCCGCATGTCGAGAACGGCCGCGTCGCGGCGCTGCAATCGGAGCTGACGCAGCACGAATGCTGCGATACCCACCACGCCCAGCGGGATCGCGATCCAGAAGGTGGGCGAGAAGTGACCGCCGCTGGATTCGCCAGCACTGGCTAAGCCGTACACCAACGCTCCGAATCCGATCGCGGAAAGCACCAGCGACAGCGTGTCGAATCCGATGCGCCTCGGCGTGGTGAGGTTCGGCATCTTGATCGCCCCGATCAGGAGGCCCAGGAGCGACAGCGGCAGGATGATGATGAACAGCCACCGCCAGGTCAGTTGCGACATCACGAGGCCGGAGAAGGCGGGACCGAGAGCGGGTGCCACGGCAGACACCGCAGTGACCAAAGCCATCATCTGTCCACGACGAGACGGCGCAACGAGACCGATCGATGTCGTCATCAGCAGCGGGACCAGCACCGCCGTACCGAGTGCTTGCACGATCCGGCCGGTGAGCAGCAGCGCGAAACCGGGGGCGACGGCCGCGATCAGGGTGCCGAGGGTGAACAATCCGACGCTGACAATGAAGATCGTCCGCAGCTGGAATCGCTGCATGATGTATCCGGTGGTCGGGATGATCACCGCCAGGGTGAGGGCGTAGCCCGTGGTCAGCCACTGCCCGGTCGTAGCCGTGATGTTGAGGTCGTCCATGATGCGCGGCAGCGCCACCCCGACCACCATCTCGGACAGGAACGCCACGAACGCCGAGAAGACCAGGACAGAGATCGTCAGGACCTCCCCCGGGGACAATCGCTTCGTCGGTGCCGGGCTGGTCGCGATCGGGCCGGTCACCGGTCCTGGGGGATCGGCGATGATGCCGACGGGCCCGGTGGCAGGGGCGAGGTGCGTGTCACTACTCATGAAATCTTGACTCCAAGGTGCTCGTGTCATTAATCGGCTCGGGGGCGGAATCCACAGGATCACCGCCCGGACAGAGCACTGCGCCATCGGAGAGCTTGTCGGTATTCAGTCTCAACATTCACACTAGTGTGAAGGTCAAGTTCCGGCTTAGCGGCATCCGTGGTGGTGTTGGCGCCAGCGCTCGGGCCTGTCGTCCCAGTGAGCGATCCCCGGTGCCTGGCATGGGGCGGGCGCCAGGCACCGGAGTGAGGTTCGGCCGGCTGGCCGTCTTCAGTTACGCCAGGGTCCGGGGTTTGACTGCCACCAGTATTAGGGCGCCGAGCACGGAGGCGAGGCCGCCGAGGACCAGAGCGGTCTGTACACCCGCACCGTCGACGAGGAGTCCGCCGAGGAACGCGCCGAGGGCGACCGCGACCTGGAACACCCCTGTTTGGAGTCCGCCGACGCTTTCCAGGCGGCTCGGTTCGGCTCGTGCGAGCCAGGTCGAGATGACTGTAGGCAGAGCACCGAAACCGGCCCCCCAGAATGCGGCTACGGCGAAGAGAAGTACGGTGCTGCTGCCCATGCACACGAAGGCGATCATCGCGAGGCCGAGGACGAGCGGGAAGACCAGTGCCGCGATGCGCAGGCTGCGGTCGGCGAGGGGTCCGGCGATCAGATTGCCGCCGACAATCCCGAGGCCGTACACCAGGAGCAGGACAGCGAGCTGCTCGGGATCGAGTCCGCCCACCTCTGCGGCTGCAGGACGGATGTAGGTGAAGCCGGCGAAGTGCCCCGCCCCCATCAGCGCCATGGTGAACAGACAGACCAGAATCAGTCGGGAGCGCAGTGTCTGTACCAGGGGTTGGAATCCGCTCGACGGGCCGGTCAGCATCGAGGGTAGGGCGATGACCTGGATGATGATCGCGATGATGCCCACGCCCGCGGCCAGAGCGAACACCGCGCGCCAACCCCATACTTCACCGAGCAACGTACCGAGCGGGACGGCGGCGACCGTGGCCAGTGTCACACCAACGTTCACGATCGTCATACCCAGGCCGAGCTTGGACGCCGGAACCAGGCGCGCGGTGATCGAGATGGCCAGCGCCCAGAACCCACCGATCGCGACGCCGAGCAGGACGCGGGCGGCGAGGAGGATCGGGTAGGTCGGCGCGATCGCCACCAGCACGTCGGAGACGACGGCCAGCGTCGAGAAGATGATCATCAGGTGCCGGCGGTCCATGCGCGACAACAGGACAGGGATGGTGATGCCGGAAACGGCTGCGACGATGGCGGTGATGGCCACGGATTGACCCGCCCGCCCCTGTGTCACTCCCAAATCTATGGCAATCCGTGAGAGAAGGCTTGCCGGCAGGAATTCGGCCATCACGAGGGCGAATACACCCACGCTCAGCGAGGCCACGCCCGCCCATGATGGTTTCTGCGTCGGGGCTGCGGGGTCGGACGGTGATCGGTTACCGCCGATCTCCTGTGTTGCTGTCGCGTCGTGCGAAGTCATGCGTCAGTCATCCTGGCTTGCGTGTGAGTGGGGGTGACGTAGTGGGGCCGCAGCGTCAGCTGTAGCAGGCACGGTTGATGGCGACGAGGAACTTGCCGTCCGGGGTGCCGCCGGCGGCGATGTAGCCGCCGATGGCGTCCATGGCCAGATCCCGGCGCTGCGGGACGCGCTCCTTCTCGGCCGCTGCCAGGAAGGCGGGCATTTCCTCGCGCGTACGGTCGGTGCAGTAGACGGGGGCACCGGGCTGTTGGCGCCACGACTCGGCGAGGACTCCGGCATCGACAGCGTCGAAGCCGGTCTGCTCGACCAGGGACATCGCGAGGGCCCGGTGGTCGTCGCGATCGGAGGCGACCGGGATGGCGACCCGGCCTGCAGTGCCGGCCTCGGTGGCCTTGGCGTCGAAGGACTGGGAGGTGATGGCGTTCCAGGCTTTCGTGACGGGGCGCCCGAACACCTCCGACAACCACATGCTCTCGGGTTGTCCCGCCTCGAAGGCGGGGATGATGCCGTCGCGGGCCGGGTAGTAGTTGGACGTGTCGATGATGACTGCGCCCTCGGGGGCGCGCCTCACGTGGGCGGCGATGTCCTCGTTGCGGTTCATCGGGACGGAGACGATGAGGACATCGACGTCGGTGGCCGCTTCGGAGGCGGTGACGGCTCGTGCACCGGTGCTCAAGGCTGCGGCGGCGATCGTCTCCGGGCCGCGGGAGTTGGCGATCGCGACGTCATGTCCCTGCCGGCTGAGCCGCCGAGCGATGGTCGAGCCGATCGAGCCCGCGCCGATGATTCCGATTTTCATGCTTCTCCTCGTGAGTTCCTGGTCCCTCCATTCTCAACCTTGCCACTAGTGTGAAGGTCAAATCGGGAAGGGAATCACGGCCGGAGTCCGGGGTCCTGAGTGCGCGCACAGCGGAGGGTCGCTAGGGCGTGTTGCTAAAGGCCGTTCTGTGGCGTGCGAGTGAGGCTGGAGGTGTGGCGCGTACTGAGATCTCCGACGAGGCCTGGGCTGTGATCGGTCCGCTGTTCCCGGTGCCGATGGCGACGGGCCGGCCGCCAGTAGAGCGTCGCGCGGTGGTCGAGGCGACCGCGTGGCGTTACCGGACCGGCGCTCCCTGGCGCGAAGTGCCGGAACGGTTCGGGAACTGGAATACCATCTATAAGAACTTCAACCGATGGGCCGAGCAGGGCGTCTGGGCGCGCGTGCTGGAAAAGGCGCAGTCCCTTACGCATCAGCGCGGTGAGCTGGACTGGGTGGCATCGATCGACTCCACGATCGTGCGCGTGCACCAACACGGCGCGACCCTCCCGCGGGAAACAGGGGGCTCGGTCGAACTACAAGATGTTCGGGACGGAACCGCCTGATCACGCGATGGGCCGCTCCTGTGGCGGGCTGACGACGAAGAATCATCTGGTCTGCGACGGCAAGGGCCGCGTTCTCGCGTTCGTGCTGACCCCGGGACAGGCGGCCGACACGAGCATGCTGATCGACACGCTTTCTCAAATCCGCGTCCCAGGGCGCAGCGGCAGACCCCGGTCACGGCCGGACCGGGTCCTGGCCGACAAGGGCTACCCGTCGAAAGCGAACAGAACCTGGCTGCGCGAACGGGACATCGCCACGACCATCCCGGAGCGCAACGACCAGATCGCGCATCGCCGTAAGAAACCCGGCCGCCCGATCGACTTCGGTGACGAACAGCGCGTCCGCTACCGCGGACGCAACGTCGTGGAACGCTGCTTCAACAAGCTCAAGCAGTGGCGCGGGATTGCAATGCGTTCAGACAAGACAGCCCGCAACTACCACGCCGCCATCTGCCTCGCCGCCACCCTCCGATGGGTTTGAGAAAAGGCCCTAACCGAAGGTTGCGGATGGCTCGCCGAAGAGGGTTGCGTCGGGATGCACGCCAAGTCCAGGCCCTTGAGGCACGGCGATGTGTCCGCCCTCGATGCGCACACCCCCGTCGGGGTCGTAGCTGCCATCGAGGTATGGTTGCGCGATCCAGGCGCCTTCGTTGAGGCGAGGCTGCACGGTTGACGCGAGGTGCACGCAGGCCGCTGCGATGATGTCGCCACCCCATTCGTCATCGCTGGTGTGGGGCATGGACCTGATCTCGCAGATGTCTCTGATGAGCGCCATCTGGTGGAGCCCGCCGACGCGGGTGACCTTCATGGCGAAGCCATCGCAGATGCCGCGGCCGATGGCGTCGAGCACTGTTGACACGTCGCGTGTCGCCTCGTCGAGATAGATGGCGTGGTGCAGTTGCGATCGGATGGAGGCGATCTCTTCGATGGTGCGGCAGGGCTGCTCGATGATGAAGGGAATATCTGGGCATTCGCGGCTGAGTCGAAGAGTGTCTCGGGTGGTGAGCCCACGGTTTCCGTCGACGGCAAGTCGCACGCGGTTGCCGACTCGTTCCCACACCTTCCGAATAACTTCGATGTCTTCTTCGATGGGCCGACCACCGACCTTGAGCTGCAGCCGGGGGTAGCCCTCTTCCACTGCAGACTCCACCTTATCGACCATGTCATCGACCGTCTCGCCTGCGCTGGTTGCGTAGTAGGACGGCACTCGGTCGGTGAGGGCGCCGCCGAGGAGCGTGGAGACCGGCACCCCGTAGTGCTTGCCGGTGAGGTCGTGCGCAGCAATGTCGATCGCGGCCTTCGCGGGGTGGTGTCCATCGAGGAGGCCGTGCATGCGGCGGTGCAAGCTGACGATGTGGGTCGGATCCACACCGAGCAGTCCGGGGGCGAGTTCGGAAAGAGCGGCTCGGTCACCAGCCGCGTGGTGGGGCTGGTAAATCGGCGAGATCGGCGAAGTCTCGCCCCAGCCGACGAGACCGTTATCAGCCGTGATGCGCACAAGCGTCGTGGGGACCTCGGTGATCTGCCCGAGGGGCATACGGAAGCTTGAGTTCTTCACCGGGAGCACGTGGTCGAAGACGGCGATTTCGGTGATCTTCATGCGTTGCTGCTTTCTGTGCTCGGAATGGAGCTCGTGAGGGGACTGCGGCGAGTCCTGCTGTCATGCCTTGAACGAGGACTTCGAGATCGTGGGTCGAGTTGATGAGCGTGAACCCCTGAGCTGCCCGTCTTGCAGCATCGACACCCGTGCCTGCGTAAATGCCCACGACCTTGCCGCGATGGTTCGTCTCGACCTCGACGCGTGCGAGTACCTTTGGCAGCCGGCCCGTCGCCTTCGGCACCGGGAACAGCGGACCAATCACAGCCCAGGCCTCGTCGGAGATCTCAGTACGCGCCACACCTCCAGCCTCACTCGCGCACCACAGATCGGCCTTTAGCAACACGCCCTAGTGGAGGGATCGGTCTCGGCCCTGGAAATACAGCAGGGATCAGGATGGTCGCCAGGGGATGTTCCGAGTTCGATAACGCGTCCGAGCACGGTGATGTGGTCGCCGGCGTCGTGTTCTGCCCAGATAGTGCAGTCGAGCCAGGCCAGGCTTCGATCGAGGATCGGGTTGCCCTGTTCTGTCCGACTCCACTGGATGTCTGCCCATTTGTCCGTGCCTCGTCGGGCGAACTGGTTCGATACTGCTCCCTGGTCGCGCGAGAGGATGTTGACCGTGAAGGTTCCGGTGTCGTGGATCCTCGGGTAGGTGGTGGAGGTTTTCATGACGCTGAAGGACACCAGCGGCGGGTCGACGGAGACACTGTAGAACGATTGGCAGGTGAACCCGATCGGGCCTTGGTCATCGTGGCCGGTGATGATCGTGATGCCTGAGGCGTAATGGCCGACGGTGCTGCGGAAGAAACTCTGGTCAATGGTGTGGCTGTGGGTGCCGGCGGTCGTCGTCATGCGGTGGGGTTCGCGAGTCGGGTGTCCAGGCCGTACTGGGCTGGGGCGCCGAGGTGGTCGCGGAGGGTGGTGCCTTCGTAGTCGTCATGGAAGAGGCCGCGCTCCTGGAGCAGGGGGACGACTTCGTCGACGAAGGTGTCGATCCCGTCCTCGTAGACATCGATCGACACCCAGAAGCCGTCGCAGGCGCCTGCTTCGAACCACTCCTGCATGTGGTCGGCAGTGACGGATGCCGGACCCACGGGGGTGGGGTGGTAGTCGATCACCCCGTGAGCGAGGATGTCGCGGAGCGTCCATCCTTCGCGGGCGACGTCCAGTGCCCGCGGGGAGCGGGGATCGAAAGGACTGGGTCGGGCTCCCGCCAACTGGGCGGGCCTGAGTGGCTCGTCGAGCTGGCTCGCATCGAGAGTCAGTCCCAGCATGGAGCCGAGATAGGGCACGAGGGCCGGGGCGGCTTGGTCACCGAGGGCTACGCGGCGGTCAAGGGCCGCCCGCTTGGTGGCAGCGATGGCCGGCATGACCCCGGCGATGAACTTCACCTCGTCAGGGTTGCGTCCGGCCTTGCGCGCTGCATCGCGGATGGCTTCACGCTGGGCGCGCGCGTCCTCGATGGTGAACACGGCGCCGATGACGGCGCTGGCGTACCGACCGGCGATCTCGAGGCCGTTCGCCCCTCCACCGGCCGAGAAGACCACAGGTTGGCCCTGCTCCGACGGTGGAATGGGCAGGGGCCCGCGGGAGGCGACATATTTGCCCTGCAGGTTGATGGCCTCGATCTTCTCCGGATCGATGAACCGAGCGTTCGTCGTGTCCTTGATCCAGGCGTCCTGCTGCCAGCTGCCCCAGAGGGCCTGGGTGATCTGGATGGTCTCGTGGGCCCGCTGGTAGCGCTGCGGCCGGGGCGCGATCTCCTGCCCGAAATTCGCGGCTGAGCCGGTGTCGCTGGTCGTGACGGCGTTCCATCCGGCTCGGCCGTGACTCATCACGTCCAGGGCCTTGAACTGGCGAGCGAGGTTGTAGGGCTCGTTGAAGGTCGTGGAGCCGGTGGCCACGAGGCCGATGCGCTCGGTGGCGCGGGCTATGGCCGCCAGGGTCAGCATGGGTTCCAGGGTGAGCATGGGCGCCTCCTGCACGCCGTCTGCTTTGTAGGCCAGGAAGTCGGGCAGGAACAGGAACGCGAACTTGCCCCGTTCGGCGGCCTGGGCGTACCGCACCTGAGCGTCGAAGTCGGTGTAATTGGCTGGATCCACGCCCGCGGCGCGCCAGGCCGATCCATGGGCGCCGTACCCGTTACCGAGCTGCAGACCGAGGATCATCTTTGAAGAGGAGGAAGTCACCTACCCATCGTGCAACCTTCTCACTAGTGACAAGGTCAAATCACGAGCCTGCTGCTACGCCGGCTGCCGTTTGGTGACGATGCTGCTCTTGCTGCCGACGGCGGCCTCCAGGGCGCGGATGTAGCGGGTGATGGCGTCCCGGTTCTGGGAGAGGACGTCGATCTTGTGGGTCATCCGATCCCGCTCCTGCAGCAGGATCTCCAGGAGCTCCGGGTCCGCGTCATCGACGACGACGGTCTGCGGCTGATTCAGGCACGGCAGGATATTGCCGATGATCCTGGTCGGGATACCCGAGTCGATGAGCCCGCGGATCTTGGCCACGCGGTCCACGAGGTATTCGTCATACTCCCGGTAACCGTTGTCCAGGCGACGCGGTGTCACCAGCCCTTGCTCCTCGTAGTACCGGAGCATCCGAGCCGGCACTCCAGATCTCTGTTCCAGTTCGCCTATACGCAAGATGCCCACCCCTTGGGTCGTAGCCAAGCCCATGTCAACCTTCACACTAGTGGAAGGGTGGCACGGGGAGCTACTCGTGTCTGTGCCCGTGCAGACGTCCTTGAGTATTTGTGCAGACGACCGTGAGAACCGACAACGGGACTGCCGCACGAATGGGTGACAGCTTGAGCTGGCTTGATGACCGCCATCTCGCCATATGTAAAGCGGGAGGTGAGCCGCCCCGGCCGGATGTCTTCTGAGGTGTGGCCATGGCCGCCTCCACCCGTCCCGGTGTCCTGGCAGATGCCCGTGCGATCGCCGCTGCCGACCCCGCTGGGCAGGGCACCGCGGCCACCCTGCTCAGCTACCCGGGCCTACACGCGGTGGCCCCCCACCGGATCGCCCACCGCCTGGGGTCCACCCGGTGGGGTAAACCGGGCGCCCAGGCCATCGCCACCGCTTCGGCGAAGGTCACCGGTATCACCATTCACCCGGGTGCAGTGATCGGGCATCGGCTGTTCATCGACCACGGCAGCGAGGTCGTCATCGGGGGGGGACCAGCGTGATCGGCGACAACGTGACCATCTATCAGGGGGCCAGCTTCGTTGGCGACGGTTCCCCGGGACGGCGCCACGCCCTCGTCGGGGACGGGGTTCTCATCGGTTCCGGGGCCAAGGTCGTCGACCCCGTCACCCTCGGGCCCAGGGCGAGAATCGGCGCGGGTGCTGTGGTCACCCACGATGTACCCGCCGACACCACGGTCGTGGGCATCAACGAATGATGAGCCCATACCGAACCCTCCCTGCATCAGGCGCCACCGGATCCGGCGCGAGTTCGTCACACGGAGAGCGGAATATGGGCGAAGAGGTTCAGGCGGTGTCTGCCTCGACGGGTTCGACCGTGGCGGTCGCTGCAGGGGTACAGGGGGTTGGTGGGGGCAGTGCTGCGCTTAGGTGCGGGGCGATGTGTGCCAAGTGAGCGAGATAGCCGCAGGTCTCCAGCTCGGTCAACGCGAGGCGAACCCGGTCCTTGGCAGTGCTGGCGCGAGCGGCGAGGTCGGCCAGGGCCAGGGTGTGCTCGGGACTGGTGCGGGCCACCGCGCGCAGCACTCGACGGGCCTGCGGGCTCAGCCGGGAGTCGGCGCTCGACTGGTGGATCAGGGCGTCCAGGTCCGGGCGCAACGCCGCGAAGGCCGCCGCCCGGGACAGCGGATCCATTACGGGACTCGCCCAGCCGGCGTGCGCCCCGGCAAGGTGGACATCGTTCATGCGGGCCTCCTCAACCGGGACAACCACCTGAGGGTGGTCCTCGTGCTGCCACAGATTCAGAGGGATGGTCATGGGTGCTGTGTGGGGCCGCCGCTCTGGCGGCAGAAGAATCGCCCCCCGACGACGGAGCCCCAGGCCCCCAATCTTCTGCCGCCAGGACGGCGGTCATTCGACCGGTCTAGAGCGGGTCAGCCCCCGACTGAGCACCGTGCGTGACACCCCCACCGTACCGACCAGTAAGAAGAAGATCGACTTTCATACTGTCCACACTTCCGCTGGCGGGACGCCCCGTCGTGCACGCGAGGCGGTTCCGGTCCGGGTTGTTCGCCCAGGGGCAGCTTCTGCTGGCTCGTACGGCAGGCGGGTGTTGCTGTGGCGCTGGCCCGGCGCACACCAACCCCTACGGCAATAACTACGGCGCGATGGGGTGGTTGTCAGTCGTGCTCGAGAGAACGGTGCTGGAGCCAGCGCCGCGCCTCATAGATCGTTGTGGCGATCAGGACTGCGATGAGTGCCAGTAGCCATCCGAAGGCGAGCCAGCCGATCAGCGGCGGGTCGTAGAGGTCGATGATGTCGTCTGGTGGTTCGAGGGCCCAGGGTCCGAAGTGGATGACGGTCAGGAAGATTGCCCCGCCGCCGGAGAGGAAGACCCAGGTCCCGGGACCGATGACTCCTGCGCGGGAGAGGGCGAGCCTGGTGAGGATCAGCGGGTAGGTGATCAGGCTGAAGGTAAAGGCGTTGACCTCCGCTGTCAGCGGCCAGCCGACATGGTTGCCGCGGATGATGTGATCGAGGTGATGGCCCACGGCGAGAACCAGGGCGAGGAGGATGAGCGCGTAGAGCCGCCGGTTGACCATGTCGCTCCCCCTCGGTGGGCTCACCAGTTCTCCGGTCACCCTGGCATACCGCACGGGATCCGGGAGGGTCGGGGGCACCAGTGTCGCGGTGTGCAGCAGCCGCACAACAGCCCGGGCCGCGGCGGTCGGGGGCTTACCGGGGGTGGGGCTCAGCGTTGCGGGACCATTTCCTTGCTGTAGATCGTGTCGCCGTGACCGTCGCGCAGGCTCACGGTCAGGACGTCGTCCTCGTCCAGTTGCACGTGGCCGAAGAACTGGAAGCGGCCGTCGCGCGGGGAGCCGCCGGTGGGACCGGCCTTGGCGAAGACCTGTTCCGGGCCGAAGGTGCCGTCCAGCGCGTTCGGGCCGAAGGTGCCTGCGTTGATCGGGCCGGCCACGAACTCCCAGAACTCTTCGAAATCGGTGAACGCCGCTCGCTCGGGCGAGTAGTGGTGCGCCGCGCAGTAGTGGACGTCCGCGGTCACCCACACGACGTTGCGCACGCCGGCGTCCTTGAAGGCCTTGAGCACCCGGGCCAGCTCGAGTTCTCGGCCCAGCGGGGCCCCGTCGTCGGCGTTGCTGATGGACTCTTGGGCCTTTCCGTCCGGGACGATCACCCCCAGGGGGAGGTCCGCGGCGATCACCTTCCAGGTGGCGCGCGAGGACTTCACGCCGTCGATGAGCCACTGCAACTGCTCCTCGCCGAGCAGGGGCGTGGCCTGGGGCTCCAGACCGGTGGTGTTCTTGCCCTTGAACGTGCGCATGTCGAGGCAGAAGACCTCCAGCTGCGGGCCCCGCTGGATCCGGCGGTAGATCCGCTGGTCCTCGAAGCCCGTGGTGCCCGGGCGCAGGGCACGGGCCTCGCCGGTCGGTTGGTACTCCTGCCAGGCTCGACGCCCGCGGGCGGCCAGGGTGTTGACGTCGCGCACGGTGTAGCGATCGTCGTCGAGGATCTCCCCGGCCCACCAGTTGTTGGTGGTCTCGTGGTCGTCCCACTGGGCCACCACCGGCACGTCGGCGTACATCGCCCGCACGTTGTCGTCCATGAGGTTGTACCGGTGGCGGGCGCGGTACTCCTCCTGGGTCTCGGCGACCTTGGTGACGCCTTCCGTGACCAGGTTGCGCCAGATGCGGCCGTCGGCTTCGGTGACTTCCGCCTGGATCGGGCCGTCGGCGTAGATCGTGTCCCCGGAGTGGATGAAGAAGTCCGGGTCCAGGTCGTGCATCGCCCGGTAGGTGTACATCCCGCCGAGGTCGGGGTTGATGCCCCAGCCCTGTCCGGCTGTGTCGCCCGTCCATACGAAGGATTGGCTGCGGCTGCCGGCGCCATGCCCATGCCCATGCCCGCCAGAACGGCCCTTCCTCTGGCCGCCCGGCGCGGTCCGGAAGGTGCCGTGGTGGACGTCGGAGAACACGCCCTCCTCGTCCTCGAAGCGCACCTCCAGGGCGAAGCGCGTGCCCGAGGGCAGATCCGTGGCCCCGATCTTGACGGTGTGGTCGGTCGCCTCGCTCACCCACCCGGAGGTCAGGGTCCGCTCGAAGCCGCCGCGGCCGCGGAGGGGCGCGCCCTCGGCGTCCACGGCGCGCAGGCGCGCCACCATGCGGCCCGTGCCATCCGTGCGGGACCACAGGATCCCCGAAGTAGAAGTCACGTCACCGGTGGCGATGCCGCTGGGCAGGTGCAGGCGTCGGCGCACCAGGGCCGGGGACGGCGGTCGGGTCGGTATCACGGGGCCGGCGGCAGAGGCCGCGGTCGTGCCGGCGACGGTCAGGGCGGAAGCCGCGAGGGAGCCCTGGAGCAGTCCTCGGCGGGAGAAGTTGGCCATGCGTCGATCCTCAGCCCCGCGTCTGACTTGGGGTTGAACGGCCGGCGACGTCCCGTCGACCGGCCGGTGAGTGCCCGGTAGGGCGGTCGCGCCGACGGGACACCAGCAGGTCACACCCACCCGTCGGCGATTTCCCATGCTCCGTTCCCTGAAGGAATCGTGGGCCATTGGTGGTCCGGTGCGGATCATGGTGGCGGAGGAGGTCCTGCCACGGCCAAGCCCTCGTCCGCCTGCCCGCCCCGGGACCCGCAGGAGGAACGGGTCCCACTCTGCGGAGAGCGCTGCGCCAGCCAACGAGCCGACCGGGGCAAAAAGCCAACAGGACTGATGCAGGAACTTCCGTGAGTTACCAGCCGCTGACTGGCCATCTGTGAAGCGGTGGGGGACGGACGCGTCCTAGTTTGGTTGCCCCCGGATCAATCAGTGACCATTCGGTTGGCCATCATTGATGATCGGTCGTCATCGGAGAGATCGGGGGTGTCAGTCGTGCTCAGCATCAGGGGCCCAATAATCGTGCCGGCGTTCTTGGCGGTGAGCATGATCGTCCCGATGCCTACCACCACCCCGGTGCACAGCTCGATTTCGCCGATCAGCCGCGGCACTCTCACCAGCATGGGTCAGGAGCCCAGGCATGGTGGGGCGAGGTTGGTGGAGGGCGGATAGCAGCGAGGGGCCCGGGGACCACCGGTGATGACTGGGGTGAGGGATTCCAATGGCTGCACGGCCCCGACCATGAATGCAGAAGTAATCGTGCCGATCTGGTCGTCACGATCCGTCCATGCGCTGGTGGGCTGGATTTCATCTGCCCGGAGCAGACTGGGCATGTCGTCGACGTCTCGATGGCACGGGGGAAGGGGATCCGCCATGGCTGACATGAACGTGCCCGATGAGGACCTGGCTCGGCTCCGTCCCGGGGACCGGCTGGATGCCCGCCGAGACGGGCAGGTGCACCACCGCGGGGTTGTCGATGCCACCGTCCCGCGCCTGGGAGTGGTGTGGATCCGCGAGAGGAGTACCGGGTACCGGAAGATGCTCAGCACCGATGACTTCGAGTTGCGCTCCGACCGTCACGCGCGCACCGTGGCTGAGCACCAGGAGCTGGCATGAGAGCGCTGACCACCGAGCTGACCGTCCCGACGCTCCTGCACAGGGCCACCGAGCACCTCACCGACCGCTGGGCCGGGGTGTTCTTCCCCGAACTGGTGCACCGCTGCGTGGCCCGGGCCCACGCCGGCCTAGCATCCACCGCCCGGGTCCACACTCACCTGGGTCCCATCGCCGTCCACGCCGCCGGGAACCGGTTGGCCGCCCTGGCCCGGGCCAAGGGGGCGGCCTCGGCACCGGTACGCCAGGTGTTGTTCATCGACGCTCACGACACCGGCCTGGCTGCGATCGCCGCCGGGCTGCTGGCCCACCACGCCGGGACCGCGGTGGTGACTTGTTCGGCCGGGATCGACCCGGGAACCGCCGTGGATCCCTTCGCGGTGGAGGTGCTGGCCCAGCACGGGACCGAGCCGGCCGGGCTGGCCCCGAAGCCGGTGGCTGAGGAGGTGCTGCGAGCCGCCGACTGGGTCATCCGCCTCGGTGTCGGTGAGGCCCTCCCTCTCCCACCGGGCCTCACCGCCCAGGACTGGCCGGTGGAGGTAGGCCTGGATGAGGCCCATGGCCGGGCTTTGGTGGCCGACCTCGACGCCCGCGTGCAGGCCCTGTGGGTGGAGATCACCTCCTCTGCTGCGGCCTGGCCCATCACTTCCGGCCGGGCTCCGGGATCCTGAGATGGCTCCGGCGCTGAAGACCGGAGTCCGCCTGTTCGTCTTCGCCACCCCGGCCGGGGTGGCGGTCCTGGCGGTGGTCACCGACACCGCGGCGGTGATGCTGTTGGTCGCGGTCCCCGGCGCCGTGGTGGGTTGGGGGCTGTACCAGGATCAGCGGCGGGCCTCCGTTGCGGCTCGCGCCACCGACGGAACGGCCGGGCACCTGTCGGATCCGCCGGGCACCCGCCCGTTGATCATTCCTTGCCCGGAGGCACCCACGATGGACGACACCACCCTGGGCCGTTCCCAAGCCCGCCTGCTGCACCACGCACTGGGGCGCAGCGGCATCACCGTCCACCGGTTGTGGATGCACTACCTCAGCCTCGGTGGGATCGTCGGGGAGATGGAGCTCGAGGCGTACCTGTATGAGATCTTCCACCTGCCCGCGGTGGAACGCGACCGGTTGATGCACACGGCCAACGCACTGCTGGATCCCCGCTCCCATCCGTTCCTGCCTTGTACAGGCGAGCTGTTGAGGCGTGATCGGGTCCACGATCAACGCGGAGACCATCAGAGCTGACGAGTGCGTCCGTTCCACCCCTGGCCTCCGAGGGTCGGTGGGCTCAGATCAGCCCTGCGGCCACCAATAGCCCCAGCCCGGTGGCAATCAGCACCGCGGGCCCGGTGAACGGGACGGTCCGGGCCATGGTCTGCCCGTCCCGGGCGAAGCGCTGACGGCGCCGGTGGGTGGAGAACAGCGGCCAGGCGACGGCGGTCATCAGCATCAGATTGCTGAGCACTGTCAGCTGCAAGTCGAAAGACACACAGAAAATTGTAGATGCCGCCCGCCGGGCCAGGCTCCCGAAAGGGCCCATCACCGTATCCAGGACGGGTGTTCTTACCCACACTGTCCGAGAGGCCCCAGGGGGGGGGTAGAGCAAGGACGCCGATCACGATGCGCAAGAGACACAGGCGCAGCCATAATGATGCCCCCCGCCGCACGCCAATGTGACACAAGACACCTGGGGTCCATCTGATGGTCATGTAGAGGTCATTGGGGCGTCGCAGACTGTGTCCGTGCCGGCACGAGGCCAGTGCCAGGGCGGGGGCACCGGGCGCACGAGACCTGAGCCCGTCATGAATGGTACGGCCGTCCCGGGGAACCGGATTACGGCGAATCGCCACAAGGTGCTGGCACACCACGACCATGCCGTACCCGCGGCTCCACGTTGAGGAGCCGCGGCTGCCGTAAGAGTGAGCAGCTGGTGGGCGGCCATCACAGGGGGATGTCATGACGGAGCAGGAGATCGATCTGCGGGATCCACGGGTGTTGCACCGGGCCGCGGAGCACCTGGTGGAGCGCTACGCCGGGGTGTTCTTTCCCGAACTGGTGCAGCGGTGTCTCATCGACTGTCACACTGACCTGGCTCGCGCAGCGAGAATCAAGTCCTATCTCATGCCCATGGCCTTACATGAGGCCGCCGACCGGTTGCGGGCCCTGGTCCAAGACCAGGACAGCGGTCATAAGCGGGTGCACCAGGTGCTGTTCGTGGACGACCACGACACCGGTCCTGCCTGCGTGGCCGCGACCCTGCTCGCCGCCCACGCCGGAGAGGCGGTGGTGACCTGCTCGGCCGGGATCGCCCCGGGGGCGGCCCTGGATCCGTACGCGGTGCAGGTGCTGGCCCAGCACGGGGTGGATCCGGCCGCGGTGGTTCGGCAGCCGCTCAGCGCCGCGCTGCTGTCCGCCGCCGACTGGGTCATCATCTTGGGCGCCCAGGACGTGGGACCGGTGGGGGCGGGCACCAATTACCAGCACTGGCCGGTGGACAGCACTTTGGACCCCGAGAGGAACCCGGGGGCCGTAGTGGAGCTTCAGATCCGTTTGCAGGCCCTGTGGCTGGAGATCACCGCCGGCACCGCCGACGGTGCTGGATCCGGACCCGCCCAGGAGCATGCGTGAGCGAGCCCACCGCCCCCCCCCCCCCCCGCACCCAGGGACCCCACTGAGCCGACGGAGTCGGCACGGTCTTTGGAGGCCCACGCCCTGGCCCGCACCGCCGAGCACCTGAGCGAACGCTACGCCGGGGTGTTCTCCCCCGACCTGGTGGAACGGATGGTCTTGGAGTCCTACACCACGTTGTGGCACACCGCCCGGGTGCGCACGCACCTGGCCAGCCTGGCCGGGCACTTCGCCGCCGACCGGCTGGCTGCCCTGGCCCACGCCTGGCCCGGCACCGGCAGGTCCCGGCAGGACGGGGCGGTCCCGCACGCGCTGTTCGTCGGGGACCACGACACCGGCCGGGCTCAGATCGCCGCAGCCCTGCTGGCCCACCAGGCCGGGCAGGCACTCACTGTCCGCTCGGCGGGCCTGCTGCCTGGGGCGGCCCTGGAAGCGCTGGTCGTCGCTGCACTGGCCGAGCGCGGCATCAACACCGAGGAGCTCTACCCCAAACCGGTCACCGCTGATGTTCTGGCCGGGGCGGACTGGGGCATCACCTTCGGCACCCTCAACGGGCTCCCCTGCCGGCCGGAGCCGCCCACCAGAACTGGGAGGCCGCAGACGTGGCGGCGGCGGACCCGGCGGCGGTGCGCGCCGTGGTGGAAGAACTCGAGAGCCGCTCCCGCAGCCTGTACGAACAGATCCGCACCCACCCTCGAGCGCACCCCCCGGGGTAGTCCTTCCACCGCCGACGGATGGGATTGCTCGTTTTCGCTGGGGCGGCCGCCGTGGGCAGGGGCTCAGGGTTCGACGACGGCCGCAGCCACTAAGGTCGCGGCCCCGGCGACCCCGAGTACGGCCGGCACGACGGGTGGGGCCACCGGGGGCACGTGCCGGCCGACCTCGGCCAACTCCTGCCGGCGCCGCTTCTCCAGGACGGCGTCGATCTGGGCGAAGGCCCATTCCATGTCCGCCATTTTCTGCTGACTCCAGGCAGGCCGGGCCGCGCACCGGGTATAGATCCGCTCGTAGCTCAGCTCCAGCTCGGCCCGCAGGCCGGCGTGGTAGCTCTGGATCCGGCGCAAGCGCACCGCCGTGCGCCATTGGCGCACCCGGCGGATCAGCCACCAGGCCACCGCCGCGGTCACCGCGGCCACTCCTGCCAGCGTCAACAGCATGGTCGGCGGCATGGCTCCCCCTTCGTGAAAACGCATGCGCTCCAAGCGTAGCCAGCGCCTCGCCCTCCTACCGGGGCGCCACCAGGGATCGTGTCCCAGCCGTGACGTGCACCGGCACCGGTTCCGGGTCCTTGCACCAGGCTTTCCGACCTATGAGGTACGTCACTTTGAGGGCGTATCATCGCCCCATTCTGACGAAGAACACCGCCCTGCGGATGAGCCGGATCGAGGAAGATGCCATGGACGCTGTCGCCCAGCGTGAACTCGAGCGCAAGTACGATCTCCCGGACGGGGCCAAGCACCGGGTCGACTGGGGTGTGCTGGAGGGATACACCGTCACCGACACGGCGGTGGAGCACCGAATGCAGGCCGTCTACTACGACACCGCCGACCAGACCCTGGCCCGGCACCAGGTGGCGCTGCGCCGGTGGGCGGACGGGGCCGATGACGGGTGGCACGTGAGGTTGTACGAGCCCGGCGGGCGCTACGAGGCGCAGGTCCCCCTGCTGGCAACGGCGCCGACGCGGATGCCCGCAGCGGTACGCCACCTGCTGGAAGGACTCACCGGCGGGCAGGAATTGCACCCGCTCGCGACCCTGGCCACGGTCCGGCAGGTGCTGACCATCGCAGCGGTTTCCGGGGCCTCGGTCGCGGAGGTCGCCATCGATGAGGTCGAAGCCGTGGATCATCACAACGGCACGGCCCGGTCGTGGTCGGAGTGGGAGGTGGAGCTCACCGAGGCGACCGTGGCGCCCGAGCAGCAGGAGCAAATTTTTACCGCCATCGAGCACGCCCTGTTCGCCGCCGGGGGCCGACCCTCGGCCTCGACCGCGAAGATCGCCCGCGCCCTGGGCGCCGACGACGTCGCCCAGGACGGCGACGGGTCCGTGCCCGCCGGCCAGGAAACGGGGACGACCTCCGGGAAGGAGGACGAAAAGGCGGGGAAGAACGTCACCGGGGCGGTACTGCTGGGCACGGTGCTGGGGCAACTGGCCGGGCAACTGGTGCTGTGGGATCTCAAGGTCCGGCTCGATGTCCCCGATGCGGTGCACCAGATGCGGGTGACCTCTCGGTCGCTGCGCAGCCTGCTCAAGGCCGCCGCCCCGTTCTTCGACGGTGACACCGCCGCCGAGCTCGATGTACGCCTGCGGGAATTGGCCCGGGCGCTATCCGGAGCCCGGGACGCCGAAGTCACCGCCGAGTTGCTGCCCGCCCGGGTGGCCGCCCTCGACGGGCGGGTGGACCCGGCCGCCGCGCAGGTGCTCCAGCGCACCGCCGAACAGCAGGCGAAGGCGGCCGCGGCTACCGTCCGAGGCCACCTGGGCAAGCAGGAGCACCTGCTGCTGCTGGCCGACGTGCAGACCTTCGCCGCCCACCCGCCCCTGACGCAGGAGGCCGAGCAGCTCACAGCGCGGAAGGTCGCGAACAAGCTGGTGCGCCGAGCTCTGCGCAAGGTCCAACGCCTCGGGGACCACGGGCTGGCGGCTGAAGACTCTGGTGCGGAGGCAGATCTGGTCCACCGGTTGGAGCACCTGCACGAGGTGCGCAAGGACGTCAAACGGGTCCGCTACGTGACCGCGGTGCTCAAACGCTCCGGATTCACCCCCGGCAAGACGGTCCGGCACGCGGCCGCTGATGCCAAGGCCCACCAGGAGGCGCTGGGCGAGGTCATGGATGCCGGAGTCGTGGAAGACTGGCTGGCCCGCACCGCCGACGCCTACCGGGGTACCGGCGAGGACCGCTACGCGGTAGGGGTGCTGCACGGGGCGGAGCTGGCCGCGGTGCGCACCGGGGTCACCACCGGCCACGAGGTCGTGGCCGAGCTCATGGCCCAGCTGCGCCAGGGCCTCACCTGACCACCGCGGCGTCTCAGCGGTCACGGTCGGTGAGGCTCACCTGGAAGGTCAGGGCCACGGGGTCGTGGCGAACACCGGCCAGCACGGCCAGGTCAGGCCCGTAGAGATTGCCCACGACCTGGTGGCAGGTACGGTCACCCAGTAACGGGCCCGCGGTACCCAGTCGTCGGCCCGCACGGTCGGTGACCTCGGCCAGATACAGCCCGTCCTCGACGTCATCGCAGATCAACAGCAAGGACACCGCGCACGGATGGCGGGTGCGCACCCGCAGGATCAACTCCTCCAAGGGCAGCGATCGTCAGCTCGTGCCGGGCCCCCCAGATACGCCCGGCGGGCGGCCTCGAATCCCGGGTGGGTCGTGGTCGGGCCTTGAGCACCAGCAGGATCCGCCCGATCCATCATATCCCTGAGCCTACCCATGGCCCACGGCCTCAAAACTTGGTGACCCAACGAGGCCAGCCACCCAGCGAAGTTCTGGATGCCGTGCCTTCCCGGTGCAACTCCTGCGGCGCCAGCGGTGAAAACCATGGGAGGCCGTAGCACGGCACTACGGTGCTTTGCCGCCGGGCGCCTCCTCCGGTGTTTATCTACCGTCCACTTGCCCTGTCTACACTGCCGCGAAAGTTCCCCAGCGCGAGAAGGAGCAAAAATGTCAGAAGCCAGAAGGCTGTGGGTGCCCGAGGACCAGTGGTCGGGGCGGGAGAACCTGCGGGAGTTCATCGACCAGCTCACCGAGCAGGGCTACACGGTCCGCGATGGGCACTCCAACGATCCCGACCTCATCGACCCCGGGGGCTCGGCGGTGGAGACCTGGCGGGAGGACTACCCCTACGACGAGCTGTTGGGCCGTGAGGCCTACGAGTTGGAGAAGTACCAGTTGCAGGTGGAGCTGCTGAAGTTCCAGTACTGGGGCCAGGACCACGACCTCCAGCACGTCATCGTGTTCGAGGGTCGCGACGCGGCCGGCAAGGGCGGCACGATCAAGCGGTTCACCGAGCACCTCAACCCGCGCGCGGCCCGGGTGGTGGCCCTGACGAAGCCCTCGGACCGGGAGGCCGGGCAGTGGTACCTCCAGCGCTACATCGCCCACCTGCCCACGAACGGGGAGATCGTGATGTTCGACCGCTCCTAGTACAACCGGGCGGTGGTCGAACGCGTGATGGGTTTCTGCACCGATGAGGAGTACCACCGGTTCATGGCCCAGGCCCCGGTCTTCGAGAAGATGCTGGTGGACTCCGGGATCCACCTCACCAAGTTCTGGTTCTCCGTCACCCGCCAGGAGCAGCGCACCCGGTTCGCGATCCGTCAGATCGACCCCGTGCGCCGGTGGAAGCTCTCCCCCAACGATCTGGCGTCCCTGGACCGGTGGGAGGACTACACCCAGGCCAAGGAGGAGATGTTCCTGGCCACCGACACCGACCACGCCCCCTGGATCACGGTGAAGTCCAACGACAAGAAGCGCGCCCGGCTCAACGCGATGCGGTATTTCCTGAACCAGTTCGACTACCAGGACAAGGACCCCACCGTGGTCCACGGTCCGGACCCGTTGATCGTGGCCCGCGGCCGGGACGCCGTCGGCGACTGAGACCCGCCCACGTCGTACCCCCGGCGGGAGCCCCGCTCAGCGCTCAGACGGTTCATGCCAGCAGTCCCACGCACACAGCAACCCGACCGGTCCTGGCTGTCAGGAGCTCCGGCCAGGCTTTTGAGGACTGGTCTCAGCGGATGGTCAGGCCCGGACGCCGGGCCTGCCCCAGGAAAAGGGACCCAAAGCCTCACCGGCGGGGCCGAGGTACTCGAGCTCAGCGATGGACAGTAGGGCACCGGGGCTGTGCCCGTCAGCTTCGCAGCGCACGACCACCACCATGTTCAGCGAGGTCGGTTCGTATGGGATTCCTAGGAGGATCTCCCCAGTGCGCAGATGCAGCCCCGGGCGGTTGGTTCGCATCCGGTAGCGAGACAACTGAGGAGCGCCACGTTGCAGGGCTGCACCGGTCGGACCCGCTTCGGGGGTGGGCAGCGGCGGAGCAGAGTAATCAGGGACAGTGCTGGAAGGGGGAGTGGTCATGAGTGGATCCTTCTGGTGGTCAAGCGCACCCGAGCCCAGATGGACCGTGGTGCCGGTGGGAGAAGATCGACATCGTTGTCCACCTCCACAGTAGGGGCCGCTGCCACACCGCGCGGCAGATTGGGCCAGTGATCCTCAGCGCACCCTTGCCTCCATGACGAGGGTCAACAGTGTGGACGGGTCGTGATCTTGGTCCAGCGGACCGGAATCGACAGGCCTCGCCCTCGGTGTGCGGCTGAGGCCCGATGCAGGACTCTGAAACCTAGTCTTGAACTGCCCGCCCGGGATGAGTGCGTTCTCGCCGTCGAAGCGCCTGTGGCCTGGTGTGGCGGGCCAGCTGGGGAGCCGGATGCTCCAGCCGGCCCGCCGTCGGCGGGCTGGAACATCCGGTACGGCTGCCCAGGGGTGCATCCGTACCAGTCAGACAGGCTTTAGGGGGGCGGCCTGCTGGCCTGCGACACCGTAAGGAGCCGCTGTGACCGACCGGCCAACAGCAGGTGAACGCCCGGTGTCGGCGTATGCGGCATCCCCGCGCACCCGACCGGGCCGATGCACTCAACGGCCGAATGGAGCCGAGGACCTGGTGCTCAGTGCCCTCAACGGGTGAGGAACTCCTGGAGGCCGGGAAGGTCGTCGGTGTTGATGTGGTCGACCCCGGCCGCCTGCAGCTCGGTCCACAGGTTCTCCCGGGCCTGTCCGGCGATGTCGTTGGTGGCCCAGAACCGCACCCGGTACCCGGCGGCATGGGCCTGCTCGACGTAGTCGTGCAGAGCCTCCCGCTCAGCGGCCGGCATCTGCCCCACACCCTGCCAGGTGAACAGCTTGGTCCAGTTCTCGCTCACCAGCGGCATGAACTCCGAGCCCAGCCCGGAGCCCAGGTCAGTGGAGCGCCCGTCGTAGAAGGAGTACCGGGTCTTCGCGGCCTGCATGTCCGCCAGGGGCCGGTTGCCGCTGATCACCGCGTCCACGGCCCGGTCCTTGACCTGCCCCTGGTGGTAGCCGGTGAAGAACTTCCGGTGCTCTGCCAACTCCTCCTCGATCGCCGCCCACGTGGCGGGGCCGTCGCTCTTGATGTCGATCAACAGCTGGAAGTCCCCGTCGTCGCCGGGATAGAGATGCTTGCCGTTGGGCGAGACCAGCTCCGCCAGCGGCTCCAGGTAGGCCTCTTCCAGGGTCGGGGCATCGGCCAGCTCCCAAGCGTCGTGAGCCACCCGCAGCTCCCCCTCGACCAACCACACATCGGCCTCCACCGAGGTGAAGCCGTGCTCCAGGGCATCCAGATGCGGCCGGTCGTGCTCGTAGTCGTTGTGGGCGTGCGCCTGAGCCAGCGGGGCACCGAGTTCTGCGCCCGCCCCGGCATCGGGGGCGGCGGTGGCGGCCTGAGGTGCGGCCAATAGGGCGATGACCGTGGTGCCGGTGGTCAGGGTGCGCAGGATAGTGGTCATGGGGGTGTGGTCCTTGATCGCAGGGAACAGTTCATCCCAGCATGGGCGGTGTCGGTGACCTGCGGCACTCACCGGCGTGACCGGATGCTGAACACTCGTCAAAGGACCCGATGCGACCGTGGTTGGTGGTGGGAAGGTAGATGGCCCGGGGAAGTGTCCATCGGAGGGGCATCTGCCGGTCACACGGTGCTCACCGCGTGCTGTCAGACTGAGCGCGCCCACACCGGCCAGTGGCAAGGGCAGCCCGGGAGGTAATGTGATGACCGCTCAAACCGTCCTGGTCACCGCGGAGATCAAACTTCTTAAGGCCAAGCGCGCCTACGCCAAAAAGCTGCTCCGGCTCATCGCCGAGCACATGCACCACCACCACCCCGAGGCCGTGCGCCTGAGCGTCTACGCCGATCAGCGCACCAGCGAGTACTTCCTCGGCGAACTGCTGGATCCCGACGGCAACGCCATCGACTTCGATCCGGACAGTCTCGTGGTGCCCCACATGGAGACGGACGGCCCCTTCGGAGAACCGGTCACCGTTGGCCCCCATGACGTGGCGGACCTGCTGTGCCGGGCCCTGACCACCTACGAGGGACCGTTGGAGAGGCTCTTGCGCACCGAACGCCACACCGGGGAGCACTACCTGGATCTGCCCCGGACCCACTGACCCCTAACTCGGCTCCCCCGGTGATTAACAGGGCTGGTACGGAAAGGCACCACCACCGTTTTCACCACCACCCCAGGGACGCTGTCCCCGACCCCACATCAGAGGGGTAATGAGGGTGCGGACCTCCGGGGTAGGCACGACCACTCCCGCGGCGGTGGGCGCCAGAGCGGCGGACCGCCATGCTCAGCAGTGCTCGTTGAGCTCCGTGGTGACCGGGGTGGTCCGTCGCCACGGGCGGGCGCCAATTCCGGTGCCTCCTAGGGCGGTGAGCACCTCGCGGTGACGGTCCAGGCTCACCGGGTGCGAACCGGCGGGATCAGTGAGGTACTCGTGGTCCAGTTGCAGGCCCAGCCGGCTGTGCAGGATCTGCAGCTCCACCACCGCTAAACCGTCCAGGGAGGCAGGAAACGCTTCTGTCGGTCCCAAACGGCGCGAATCCGCGGCCCCCGGAATGAGTGCCTCCGTCGCGGCGACAGTATCGGTGTGATCAATCATGGTGGGCTCCCTCTGTCCAGGCCACCGGACGCGCACCACCCGGACCCGGGCCGGGGTGGCTCGCCCCCAATCCGGTGGGCTTGCGTGGATGCTTCCTATCCTGCGGGCAGCATATGAACGGCGGGCGAACGGATCACCTGGCGCCTTCAGCGAATCGATCAGCCGCCCGAGGCGGCCGCGGGTCAATCGCGATGACCGTCCTGACCTCTGGCCACTGGTGCCGGAGAGGATCTTCGTGGCTTGACGACCTCTAACCGGCCATATGTAAAGCGAAGGCGTGGTGCCGTCCGGGACACACGCCGTCCGTGGGGCATCCAGGAGTTGTCCGGTGCCCTCTTGTCTCTGGCCAGAGCAGACCGGGGCAACCTGTGGTGCTGGGTATACCCAACGGAACACCGCGGGCGATGAGTTGACGGACGCATGGGGCTCCTGTGCGCCCATCCGCACCGAAACCGGGCAGGGACTGGGCATACGAACCTCTGGGTCCAGGTAGCTCTTCGCTGGTGCTATGGACTCACCGGACGGTCGTGGGCTTGTCACCGACCTTGGGCACGCGACCGAGTGGTCATCGGCAAGCTGATGTAAGTCCGGGCGCCTCGGACCGGCGCCGAGAAGATCACCAACACTGTTTGTTCACCCCCCCCCCCCCCCCACCGGGCGCCGCGGGGACAAGTGGATCGGCGTCGGACGGTTCTCCACCCTGGCGATCCTCACGGGAGAGGTACAGAATGCGGTCATGGACATCACCGACAACGGGCCGAAACCGAACGCGTTCGATATCGAAAGCGCTACGACGGAGAACGCTGACTACCGCCGCGTCGCCTGGACGGGCAAGCACCTGCAGGTGACGCTCATGTCGATCGAGCCCGGCGGAGCGATTGGTCTCGAGGTGCATCATGGCACCGACCAGTTCCTGCGCATCGACGCCGGCAAGGGCCGCGCGAAGATGGGGCCCTCGAAAGACAATCTCTCGTTCCAGCAGGACGTCGAGGACGGCTGGAGCATCCAAGTGCCCGCCGGCACGTGGCACGACGTGGAGAATACCGGGGACGAGCCGCTGCGTCTTTATGCGATCTACGCGCCCACGCACCACGCGCAGGGCATCGTGCAGAAGGCTCCGGAAGACGCCGAGAAGGACGAGGAGCAGGGCCGCGACGAGCCGCCGCCGTGGATCGATGAGGTCGACGACCAGGGCGAAGAGACCGCCTGAGCTGCTACAACGATTACCTGACTGTCCGGTAGCCGGACCATATGTAAAGCCGTGCACTCACTGGGCTCCTGGTCGACTCCAGTGGGGGCACCGCTCGCCTTGGTTGCTTGCGAGGGACACTGGTGCACCGTCGGGATCGGGGAGCATTGCAGGATGCTGCAGTGATGGGGCGGACCTGGGTCAGGCGGGGCAGCGGTACAACTGGTGCTCGCTGGGATCGAGCAGCTTCCTCTCGCCCAGGTGGGCTTCGCGGATCCACACCACGCCCAATTCTCGGGCGACGATGTCGACGACTCCTACGTATCGCTGCTGGTAGCTGTTTCGGGCTTCGATCCGGTCGCCTCGACGTAGCTCGGTGACCGGTACTGTCCGGGCGCTGGTTGAGCGCATGTTCCTTCTCCTGGACATCTTGCGCCGGCCACCGATGCCGGGCGTCACCACCTGACACGACGTCGTACCGGCGGCAACGGCGAGGAATCATGAGCAGACAACTGGGCGGCGCCACGGGTGCCCAGAGGTGTCGCTTTCGCTGAGGCTGTTCTGTG
This sequence comes from Kocuria sp. CPCC 205263, assembly GCF_040981075.1. Classification (NCBI taxonomy): domain Bacteria; kingdom Bacillati; phylum Actinomycetota; class Actinomycetes; order Micrococcales; family Micrococcaceae; genus Kocuria; species Kocuria sp. CPCC 205263. Next base: position 163,164 of record NZ_JAVKPV010000003.1, on the reverse strand, counting down.
TAGGCCTTGGCCGGGTTGGCCGGGCCGGGGTCAGGGACGGCCGTCACCGATGTTCCCCTTTACCCAGCGGGGCGAAGGGGAACATCGGTGACGGCGACCAGTTGCCGGTGGACGCGCTCTAGCGTCCGGTGTGGTGCATAACGTGCTTGGTGCGGGAGTAGTCGTCCAGGGCGTAGGCGGAGAGATCGCGGCCGTAGCCGGACCCCTTGAACCCGCCCCAGGGCATCTCGGTAGCCAGCACCAGGTGGGAGTTGACCCAGACGGTGCCGGCGTCCAGGCGGGAGGCGATGTCGTGGCTGCGCTGGGCGTTGAGCGTCCACACCGAGGCCGAGAGCCCGAAGGGCACCTCGTTGGCCCGTCGGACCGCGTCCTCCTCCTCGGTGAAGGTCTCCACGGTCACGACGGGGCCGAAGATCTCCTCCAGCGTGCAAGCCGCCCCTTCCGGGACGTCCACCAGCACGGTGGGGGCCACGAAATAGCCCGGGCCCTCCAACGCGCCGCCGCCGATGGCGGCCTTGGCCCCGGCCTCCTTCGCGCGCTCGAGATGGGCCAGGACCCGCTCGTAGTGGTCCTTGGAGATCATCGGACCGATCTCGACGTCGGCACCGGCCCTGGGCTCGCCGACGACCAGGGTGGACACCTGCTCCACCAGCAGCTGGGCGAACCGTTCGGCGATGGATTTGTGGATGATGACCCGGCAGCCGGCCCCGCACTCCTGCCCGGAGTTCCAGTACCCAGCTGTGCGCAGGGACTCCGCGGCCGCGGCCAGGTCGGCGTCGTCGAAGATCACCACGGGGGCTTTGCCGCCCAGCTCCAGGTGGACGCGTTTGAGCGTCTCGGCGGCCGCCTTGGCCACCGCCTGCCCGCTGCCGACGGAGCCCGTCAGGGCGATCATGTCCACCTGCGGGTGCTCGGCCAGGCGCTGGCCGACCACCGATCCGCGGCCGGTGACGACGTTGAACACCCCTGCGGGGAGCAGGTCGGCGGTGAGTTCGGCGAACTTCAGGGTGGTCAACGGGGTCTGCTCCGAGGGCTTGAGCACGATGGTGTTGCCCGCGGCCAAAATGGGGGCGATCTTCCACACGCCCATCAGCAACGGGTAGTTCCACGGAACCACAACCCCCACCACGCCCAGGGGTTCGCGCAGGATCACCGACAGGTGGTCCTCGGCGTACTCGCCGGCGGCCAGGGAGGTGATGGCCCGGATGGCCCCGGCCATGAAGCGGAAGGAGTCGATCGAGGAGGCCACGTCGTCCTCGGCGACCATCATCGACTTGCCGGTGTTCAGAGCCTCGAGCCGTGCCAGCAGGTCCGCGTGCTCGGCCATCCGGTCAGCGATGGCCAGCAGCACCTCGGCGCGGTGCTTCGGTGTGGTGCTCCCCCACTCTCGGCGGGCCTCGACGGCGGCGGACACGGCCACGTCGACGTCGGCGGTGGTGCCTTGGAGGACCTCGCAGATGGTGTTTTCGGTGGCGGGGTCCACGACGGCCGCTGAGCCGTTGTCGGTCCCGGTGCGGAACTGTCCAGCGATGAAGTGCTGGCCAGGAGGCAGCTGGTCAGCGGCGAGGAGGGCCGAGGAGTCGGTGGCCCGCCGCACGGTGCCCGAGGTGGTGGATGCCGGTGAGGTCATGGTCGGTCACTCCTGATGATGGGTGGGCGTACTGATGAGGAGAGGGAGGAGCGGGACGGGAGGAGGCGCGGGGACCGGCCTCGGATATCCACCGGCCGGTCCCCGCCTGCCGGTCAAGCGGAGGCCGACTCCAGCTGGAGCTCGGCGACGAGCTTCTCGATCCGGGCCAAGGACGCCGGGTCGAGGTCGGCAGAGGGACGGCGCATGCTGCCGACGGGGTGGCCGAGCACTCCCAGGGTGGCTTTGATCGCCGCGACGAAGGGCACGGAGATCAGGGCGTCGATCAGCGGGTAGATCCGGTTCCACTCGGTGCGGGCCTTCTCGAAGTCCCCGGCGGCCACGGCCTGGTGAACGGCGACGATCTCGCGCGGGACGACATTGGCCGCACCGGCCATCACCCCGGCCGCACCTTCGGTCAGGGCGGCAAGGATCAGGGAGTCCCAGCCGATGAAGGTCGAGATGTGCTCGGCGTGGTGGTGGATCAGCTGGTTGGCCTGCTCCATGTTGGCGCTGGAGTCCTTGATGTAGCGGATGTTCTCCACCGACCGGGCCAGTTCCCCCACGGTCTCGTGGTCGAGGTTGACCCCGGTGGCGGCCGGGATGTTGTAGAGCATCACCGGGACCTCCACGGCCTCGGCCACGGTGCGGATGTAGTCGGTGGTCTCCGCCAGGGACAGCGGCTCGTAGTAGGGCGTGACCAGCATGAGCACATCAGCCCCGACCTCCTGGGCGTGCCGGGAGGTGCGGATGGCCTCGGCCGTGCTGGTGGCCCCGGTCTGGGCCACCACCGGCACCCGGCCGGCGGTGTGCCCCACGACGGTCTCCACCACCAGGCGCCGTTCGTCGGTGCTCAGGGCGGCGAACTCCCCGGTGGAGCCGCAGGCCACGACCCCGTCCACACCGCCGTCGATGGAACGGTCCACGAGGAACCGCAGCTGGGGCACGTCTATCTGGCCGTCGGTGGTGAAGGGGGTGGCGAGAGCGGTGAGCACACCGCGGAGCTGTGCGGACATGATGTGTTCCTGTCTGTTGCTGGTCGAATGAGTGGTGAGGCGACGGGGAGGAATTTGTCACACGAGGGTGGGAGTCCCGGGCACGGGGTGGTTGCGGCGGGTCTGCTGTTCGGTGGCCAACAGGCTCGTGGCGTCCTGGGCGGCGGAGAATCCAGTGGTGATGGAGCTTTCGGTGTAGAGGGTCCCGAGGTAGTCGCCGGCCAGGAATACCCGGTCGGTGCCGCGCATGAGCGTGGACTGCAGCTTCGCCCGGCCGGGGAAGCAGTAGGGCGAGGCGTTGGCCCACCGGTCGGTCTGGGCTTCCACGACGCTGTTGGCGAAACCGTGACCGAGGATCTGGTCCAGGTCGGCGAGGTGGGTCTGGATGACGTCCGCCTCGGGCTTCTCCAGCAGCGCCCGGCCCAGGCTGGCCGGGGAGAAGGTCATGAAGCTGCCCCCGGGTCGGCGCACGGACTCGGTGCCGCGGACGATGCTGGCCTGGTTCAGGGCGATGGCGAAGGAGCGTTTCGGGGCGGCGATGGCGTAGATGTCGTCCCAGGGCTTGGCTTCGGTCTCATCCGTCAGGAAGGCCGTGCTTACGTGCGGGCCATACTTGATCTGCGCCAGCGCGCCGCGCAGGTTCTCGGGCAAGTCCACTCCGATCCGGTGGGAGACATCGGCGGTGGTCGCCAGGACGACGGTGCGGGCCTCGACCTCATGGTCGGCACCGTCCTGGACGTAACGGACGACGACGGAGTCCTTTTTGTGCACGACCTCCTGCACCGCGGCGCCGAGCTCGATGCGTTCCCCCAGGGCGGCGGCGATCGACCCGGTCAGCGTGGACGGGCCGCCGACGATCCCCCGGTTGAGCCCCTGCCCGATGCCCAGCACCAGGCTGAAGTACCCGATGCCGGCCCCGGTCGAGATCTGGTCCATGTCACCGGCGGAGCGGGTGACGGTGGTCTGGAACAGTGCGGCCGCGTCCTCGGAGAGGTTACCGATGTAGTCGAGGAACGACCGGTCGTTCTCGAAGTCGTAGATGCGCTGCTGGCGCATGGCCCCGGATTCGCCCGGGCGCTTGCGCACCACACCGGTGTACTTGGCCACGCCATGGACGACCTTCATCCCGGCCCGCACCGTGTCGAGGCGGGAGGACAGGGACATCGGGATGCGCAGCGGGTAGGTGGCGATGTGTCCCTGGCGGATGAACTTGCCGTTCATGGACAGCCCTTGGAGGGACCCGGGGATCTCCACGGCCGTCACACCGGTCTCCGTGAGCAAGGAATCGGTGGAGGACCCCGGACCGGCGAAGACGTGACCGCCCCAGTTCAACCAGTAGTCCCCGCGGCGCTCGGAGCGGATCCGTCCCCCGACACGGTGCTTGGATTCCAGCACCAGGGTGTCCCAGTGCCGCAGCCGCCAGGCCGCAGACAGACCGGCCAACCCGGCACCGATGATGACTGCATCTTTCATGGGACTGCCTTTCGTTCTACCGCCTCGCGCACTGGTTGACCACCTGCGCGGACGAGGGACGTGAGGGGCTTGCGAGGAAGGATGCGGGCACCCACCGGGCGTCCCTGTTTGCCCTGGACGCGTGGTCCAGGCAGAACTTGGGAGACGCCCACGACTCTTCTGCTTGCCGCGGATCTGTCCCAGAGCCGAGGTTCGGCTCGTTGTGGTGCAGATTTCCTTACACCATAGAATGTGATCACACATCACACAAGGGGCGATGACGAGGTCCCCGAGGAGATCGTCCAGGGGCAACAGGCGATCCCCATGACTGTGGTGGCGGCAAGGGCAGGGCCCGCGCCGAGGAGCAAGCTCATCGGCGCGGGCCCTGAGTAATCAGTGGCGGCTCAGTGCGCTGGCGCGGGGCTGAGCAAGGCCTGGCGGATGCGATCGGTGGCGCTGAGCAGGGACTCGGTGTTGATCCGTGCGGCCGCAGCGGCATCGTGGCTCGCCGCTGCGTCAATGAGCTGCTCCTGGAACATCGAGAGCACCGCGGGGTCACCGGAGTCCAGGGTGTTGCGCGCTCCGACGATCTTGTACGGCCGGCAGCGTCGCCACAGTCCACGCACCATTTCCAGCAGCACCGGGTTGCCGGCGGCGGAGTACAGGAGGCTCAGCAACTGTTCATCGTGGTCGAGCATGTCGGCCACGCGCTGCTCCTCCAGGGCCTGGAGCATGGACCGGTACTGCTGGCGCATCTGCTTCACCTGATCCGGGGTCACCTGGGACGCACCCAGTCGCGCCGCTTCCACCTCGAGCACCCGGCGCACGTCGTAGACGTGCAGCAGCTCCTCCAAAGTGAGGCCTTTGACCACGGCACCCTTGTAGGGCACCTTCTCGGCCAACCCGGCCTCTTCCAGGCGTCGAATGGCCTCGCGCACCGGCATCACGCTGGTGCCCAGCTCGGCGGCCAGATCACGGATCAGCAACCGATGGCCGGCGGGCAGGTCGCCGTTCATGATCCCGTCGTGGATCGCCTCGAAGACCTGATCCGCCACCAGGATGCTGGGCTCGAGCTTATGCAACGCCATGGGGCTCATTCTACGACCCGCCCCGCAACGGCTTGCCCTGCGGTCTCTCTGCCGGGTGGGCGGAAGCTCTCTCCTCCATGAGAAGGGTGTGCTTCCATCGATGCTCCTGGCGACCGTAACGACAAGTTAACCTGTTCCTCTTGTTTGATCTGTGATCACAAATTACAGTATTGCCAGTGATGTGCGACACACTTGCTGCCATGTCCGTCGTCGTGCACCTATCGACCTTGTGAGGAGTCAACGATGGTTGACCAGATCTATGCAATCGGCGACAAGCTGTGGCTGATCATGCTTTTCATGGCCATGCCCATCGGGGTGTACCTGACGGTGCGCACCCGCTTTCTGCAGGTCCGGCTGTTCAAGGACATGATCCGGCAGCTCAAAGGCGACGGGAAGGACCACGAAGGCGGCCTGACACCTTTCCAGGCCCTGTCCCTGACCATCGGCAACCGCGTCGGTGTCGGCAACATCGCCGGTGTGGCCACCGCCATCGGCTTCGGCGGCCCCGGGGCGCTGTTCTGGATGGCGGTGATGGCCTTCTTCGGCGGCGCGACCGCATTCGTCGAGTCGACCCTGGCGCAGATCTACAAGCAGCGGATCGACGGGGAGCTGCAGGGCGGTGTCCCCTACTACCTCGAGAAAATCACCCAGAAGCGCTGGCTCGGGGTGGTCGCCGCCGTGACTGCGCTGACTCTTTACACCCTGCTGGCCCCGGGCGTGCAGGCCACCAACATCGGTGTCGCTGCGGAGTTCGGGCTGAACATGCCCACCTGGGTCACGGGGCTGATCGTCACCGCCGTCCTCGGCGCCATCATCTGGGGTGGGCGCCGGCGCGTCCTGAAGTTCGTCAACGTTGCCGTCCCGATCATGGCCGCCGGCTACATCCTCATGACCGTGCTCGTGCTGGCCTTCAACATCACCCAGGTGCCCGCCGCCATCGGCCTGATCTTCAGCAGCGCCTTCGGCGCCGACTCCGTCTACGGCGGGATCATCGGAGCGGCCATCGCCTGGGGCGTACGCCGGGCCCTGTTCTCCAACGTCGCCGGTGTCGGTGAGGGCACCTACGCCGCCGGTGCCGCCGATGTGTCTCACCCGGCCAAGCAGGGACTGGTGCAGGCGTTCTCCATCTACATCGACACCCTGGGCATCTGCATGGCCACCGGCCTGATGCTCGTGGTGACCGGCAAGTACAACGTGATCACCGCCGACGGCACCGAGATTTCCACCAACCTGCCCGGTGTGGCCGCCGGCCCCAACTTCACTCAGGAAGCCGTCGCCACCGTGTGGCAGCCGGCAGCCGGCCCGTTCATTGCCATCGCCATCGCCTTGTTCGCCCTCACCACGATCGTGGCCTTCTACTTCATCGCCGAGGCCAACCTCGCCTACCTCGTCGGACACCGGAACCCGGTCCTCGTGCGCATCCTCGAAGTCGCCATCCTCGCCGTGACCTTCTACAGCACGATCTCCGACGCCGGCCTGGTGTGGGCCACCGCTGACATCGGCTACGGCGCGCTGGGCATCCTCAACTTCACCGCGCTGATCTTCGTGTCCGGGATCGCCATCAAGACCCTCAAGGACTACGACCAGCAGCGCAAGGCCGGCCTGGACCCGGTGTTCGACCCGACCACGCTGGGCATCAAGCACGCCACCTTCTGGGAAGAGCTCAACCTCAACGCTGATATCGCGGCCCGGCGCGCCCACCACTGATGTCACGCCCCCACGACTAACGAAAGGCTTTCCATGACCGAGCTGATCCTCGTCGGCACCGACGGGTCCGAAACCGCGTCCCTTGCCGTGACCGAAGCGGCCGGCCTCGCCGCGAACCTCGATGCCAAGCTGCTGATCCTCACCGCGTCCCCCAGCCTCGCCGACACGAAACTCGGCGAACATGCCCGCGACATGCCCGCGCCCAAGCACTGGCGATCCGCCCAACGGGCCGAAGCCGAGAAGGTTCTCACCACGGCCGTGGACTCGCTCGGACAGTCTGGCATCTCCGTGGAAACCATCGCTCAGGAGGGGGATCCGGCGGAGGCCATTCTGCGGGTCGCCGAAAAACGCCAGGCCGACATCATCGTGGTCGGCAACAAGGGCATGGCCGGGGTCAAGCGCTTCCTCCTCGGCTCCGTGCCGAACAAGGTCGCCCACCACGCCCCGTGCTCGGTGTTCATCGTCCGCACCACCTGACCGACGACCGAGACGCCGAGCAACACCGAGCACCCAACGCCCGTATTACCAGTGCCGCGAGGTCAGCGACGAAAAGTCGCTGACCTCGCGGCACATCCATTTCGGCGGCAACGAAGCCGCAGACAACGACGTGGGGCCCACCCAGCGGGCGGCAGACGCCAGTCGGGCTCAATAGTGAAGTAACCCCCTGCAGCCATACGCCTTGGTGTGCCGCTGGTTCTGCGTCGAGCACACCAGACGGTCCAGGACGGTGATGACGAACGTGTCGCCCTCACCAAGGCCAGTACCGTTCTTGCGAAGCTCGACCGCTAATCCGCCATATGTGAAGTTGTTTGATTTTGGGTGTTCCCCATCCGCCCATTGTCGGGTTGGCCTGCGTGGTGGCCGCCGTCGCCGACATGCTCACAAGGCAGGTCGTCCTCGATGCTGGGGAAATTGTCCGTTTGGGCGGAAATGCTTGCCGGCATGGTCACCTACGCCGTCGTCCCCTAGGTCAAGTGATCGCAGCGCACGACCACCAGGGATGAGAACAGGCCTTGCCTACAGTCCCCACCGCAGACCGAGCATGGGGCGGCACGTGCTCCAAAGGCGACCGTGGTTCTGCCGATCGTTCCAAGGCCGACGGCCGCAGTGATCTGGGCGACCAGCACGTCGGTCGTTCCGGTCGCGTCCACCACACTCCAGCCCCCGGTCCGGGCGAGCTCCAGGTAGGCGGTGCGGGCGGTCTGCAGGTAGTCCAGCGACTCGTGGTCCTCGCCTCGGCGCAGGATCCGTTGTTGCGCGATCTGGGCCGGGAGGTCGAGAAAGTCCACCGTGTAGGGGCGGATCGACCGGGTCGCCAGCCACGGAAGCACGCGGCCCGGGGGCAGGCCCCGGCCCTGGCGCAGCACCAGCTGGCACACCAGGTGACGGTCGATGACCACCAGACCCTCCCGGTGGCCAGCCCGCACCTGGGACACCGCGACGTTGGCGACACGCACCACGGTCTCGAACCGGTCCGCCCATCGCACGGGCAGCTCCACCCCGCAGCGCACCGAGACGCGGGCTAACCAGCGGCGACCGGACCGGTTGCGCAGCGCGATTGCCGGCCGTCCCGATTCCCGCCCTGTCGCCGCCAGCGCTTCCGCCGTGGTTGTCTTCCCGGCCCCGTCGATGTCCAGCAGCACCACGATTCTCCGGGCACGTCGAGAACGGAAGCCGTCGGGCCGCGACCCCCGACTGCCTGCCTGAGAACGACGCACCCGGCCCCTCTTCCTCGACTGCTTCTGACACTGTTGAACGCAGGATCCCACGCCTTAGGCACCGAGACGGGCACGCTCGTGGGTAAGGCCGAGGGGTTCTCGCCCGGTCCGTCGGGAAAGGCGGTGGCCGGGGTGATGCTCGCGACGAAACCTTTACCGCAACGCCCACCATGGCCCTATCGCTCGTATACGGGTGCGATGCCCGGACGGCAGGCGCTGGGTAGCCCGGCTCAGCCGCGGACTGAGCCCGAGCTGAGTCCGGCCACCAGGTAGCGCTGGGCCACGAAGGCGAACAGCATCACCGGGATCGTCAGTAGCACCGCCGCCGCACCGGCCTGCTGGAGCATGGGCAGCGTCTGTCCGAGCTGGGTGGCGACGAACACCGGGACCGTTCCGGCTTCGGTGTTCGTGAGCACCACGGCGGTCAGGTACTCCTGGAAGGCGAAGAAGAACACGAAGATCGCCGCGGTGAGGATGCCCGGTCCCAGCAGCGGCACCATGATCCGGGTCAGGATCTGATGGCGTCGACACCCGTCCAGCATCGCGGCCTCGTCGAGTTCGCGTGGGATCGCGGCGAAGAAGTTACGCAGCAACCAGATAGTGAAGGGCTGGTTGATCGCCACCAGGGCCATCGCCAGAACGAACCGGGTGTCGTAGATGCCCAGGCTCCGGGAGATGTCGTACATCGGCAGCACGATCGCGAAACGGGGCAAGGAACGGAACACCAGGGCCAGCAGCAGCAGTGCGATGGACACCCAGCCGGGAAAGCGGGAGAGGGCGTAGGCGGCCGGGATGCCCAGCACCAGGGCCACGAGCGTGCTGACCACGGCCACCACGAGCGTGTTGAGCAGATAACGGTAGAAGTACGTGGTCTGCCACAGATCAGCGAAAGACTCCAGCGTCGGCGAATAGGTCAGCACCGGCGGGTTCACAAAAGCCACGCTCGTGGGTTTCGTGACGGACAGGACCGTCCAGATCACCGGCAGGAGCATGAGCAGGCAGACCAGGGTCAGGATCACGGTGCCGATCGGACCCACCCCGGCGCGGGCCCCGGGCCGGCGGGCAGGAGTTCTCATGCTTGCTTGGCCTCCCGGACGACGTCGCGCAGGAACGGGTAGAGCATCACCAGGATCACGACAATGGTCAGCACGGACAGCGCACTGCCCAGGCCGAGGTCCTGGCCGCCGTCGCGGAACGCAATGTTGAAGATGTAGAGCATCACGGACTCGTTGCCCAATTGCACCGCCTGCGGGGACAACGGCACAAGATTGTCGAAGACCCGCAGGATGTCCATGACCGAAATTAGCCCCACGAACCCGATGACCCCGCGGATGGACGGAACGATGATGCTCCAGTGCGTGCGGATCGGGCCGGCACCGTCGAGCTGCGCCGCCTCCAAAACGTCACGGGACACGCCCTGGAGCCCGGCCAGGAGGATGAGAGTGGCGAAGGGCAGCATGGACCAGACCACGTTGAGCGCCACCATGACCCGGTTGGGCCAGGTCTGCACGTACCACAGGATTTCGTCGCCGGTCAGCCAGCTGAAGGCCAGGTTCACCACTCCGCCGAAGTTCTGGTCGAACAGCCACGAGAACATTGTCGCGCCCACCACGTTGGGGATGACGTAGGAGATCAGCAGAATCCCCAACACCACCGGGCGCATCCGGCCCAGCTTGTTGACCGTGGCCGCCAGCACGTAGCCGGCGACCAGCAACACGGCTGTCACCACCACGGTGAGCCCGGCGGTGAACACCAGCGCCCGGCCGAACCGCGGGTCCGTGAACGCCTGGGCGTAGTTGTCCAGGCCCACGAACTCCCCCGGTGACCCGTAGTCGACCTCCTGGAAACTCCACTTCACCGTCAGGTACAGGGGCACGACCAGCAGTCCCACCATCACGGCCACACTGGGGCCCACCAGCCCGTAGAACTCACGCCTGCGCATCAACGACGGCGCCCTCTGACGGCGCCGTCCGGGCCTCGGCCCGGGCTCGGAGCCATCATCGGGTGTCCTGCAGAATCTGCTCGGCTGCGTCCTGCATGTTCCGGGTGGCTTCCTTGGGCTCGGTGTTGCCGGTGAGCACACCGGCGACCATCGGGGTGATTTCATTGCTGATCAGCGAGGTGTAGGGATAGGGCTCCGCCGGCGGAGCATTGCTGATCGCGTTGTTGGCGGCCTCGGCGTAGGGCGAGTTCTCGGAGGTGACTACGCCCTCCCGCGCCGGGTAGGCGGCCGGCACCGCGGCCTCGGAGGCTTCCTGGCCGACCGAGACGGCCATCAGCTGGAACAGCAGGTCCGGGTCCGCCTCGGTGTTCGCCGGGATCGACCAGCCGTCCACGGACAGGGCGCTGTACTGCTTGCCGCCCTCCTCGACCGCGGGCGGGGCGGCGAAACTGATCCGGTCCGCGTACTGCGAGTTCTCCGGGTCTGTCAGATCGGTCATCCGCCCGGAGAACATGATCGAGATCGCGGCGTCCCCGTTGTACATCTGCTGCTGCACCGCCGGCTGGTCGAACGTGGTGACCTGCGGATCCATGTAGGGCAGCAGCGACTCCAGCTCCTCGAAGGCCTGCGCGGCGACCGGGGTGTCGAAGTTCGCCCTCCCCGCCTGGTGGTCCACGAAGTCGGAGCCCAGCGAACCCAGGGCCGCGTCGTAGGCGGTGACGATGTCCGAGCTCGCCAACCACGGCAGGGCCACCGGGTACTCCATCACCCCGGCCTCCTGGATCGTCTGGGCGGCCTCGCGCAGTTCCGCGAACGTGGTGGGGGCCTCCAAACCCAGATCCTCGAAGACGTCCTCGCGGTAGGCCATGACGAAGACCTGCGCTTGCATCGGCAGCGCGTAGAGCGTGCCGTCGTAGGACATCGCCTCGAGCATCTGCTGATTCAGCCCATCCAAGCCGTACTGCTCCTCATACTTCGCGAACAGATCATCCAGCGGCATGAGCTTCCCCTCCGCCGCGTAGGTCGGGATCACAAAGCCGTAGGTCTCCACGATGTCGAAGGTGCCCGAGTCCCCGGCCAGCGTCGCCTGCGTGCGCTGGACCTGACCGGCGAAGTCGATCGGATCGTGCTTGACAGTCAGCCCGTCCTGGGTGCAGCTGGAAACCATGGTGTTGGTGAACGGATCGATCGCCGAGGAATTGTAGGCCAGAACGTTGACCGTGGTCTCCCCTTCGGGGACCTCGACGTCGCAGGAAACCTGCTCCGCGCCCCCACTCTCAGCCACCCGGGAGCCGGCACCACAACCGGACAACACCGTCATCGCAGCGGTCAGGCTCACGGCCAACATCAAAGACTTGTTGCGGAAGGGCATATCGGGGCTCCAATCAGAAGGAGGGAACGAAACCACAGCCGGCCACGACGCACCGTGAGACCACCTTAGAGCCACTGGGCAGGACCGGGTCCAGGACCTGCCTCTGGCGCTGTCGTCTGCATGGCCGTCAACGCACGCCCACGGCCTCGTGATGGACGCCCGACGCACGGAAAACCCGAACCCAGCCGCACCGCATACCGGCCACGGCCCGGCCCGAGGGCCACTGCTTCCTCGCTGGCGAAACTGACCTTGAGCCACACCGGCCCCAGCACATGGCGGGCAGTTTAGGGCCCCGCTCCGACAAGCACTTCCACCCGATCCCAACACGAGGCACATGAGCACTACCGACCTCAGGAAGAGCCGCTCGGTCCCACCCCGACGTTTAAATCACTATGGGTCGCCACCGAGCTTTCCGGTCGTTCACCCTTCGCAGCAGTCATCAGAGCCAGATTCGGCACACTGCCCGTCCCGCTCAGCGGGAACTCACCCCGTCCACCGACCCGACTCTGCGGGGGCTCGTCCCCTCCCCCGCCGGCGCTGATCACCACCAGCGCACAATGCGTTGAGGGCAGCCGTTGTTGTGGTGGGCTCGGAGACGAAGGCGGCCTCCCCCTCGACGGGCGAAATGTGAGCCATGTGGAGAACATGTTCTTGTGGGCCGGGCCCCGTCTTCCTACCGTGGACGAAGAGGTTCGACCCATAATCTGCGATTCCCCCAGCATGCGATGAAGGATGCTCACCCATGGACCACAAGCTCACCGTGCTCGTCCAGGTCGATCTCCACGCCCAGTACGTGCACCTGGTCGTCACGGGATGCGTGACCGATGCCAACCAGCACGCCCTGTACCCAGTGGTGGCCCGGGCCCGGACACTCATCCCTCCGGTGACGGTCACAGTGGACCTCACCGGCGCCACCCACCTGGAGGCCGCCGCGGTGAAGCTGTTGCGCGCAGCGATCAATCACGACCACCCACTCTCCGGGGCCGGACCGGTGGAGATCCTCGTCCCGGCCGCGCTGACCGACCACGCGCCCGTCCCGCACCACGCGAACACCCTGACAGGCGGCACACGGACCCGTGCCGCCTCGCCGGTCCTGCGGGCTGCATGAACTACGCCCGGACCTACCCGCCCAGCGCCCCCACCCCGGGTGCGGCTCCACCAGGAACCGGCTAATCCTCATCCCGAGGTGGCGACCGCCTCGTGAGACCGTTGTGATACCAGGGGCCACTGCCATCCCAGAAGCATCAAGGACCACTCGACCCGCGAGCCTCGCGTCGGTGTGCAGCAGTGGCTGACCACCTGGCTGAAGGCCAACGCCCCCTTTGTCCGATGAACACCCCACGCCGACACGTCCCACACCGCCACCAGCGCTGCGCCTTCTCGCCGGACACACCCGGTGCTGCCAGCGGGATCGGTGAAGTACCGGTACGACCTCACGTACGGCTGTAACTGAGCACAGTTGCAGGATTTCCGCCGGAAACCACACTGAGCGGTCCGACACCGAAAGCCCACGGCTCTCCCACCTCTGTTCGACACCACGGAAGGGTCCACGGCCTCGGTTCGCCGGTCGTCCCACGCGGAACGCACCATAGCGCTTCAAAGTTCGGCGCTCGAAGCCTAGGCGCCACCGCTTCCGCGCACCCGACCGCGGCCCCGGCTACCGCCTCAAAGGCGCCCGGCAGCGGTCACCGCTGTTGCGATTTCCGCCGGCGGACCCGACGACGCGGGCCGCCAGGCCGTGAGCACCGCGCGGGCGACGTGCCGTTCGGTGGCGCCGTAGCGCGGGTGACAGGTGGTCAGCGTCAGCAGCCGTTGCACAGGAGCCTGAGCCGGATCGGATGGGTTCGGCGCCAGTACTCGAGTTTCGTCCGGCGCGACGATCTCGCTGTCCCGATAGGAATAGGTGTAGTACCCCTGACTCGTGCGCACGTGGATACGATCTCCGGGCCGCAGCGTGTGAATGCGGTCCAGCGCCTTCCCATTGGACTGCCGGTGGCCGGCGACAGCAAAGTTCCCCAGCTCTCCTGGCATGGCCGTGGCGGGATAGTGCCCCAGGCCCAAGGTGTCCAACACCTCCGCACCCGTTCCCTGGATGACCGGCCGCGCGTAGTCCTCGCCAAAGCGCGGCACGTAGACGACGCCGATCGGTTCCGCGTAAGCCGTCGACACGGACTCCGGCGGCTCGGTCATGCCCGCAGTCGCATCCTCGGGATGGCCGGGGCCCACAGAGTCCAGCCGGTCACTGATCTGCACCACCGCCTGCTCCTGCAACGTCTCGGCCGTGACGTCCGACCACCACAGGTACCCGGGCGGTACCAGCATCAGAACCAAGCCGCACACCATCAGCACCACCGATGTTCTCCGTCGCTGAGCAGGAGCCGTGGCTCCCTCGCCGGGCTCGCGCCGGTCCGGACGGCGCGATGCCCCAAGCGCTGTACACACGGGGTTGCCTCAGCCGCACCGGCGGCGCAGGACCGCCCCCGCGGCCAGAAGCACCGCGCCCAGACCACCTACACCGAGGAGTGCGCCGCTCACACCGGTGTACGCCAGCGACTCCGGCAGCGCGACGGCAACCTCGGGCGCGGCTCCAGCAGAAGGCCCGATCCCGGCACCGACGACTGACGCCGTCGATGCGTCCGAGCGCACCTCGTTCGTAATCGTCGTGATCTCAGTCGTGCGCAGCAGTGCCTGCGGATGGACCACGGCGGTTGCCGGCAGAACCTGCAAAGGTGTGTCAGCGGAGCCGACCCGTGACGGCGGCAGGACGGTCGCCGGACCCTCCTGGAATGTCGAGTCTTCGGCGGTGCTGTCGCCGGAGCCCTGCGGGCTCGGCTTGTCCTGGGGCGCCAAGTGGCGGGGCAGAGGGTCAGCGGTCGGGACGGGCGTCGACTCCTCATCCTCTCGATGGCCGTTGCCCTGGGTGCCGTTGCCGTCGTTGCCGTTACCGGGGATGGCGCCGTCACTGCCCTGACCACCGTTGCCGAGGCCACCATTGCCCTGGGTGCCGTTGCCGTCGTTGCCGTTACCGGGGATGGCGCCGTCACTGCCCTGACCACCGTTGCCGAGGCCACCATTGCCCTGGGTGCCGTTGCCGTCGTTGCCGTTACCGGGGATGGCGCCGTCACTGCCCTGACCACCGTTGCCGAGGCCACCATTGCCCTGGGTGCCGTTGCCGTCGTTGCCGTTACCGGGGATGGCGCCGTCACTGCCCTGACCACCGTTGCCGAGGCCACCATTGCCCTGGGTGCCATTGCCCTGGGTGCCGTTGCCATTGTGACCGTTGCCGGGGATGGTGCCGTCACTGCCCTGACCACCGTTGCCCAGTCCACCGTTGCCCTGGCCACCGTTGGCTCGTTCGGGCCCGTTGCCCGCAACTGCGTCCGGATGCGACGAGGCCACGGTGGCCATGACCAGCGTGAACGGTGCGGTTGCGTCGGCCATGGGACTCGCGGCAATAGCACCGGTCAGTCCACAGACGGTGAGTGCTGAGGCGGTGGGGGCAACGAGCAGGGCACGCATGAGGGTCGTCTTCACGGTCATCTCCGGAGGGTGAGGAGTGGTGGGGGATCACTGCCCACTGTAGGAAGTTTCCATGCGCATACATGTACATAGAAGAGCGGTCATGTCGAAGGGCCCCACTTATCGGCGGACTACGTGGACTCTGCTCTCACCTGCGGTGATGCTCGCGCCTTGGACAGCAGCCCGGCCACTGGTCCGCGCGCCGTCCCCCGAACTGCACCGGAGGAGGGCGGCTATATCCTCGGAAGTGTGTACGACGCCGTTGCTGTCACACCAGGGGCGATGGACAGCCGCCGACACCTGGGGCATGCCCCTCAATAGGGCCTTGAGCCAGATGGTGATGGCGCCCAGTACGGCCCCACCGCGGTAGGTCAGCGCCAGCTTGTCGTAGCGGGTCGTGAGGCCCCGCCGGTGCTTGAAGACGTCGAAAAGGAGCGCTCGACGACGTTGCGGCTCATGTAGTCCTCGGCGTCGAAGGACGGTGGCCTCCCGCCTTTGGAGCCGCGGTGGGACAGATGCCCGACCTGGTCGTCCCTCGCCAGAATCACCGCGGTGATGTTTCGGGGGCGCAGATGCGCCCGGATTGCTCTCGAGAAGTATGCCTTGGTCAGGCCCCTGCAATGCCGCCCTCACAGTCTGATTGCCGCTAACCGGCCATATGTAAATCGAGTGATCGACCCGCTCTCAGCTGTACTATTCGCGGTCCCCCACCAGGTCATGGAGTGCTCACCGGTCGCCCTGCGATGGGGCCTCCATCCGTGACCCTCCCCAGTGTGCTCGCAGCGCTGCCAATGACTCTTCCACCAAAGCACTGCGGGACACTCCGGCCGGCAGGGCGGCCATCACCGAATTGGTCGGGATGCTCCCGGCTAGCGGGCGGAACACCAGTGGGCGCCCCTCGGGGCTGGTGGGGACTGGTTGCATCAACAGCGAGTAGGCCAGGTTCCGGCCCACCACGTTCTGGATGGCTTGCACACTGGCCGATCGCCACCGCATGTTGGGTTCAACGCCGGCGCGGGCGAACTCCGCCACGGTTTGCTGGAGCGCGGGCTCCTCATCCATGAGCATGGCGGGGTATGGCGCCAGCTCCGCCAGGCCCACCGCCTCTCGTCCTGCCAAAGGATGCTCGAGACCGAACACTGCCTGGCGCTTGGTCTCCCTGAGCACCTCGGCCGTGCAGTCGGTCAGCAGCTGGGCTTCGTACACCACGCAGACCTGGAGCCGGCCGGCGAGCATTGCCTCCTGAACCTCAGGCCCAGTGCCTTCCACGAAGTCCAGCTCGACCTGCGGATGCCGAGTGGTGAACCACTCCACCAGAGCCGGGATGGCGTGCATGGCCAACGTGCTGAACACTCCGATGACCAGCCGCCCGGACAACCGGCCGTGGACCAGGTCCACTGCCGACGCCAGATCCACGACCTGGTCCGTCACTTGGCGAGCCCGGGTTGCGACCACCTGCCCCTCCGGTGTCAGCGACATCCCCTTGCCCCGCCGCCGGACGGCCAACGTGGCACCGACCGCCTGCTCGAGCTGGCCCAGCGCCAGACTGACCGCCGCCTGCGAGACATTGCAGCGCTTGGCGGCTTCGGTAATCGACTGCGTCTCGGCTACGGCGGCGAAGTACTCGAGCTGCCGCAGAGTGACCTCTCTCATGAGCTCTCCTTATGGGTCTGGTCACTTATTGTAGCTCGACAAATGTGACCCGGGACACGACGCTGAAAGGAAGCACTTGATCGACTCATCGAATGGAGCAGGGCCGCATGGAAACACCGCATCAGGCCCCCTACGTGATCACCTTGGGCACGGCGGGCGGACCCCGCTGGTGGAAGGATCACCACGGCACCCCGCGTTTCGGCATCGCCACGGCCGTGGTCGTCAACGACTCCTGGTACCTGGTGGACTGCGGTCAGGGGGCCGGCCGTCAAGCCCACGCCGCCGGCCTGGACATGGCCGACCTCGGCGGCATCTTCATCACCCACATGCACTCGGACCATACGGTCGACCTGCCCTCGATGCTGCTGTTCGGGGCTTTCGAGCTAAAGAACACCTCCCGGGGACCGATTCCCGTGATCGGCCCCGGTGACCGAGGCAAACTGCCGCCGCTGTCTCCGCGCGCCGCTTCCGTGCCAGCACCGGTCGCCCCGCATCGACCGACTCCCGGTGTCACCGGGCTGGTCGAGGGCCTGCTGGGCGCCTACGCCACCGACATCAACGACCGGATCTTCGACTCGCTGGCCAAGAGCCCGACCGAGCAGTTCGAAACCCGGGAGATCGACCTGCCGGCGGACACCGGGTTCGACCCGGACGCCAACGTCGCCCCCAACATGGAGCCCGTCGAAGTGTTCCGCGACGACTACGTCACCGTGACCGCCATCCTGGTCTCCCACCACCCGACGGCCCCGGCCTACGCCTTCCGCTTCGACACCGAGACGGGCTCGGTGACCATCTCCGGCGACACCGCACCGTGCGCCAACATGGTGCGCCTGGCCCGCGACACGGACCTGCTGCTGCACGAGGCCATCAACCTGGACATCCTCGCGGCCCAGTACACCGACGCGCAGATGCTCCAGGCCACCATGGACCACCACCGCCGCGCCCACACCACCGCCGCCGAGGCAGGCAGCATCGCCGAGGCCGCCGGAGCCCGTCACCTGGCCCTGCACCACCTGGTGCCCAGCTACTCACCACCCGAGGCCTGGGCCGAAGCCCACACCACCTTCGAAGGGCCATTGAGCATCCCGGACGACCTGGACGTCATCCCGTTCGGCCGCACGGCCGACCCCGCTTCTTTGACCACCCCCGGCACCGCATCCACCGCGCACTAGAAGACCGAGGACCACGCCATGAGCACACAGCCCCAGACTCCGGCAACGCCCGGTGGCACCTACCACGCCAGCCCGCGCGAGATGCGCAGGATCCTGTTCTCCAGCTTCCTGGGCACCGCTGTGGAGTACTACGACTTCATTCTTTACGCCACCGCCGCCGGTCTCGTCTTCAACCAGGTGTTCTTCGCCGGCATGGACCCGCAGCTGGCGGTCTTCGTCTCCTTCGGCACCCTCGCCGTCGGCTACGTCGCCCGCCCCCTGGGTGGCTTCATCTTCGGTCACCTCGGCGACAAGATCGGTCGCAAGGCGATCCTGGTCGGCACCGTGCTCATGATGGGCATCGCCTCCACTCTGATCGGCCTGCTCCCCACGACCGAGCAGATCGGGGTGTGGGCACCGATCCTGCTGGTGACCCTGCGCCTGTTCCAGGGCATCGCCGTGGGCGGGGAATGGGGCGGGGCCATGCTGCTGGCCTTCGAGAACTCGAAGAAGGAGTCCCGCGGCTTCGCCTCCGCCTTCGCCTACATGGGCGCTCCGGCGGGCACCATCCTGGGCACCCTGGTGCTCTCGGCCATGTTCACCCTGCCGCAGGAGCAGTTCCTCGCCTGGGGCTGGCGCGTACCGTTCATCTTCTCCGCCGTCCTGATGGGGGTGGCCATTTTCATCCGCATGAAGGTCTCCGAGTCCCGCGTCTTCCAAGAGCTCTCCGCCAAGGCCGAGACCACGAAGCGCCGCGTCCCGGCCGCCGAGCTGTTCCGCGAACACCCCAAGGCCCTGCTCATCGCCGTCGGCGCCGGGCTGTCCGGGCAGATGGCCCAAGGCCTGATGGGTGCGTGGGCGATCTCCTACGCCGTCCAGCAGACCGTGCTGGCCCCCAGCGAGGTGCTGAACATGAAGGCCATGGCCGGGGTGTGCACCATCATCATGGTCATCATCGCCTCGAGGCTCTCCGACCGGCTGGGCCGGCGCCGGGTCATGATCTGGGGCAACATCGGCGCCATGATCCTGGCCTTCCCGGTCATGGCTCTGCTCGACATGGGCTCCAGCGTGGCGTTCATGCTGGCGATCTTCCTGGGCCTGTCCGTGGTGCAGGGATTCACCTCCGGCCCGTACGGGGCCTTCGCCGGCGAGCTGTTCCCCACCTCGGTGCGCAACTCCGGCGCCTCGATCGGCTACCAGCTGGCCTCCACCCTGGGCGCCGGCTTCACCCCGATGATCGCCACCGCCCTGGTCATCACCGGCGGCGGGTCGCTGTGGCTGGTCGCCGGCCTGTGGGTCGCCTTCTCCGGCATGAGCCTCGTGTCCCTGCTGGCGTCGAAGGACCGCTCCGGTCAGGACATCCAGGAACTCGACGGCCCGGCCGAGGTCACCGTAGCCGCGACCGACTCGGTGGCTGCCACACCGTACGAGACGCCGGCCGTGCGGGGGTAGTTCCCGGCTCCGCCCGTTTATGGCGGCAGTGGTGCGCACCCTCCCGGTGCGCACCCTCCCGGTGCGCACCGCCGTCGCCATGGCAATCGAACACTGCTGGCAGGACCGCCAATTGGCGGCCCAGATGTATGTCTTGAACCTGCCCTGCATCCACCTGGTTCCGGCACTACACCCCAAGAATGCTCGCCAGAGAGCATCAAGGTGTCCTGGTGCCGGAACGAGGACCGCCACGAAACCGGAATCCCTCCAGCAACGATCGTGAGGCGCCCCGTGCCACCCTCCCCTCAGGCGCCACCGCGCAATCGATTCTCCACCCGGGTACTCGGCGGTGGCACCGAGCCCGACCCCCGGTTCACCCTGACCAACGAACGCACCGTTCTCGCCTGGATCCGCACCTCCCTGGCGTTCCTGGCCAGTGGCATCGCGGTGGAAGCCTTCACCGAAGATCTCTTCCCCGAGCCGATGCGCACCTTCCTGGCCGTGGTCCTGCTGCTGCTCGGGGTGCTCATCAGCGGCGGCGCCGCCCTGCGCTGGGTGGGTGTGGAACGCAGCCTGCGACAAAAGACACCGCTGCCGCTGCCGCTGATCGCCCCCCTGCTGGGCATCGGCGGGGCCATCGCTTCCGGGGCCATGGTCGTGTTCGTCCTGCAGACCTGACCAAGGCCGCCCGATGAACGGCTCCTCCCAACGACCTCCGGGCACCCGGACCCTGGATCCGGCGCATGACGACCCTGGGCTGCAGCCCGAACGCACCATCCTGGCCTGGGGACGCACGGTGCTGGCACTGATCACCGCCGCAGCCATCTGCCTGCGCTGGATCTCCCACCACGGCCCTTTCGTCCTGGCGCTCTTCACCGTCGCCGTCATCACCGGCACGGCGATCTACCTGACCCAACGGACCCGCTAGACCCGCAGCTCCACCGGAATCACCGCCGAACACGTCGCCGCCGACGTCCGCGGAGTGCTCGGCCTCACTGCGGCCACGGTCGTTCTCGGCGCCCTGGGCATCTACGTCGCCGTCGTGCTCGCCTGATCCCTCTGCACGAGGCCAAGGCGGACCGGCCGACGACTCATCTGATCGACATGGGCAGCTCTCGGATGCGGCGGTAGAGGGTGGCTCTGGACATCCCGAGATCCCGTGCCACCTGGGTGGCCGGCTCCCCGCCCTCGATCAGGCGCAGTGCGTTGCGGATCTGGGAGTCGGTGAAGGTCTGGCGCCGCCCGCCGAGGTCCTTGCCGGCGGCCCTCCGCTTGGCCACCGAGTCCATGATCCGCTCCCGCTTGATCTCCAACTCCATCTGCGCCAGAGCAGC
Organism: Kocuria sp. CPCC 205263; assembly: GCF_040981075.1. Taxonomy (NCBI): domain Bacteria; kingdom Bacillati; phylum Actinomycetota; class Actinomycetes; order Micrococcales; family Micrococcaceae; genus Kocuria; species Kocuria sp. CPCC 205263. The sequence continues at coordinate 142,175 of NZ_JAVKPV010000003.1, read as the reverse complement.
CATGACCGTGAAGACCATCGAACCCATCGGGGTGGCGGTGTCCACGTCTCCCCCACCGAGGTTGAGCACCCGCAGCCCGGCACCTCTCCCCCGCAGCGCCTCGGCGAAGACCAGCATGTTCTGCGTCGACCGACCCAACCGGTCCAGCGTCGTGATGACCAGAGTGTCACCCTCTTCGAGCGCGGCCACCGCCTTGTCGAGCTGCGGACGTGAGGCACGTCCGCCAGACACTCCATGATCGACGTAGAGGTCATCGCGCCGCACACCGACGGCCAACAGGTCAGACACTTGACGGTCCGCGTCCTGCTGCCGCGTCGACACTCTCGCGTACCCGATCAGCTTCCCCATGTCCCCCTCATCTGTCTCGCAACCGACGTTGAGTATCCGATTCTAGGGGCATGGATAAAGCACAAGGATGCGAGACAGGCCGAACCGCGGAAACATGCGGGCGTAAATTTCTCGGACGAGACGTCTCGCACCCCTTGGTTTGACGGGCGGCCTGATGTCACATTGCTCAGCTTGCTTCCAAAGTTGTCGGCCCCGTGCCTACCCTGGGCAATCTCCATCGGGCCCCCAGACCCGGCGGCGCGATCCTGCCCCAGGCCGCCACAGCCAGACGATCCATCACCTGCGAACAGGAAGAAGGCATGAACACCTCTGCACCTGGGTCTCTGGCCGTCGAGCTGCACCCCGCCTCGCCCACCCAGTGGGTCGCCACCTACTACCCCATGGTGGTCACCCCCGCGGGCCGCAGGGCCGAGGTCACCTGGGACCTGCACCAACACCTGATGCCCGCCATTTCCACTCCACGGGAGCCGGCACGGTGGCTGGAGGCGTGCAGCCCCGACCCCGAGCACCCCTGCTACGCCGGCCACCGGGGCTGGGCCACCCAGCTGGCCGTCGGCTACGCAGCCGCACGGGCCGTCCACGACACCGAGGCCACTGAGGCGCCCCTGTCGGCCCGGGAGACGGCGCTGCTGCTGGGCGAGGACACGTTCGTCGTGCCGGCAGGGCAGCTCTCAGAGTGGGTGCTCGACGATCTCGAGGGCGAAACCTCAGACGTCCGCGGCTGACCCTGCGCGCAGATCAACCCTTCGCACACCGGCCACCCACGGCCACCTCCATTCACAACCGCACATGGATGTGTCATGTTGTGAACCCCGCCACATCCGCGGAATTGCCGGACGGGGCAGGAGCGAGCACCCTGGCATATCAAAGGGACAGGTGATCTGCATCAGACCATCCTCCAGCTTCGGACGCGTCGACCGGCCGCACCTTGGTTCCGGGGGGATCCGAGGTGCGAGCCAGATGATGAGTCCGCGATGAAGCAGCACGGGGCGGGGTGGCCGGGGGGCCACCCCGCCCCTGCCACACCCGACCACGACACCTCAGCCAGGGCACGCGAACCCGCTCCCGTCAAGACGTCCCACCACCCAGCCCCCGGCGGAGGAGTCGCCACACGACCCGGGTCAGGCCACGCACGTGGTGAGTGAAGTCGACCCCAGCGGAACCAGCATCTTCAAGCCGCCCTCCCCTGGACTCGCCAGGTCATGGGGCCGCTCCCACGGCACGAAACCTCTAGTCAGACCACCTCACGGTGCTTCACACTGGTGTTGTGGCGGAAGCCGTCTTCCATGCCGAAAGCCGGACAACCATCCCTCGTCCGGCTTTCTGCATGCCTGGCACAGCGCCTACCGATACCTCGAAAAACCCTGGTCGGTGATGACCTACCTGATGACGCATGCGACGGGACACCCGACCGGATAAGACGAGGTCTCCGCAGGCCGGGCTGACATTGAGAACGTCGGCAGCGCTAGGTCAATGAACGGGGCAGCCCGGCAAGGAAGTCAGTAGCGTGTGCCGGGCTTATCCCATCCGCCCAGCACCACCGGCTCGAGCGCGGGTTCGAGGTACTCCACCTCATTGGCCGTGATGAGAGCACCTGGGGTGTGCCCGTCAGCCTCACAACGCACCAGCACGACCATGCCCAGCTCAACGGGTGCGTAGGGGGCGCACAGCACGGTCTCCCCGGCCCGCAGGTGCAGCCCCGGCCGGTCAACGCGCATCCGGCAGCGGGACAGCTCGGAAACATCGACCCAGGGCATGGGATCGAAGACAATGCCGACGCCGATGCCCGGCGAGATCGGCACGGGCCCGGCGCCAGACAGGACGGGCAGCAGATCACAGACACTCATGGCAGTGGTCCTTCAGGTGGTCGAGCGCACCAGGAGCTACAACGAGCCCAGGTGCCGGCAGGGGTACTCGACGACGCTGTCCACTTCCAGGCTAGAGACTCCCACCGGGCAAGAGAAGCAGGCTGTCAAAGGTGTCACCAACTGTTCACCTCCGCCGAGACACCACCAAGCGTCCGCCGGAAACCAGCGACGAGACGTCTCGCATCCTTTGGCTTGCGTGAGAGAGCCAAAACCCTTTGCGTGGCAAGATGCTACGACGTCGGGTGCCCGCAGCGATCCTCCTGCCCTGTGTCGAATCTGTTGCTACGGCGTGCAGAAAGTCGGTTTGCCGGTTCGCCCGGACAAGAGGTGGAGAGGAAGGGCTCAGATCCATAGACGTGGCTGCAGGAGCATCATGAACTGCACCGCGTGTTCAGGGTCGTGTTCCCACATCTTGAGGAAGGGTCTGTCGTACCAGCGGAAGCGTGGGCACGGCCGGGGAGCGTCAGGTGACCCGGTGGAGGCCAGCGTGGAGGCGATGTGCTGGGTTTGGCGAAGGATTCGGGTGAAGCCGTAGCCTGTGGTGGCCTTGACGGCCCCGGCGGGACATCCGATGCGCACATGGCGGCCGCAGGAAGAACCGGGGCGGATGCCCAAGGGGATGGATCCTCGCTCCACGGACAACCAGGAGAATTTGCTCACGCCCCACACCTCACGCAGGTAGTCCGACGTCGCCTGTTCGAACGAGAATTCCGGGGTGTGAGCCTTCCCCGGCATGATCCGGGTGACTTCAACGACGGCTTCTCGGACTGAGATCGGCAGGACGCAGTGGAAGTGCACGGGGTCGTGTTCACCGGACCGGAAATCGATGAAGGTGGCGATCGACGGGTCGATGAAAGCGTGCACAGTCCGCACCTGACGAACCTCGCCCGACATGAGCAGTGGTGCCTTGATCCCGGTGGGGGCAAGGTGCTGTCGAAGCAGTGGGATGCCGTGACGAGCCGGCCATCGGACAGGGCCACGTCCACCGAGTCGGCATGGGCCCGTACTCGTGAAACTCGTGCGTCAAGACGGGTGATCTGAGGGTTGGCATCGATGACGTCGTCGAGGCATCGGAAAACGGCCCGTGACGAGGTGAGGCACAGGCGGTGGCGCTCGAGCGGCAGCACCCGCTGGGCAGGTCCTGCGTCAACCGCGAGGCTCGTGAACGTGGCTGCGGGCGTCAGGGGCAACGGGAGGGCGTCGTCGTGCCAGTAGATCAGTGAACGGTGCGGGTATCGATCTCCGGCGTCGTCGATGATGAGGATCCGCACCCCGGACAGCCCTGGTTCCCGGCTCAGAAAATAGGCGAGACTGCGCCCGGCAAGTCCACCGCCGGCAATGACGACGTCGTACTCCCGCGCTTGGTGGGTCATGAGCAAGGCACTCCTTCTCCGGACGCAGGCATCTCTGCGGCCACTCTCAAAACCGTCAGTGACCCTCGGGACGATGTCCAGTCTGGCCGATCTGTCAGGGGTCGTCGACGTCGTCATCGGCGGCGACACCTGCGTCCACACCCGTTCCGCCGCAGCCGTCGAGGCCGGCACCGGCGGTGCGCTCGGCAAGATCACCGTTGCAGCGGACGGCACGGACTCCCCCGGCCGTTCTGCCGCGACGTCGTCGATGTCCGCATCGCCTCGTCGACGGGCGCGGGGTGCTCACACCCCCGTCACACCGGGAGGCTAGTCTTGGTCGCACCCGTCCGCCCACCACGACAGAAGCCGGCCCTTGGACAACCCACTCCTGCGCCCCAGCCAGCTCCCCTACGAGCTGCCCGACTTCGGGCGGATCAAGGAGGAGCACTTCCTGCCGGCTTTCGAGGCGGCGATGGCCCAGGACCTCGAGTGCGTGCGGGCGATCCTGGCCGACCCGGACCCGCCCACCTTCGCCAACACCATCGAGGCCCTCGAGCGCGGGGGTCTCGCCCTGGACCGGGTCGAGTCGGTCTTCTTCACGCTGACCGCGGCCCACAACACGGAGGGCATCCAGCAGATCTACCAGGAGCTCGCCCCGCGGCTGTCGGAGCACAAGGCGGACTTCACGCTCAACAAGGAGCTCTACGCCCGGGTCCGGCGGGTGGACCGCACCGACCTGGAGCCGTGGCAGCTGCGCGCACTGGACGAGTACGTCTCCTGGTTCGCGAACTCCGGCGCGGAGCTGAGCCTGGACGACCAGCAGCGGCTCCGGGAGATCAACGACGAGCTCTCGGAGCTGAGCATCGGCTACGGCAACGACCTGATCCGGGAGGTCAACGCCTCCGCCGTGGTCGTCGACGACCCCGCGGAGCTGGACGGGCTGTCCCCCACGGACGTCGAGGCCGCCGCCTCCGCGGCCGCCGAGAACGAGATGCCCGGCCGGTACCTGCTCACGCCCTCTCTGTTTACCGTGCAACCCGCGCTGTCGGTGCTCACGGATCGCGCGCTGCGCCGGCGGATCCATCTGGCCGCCGTCAACCGCGGCACCGGCGAGCACGGCGGCGAGGGCTCGCAGAGCCGCACGGACCTGCTGCCCGTGGCCGCCCGAATCGCCCGGCTGCGCGCGGAGCAGGCCCGGCTGCTCGGCTACCGCAGCCACGGCGACCACGTCATGGCCGGGAACACGGCGCCGTCCCAGGAGGCGGTGCACGAGATGCTGGAGCGGATCACCGGCCCCGCCGTGCGCAACGCCCTCGAGGAGCGGGCGGAGCTCGAGCAGCTGGCCGGGCACCCGATCGAGGCGTGGGACTGGCCGTTCTGGGCCGAGCGGCTGCGCCGGGAGCGCTACGCCGTGGACGCCTCCGCGCTGCGGGAGCACTTCGAGCTGGAGTCCGTGCTGGAGCACGGGATCTTCCGCACCGCCCGGGAGCTCTACGGACTGGTCTTCACCGAACGCCCCGACCTGGACGGCTACCTGCCGCAGGTGCGGGTGTGGGAGGTCACCGACGAGGCGGGCCGCGGCGTGGGGCTGTTCCTGGGCGACTGGTTCACGCGGCCCAACAAGCAGGGCGGCGCCTGGATGGGATCGCTGGTGCACCAGAACCGGCTGACGGGTCAGCGCCCCGTCGTCGTCAACAACGCGAACTTCACCCGGCCGCCCGCGGGCAGGCCCAAGCTGCTGACCCTGGACGAGGTGGTGACGGTCTTCCACGAGTTCGGCCACGCGCTGCACGGGCTGCTCTCCGACGTGCACCTGCCCTCGTTCTCCGGGACGAAGGTGCCGCGGGACTTCGTGGAGTACCCCTCCCAGGTGCACGAGATGTGGGTGCTGCACCCGGAGGTGCTCCCGCACTACGCCCGCCACCACCGCACGGGCGCGCCGATCCCCGAGGAGACCCTCGCGGGCCTGCGGGAGGCCTCCGCGCACGGGCAGGGCTACCGGACCGTCGAGTACCTCGCCTCGACCTACCTGGATCTCGCGTGGCACGGGATCGAGGACCCCGCCGAACTGCCGGACCCCCGGACCGTGGAGCAGGAGGCGCTCGCCCGCGCCGGAGTGGGCGTGGACGGCATCGCCCCGCGCTACCGCACCGGATACTTCAAACACATCTTCGCCGGCGGCTACTCCGCGGGCTACTACTCCTACATCTGGTCCGAGATCCTCGACGCCGACACGGCGCAGTGGTTCACGTCCCGCGGCGGACCGACCCGGGAGAACGGGCGGCGCTTCGCCGAGGAGGTGCTCTCCCGGGGCAACGAGACCGCCCCGATGGAGGCCTTCGAGGCCCTGCTGGGACGCCGCCCGCACCTCGGCGCGCTGCTGGAGCGGCGCGGCCTCCAGCCGCGGGAGGAGTTCGTCCACCGGCGGCGCGGTGCTCCCGCCCGGGACGCCCGCGGCTGAGCGCTGCGGCGCCCGTAGCCGGAGGGCTCGGGTGTGACGACGACGCGGATCAGGCCGCGGGCCAGGCGTCGGCGATGTCCTGGCGGGTGTCCCCGAGGGTCTGCATGATGGCCTTGGTGCCGGCGAGGACGGGCATGAAGTTGGCGTCCCCGTTCCAGCGCGGCACCACGTGCTGGTGCAGGTGCCCCGAGAGGGAGCCGCCGGCCGCGGCCCCCAGGTTGATGCCCACGTTGAAGGCGTGCGGGGACGCGACGCTGCGGATCGTGGCGACCGCGGTGCGGGTCAGGTCCGTCAGCTCCCGCAGCTCCGCCGGCTCGAGCTCCGTCAGATCGGCCACGTGCCGGTACGGGCAGACCATGAGGTGACCGGGGTTGTACGGGAACAGGTTGAGGATCACGAAGCAGTGCTCGCCGCGGTGGACGATCAGCGACTCCTCGTCCGCGCGCTGCGGGCCGTTGCAGAAGGGGCACCCGGGGTCCTCCCGCACGGACGGGTCCTCGCCGCGCACGTAGGCGAGCCGGTGCGGGGTCCACAGCCGCTGGAAGCTGTCGGGCACCCCGGGGATCTCGAACTCGTCCTGGCGGATCCAGTGGTGCGGGGGCCCGGCGTCGGGCGCCGTACCGGTCACTGCCCCACCCCGGCCGTCTCCGCGGCGGCACGGGGGTCCTCGGCGGCGGCCGTCGGCTCCTCGTTGATGCGACGCTGGACGTGCGCCACGATCCGCTCCACGGCCTCGCCGACCGGGACGCCGTTGTCCTGCGAGCCGTCGCGGAAGCGGAAGGACACGGCGTTCGCCTCGGCGTCCTCCCCGCCCGCGATGAGCACGAACGGGACCTTCTCCTTGGAGGCGGTGCGGATCTTCTTGGGGAACCGGTCCGAGCCGGCGTCGAGCTCCACGCGCACGCCGCGGGCCCGCAGCGTGTCCACCACGCCCTGCAGGTAGTCGTTGAAGGCCTCGGCCACCGGGATCGCCACGACCTGGACGGGGGCCAGCCACGCCGGGAACGCCCCGGCGTAGTGCTCCACCAGCACCCCCATGAACCGCTCCACGGAGCCGAACAGGGCACGGTGGATCATCACGGGCCGCTGCCGGGTGCCGTCGGCGGCCTGGTACTCGAGGTCGAAGCGCTCCGGCAGGTTGAAGTCGAGCTGGATGGTGGACATCTGCCAGGTCCGCCCGATCGCGTCCTTGGCCTGCACCGAGATCTTTGGGCCGTAGAACGCGGCGCCGCCGGCGTCCGGGACCAGGTCCAACCCGGACTCGGCCGCGACCTCGGCGAGGGTGTTCGTGGCCTCCTCCCAGAGCTCGTCCGAGCCCACGAACTTCTCGGGGTCCTTGGTGGAGAGCTCGAGGTAGAAGTCGTCCAGCCCGTAGTCCTTGAGCAGGTCCAGCACGAAGCCGAGCGTGGTGGTCAGCTCCGCCTTCATCTGCTCCCGGGTGCAGTAGATGTGGGCGTCGTCCTGGGTCATGCCCCGCACCCGGGTCAGGCCGTGCACCACGCCGGACTTCTCGTACCGGTAGACCTGCCCGAACTCGAACAGGCGCAGCGGCAGCTCCCGGTAGGAGCGGCCCCGGGAGCGGAAGATGAGGTTGTGCATCGGGCAGTTCATGGGCTTCAGGTAGTAGTCCTGGCCCTGCTTGGTCAGCTCCCCGGTCTGCGGGTCCCGCTCCTCGTCAACGTGCATCGCGGGGAACATGCCCTCGCGGTACCAGTCGAGGTGGCCGGAGACCTCGTAGAGGTGGCCCTTGGTGATGTGCGGGGTGTAGACGAACTCGTAGCCGGCCTCCGTGTGCCGCTCCCGGGAGTAGTCCTCCATGGTCTTGCGGATGATCCCGCCCCGGGGGTGGAACACCGGCAGGCCGGAGCCGAGCTCGTCGGGGAAGGAGAACAGGTCCATCTCCGAGCCGAGCCGGCGGTGGTCGCGCCGCTCCGCCTCGGCGAGGCGGTTCTTGTACGCGGTGAGGTCCTCCTTGGACGGCCACGCGGTGCCGTAGATGCGCTGGAGCTGCTTGTTCTTCTCGGAACCGCGCCAGTAGGCGGCGGCCGAGCGCATCAGGGCGTAGCCGTTGCCGATCAGCTTGGTGTCCGGCAGGTGCGGGCCGCGGCACAGGTCCTTCCAGACCGTCTCCCCGGTCTTGCGGTCCACGTTGTCGTAGATCGTCAGCTCGCCGGCGGCGACCTCCACGGAGGCGCCCTCCGCGGCGGCGTCCACGTCCGCGCCGGAGCCGGGGCCCTGGGACAGGCCGATGAGCTCGAGCTTGTACGGCTCGTCGGCCATCTCGGCGCGGGCCTCCTCCTCGCTCACCGCACGGCGGCGGAAGGACTGGGTGGAGTTCACGATCCGCTGCATCCGCTTCTCGATGGCCTTGAGGTCCTCGGGCGTGAACGCCTGCTCGACGTCGAAGTCGAAGTAGAATCCGTCGGTGATGTACGGGCCGATGCCGAGCTTGGCGTCCTCGTGCAGCTGCTGCACGGCCTGGGCCATGACGTGGGCGGCGGAGTGGCGGAGCACCTCGAGGCCCTCCGGCTCGGAGATCAGCACCCGCTCCACGGCGTCCCCATCGGCCAGCCCGGTGGCGAGGTCCTTGAGCACGCCGTTGACCCGGGCCACCACCACGGAGCGGTCCTCGCGGTACAGGTCCGCGGCGGACGTCCCGGTCCCCACCGTGCGCTGCTCGCCGTCGACGGTGATGGTGAGGGGGGCGGACTCGGACTGGTGCTCGGGCACGGTGGTCATGGGGAAGGTGCTCCTCGGGTCGGGATCGGCACGCACCGGTACGGGGGGCGCGTGGCAGCGGCACCGGCGGGCGGCGCGCACTGCATCGATGGTACCTGTCGGCCGGTGGGGGCCGCGGCGGTGAGATGATGGCCGGCGGAGGTGAGGCCAACCGATGCCCGCAGACGTTCCCGGACCGCCCGACCCGCCCGCACCGGGAGGGGAGGTGCCCTCTCCCCCGCCGCACCGGCTGTGGACCGCCGGCTTCGTGCTGATGTGGGCGGGCCAGTTCCTCATCTCCATGAACTTCTACCTGCTGATGACCGTCATGGCGCTCTACGCCATGGAGCGCTTCGGCACGGACGAGGCGCTGGCCGGGGTGGCCACGAGCGCCTTCATCGTCGGGGCGGTCCTGGCGCGGCTGCTCACCGGCAAGTACATGGAGCTGCTCGGGCGCCGGCGCGTGCTGCTCGCCGCCCTCGTGCTGCTGGCGCTGTGCGCCGCCGCCTACCTGCTCGACACCGGCTTCTGGGGCCTGCTGGTGGTGCGGGTGCTCAACGGCGCGGGCTTCGGCATGGCCACCACCGTGCTGCCCGCGTCCGTCCAGGCCCTCATCCCCGCGCACCGGCGGGGCGAGGGCACCGGGTACTTCATGCTCTCCACCACCCTGGCCGCCGCGCTGGGCCCCCTGGCGGGACTGAGCCTGTCCACGGCGGTGGGCTACGACACGCTCTTCGGGGTGTGCACGGCGGTCGCCCTGCTGGGCCTCGCCGTGGGAGCCGTCACCCGGGTCCCCGAGCTCAGCCTCTCCGCCGAGCAGCGTGCGGGGCTGCGCTCCTTCTCCGTGGGGCAGTTCGTGGAGGCGCGGGCCCTGCCCGTCTCGGCGCTCATGCTCTTCGTGGGCGTGGGGTACTCGGCGGTCCTGTCCTTCCTCAACCCGTTCGCCGTGCAGGCGGACCTCGTGGGCCCCGCGGGCGCGTACTTCGTGGCCTACGCCGTCACCGTCCTGGTGAGCCGCCCGTTCGCGGGCCGGCTGCAGGACCGGCGCGGGGACAACGCGGTGCTGTACCCGTCGTTGCTGCTCTTCGTGGTGGCGTTGCTGCTGCTCGCGGCCGCGGACTCGCCGTTCCTCGTGCTCGCCTCGGGCACGGTGCTGGGCGTGGGCTACGGGGCGGTGCTCTCGGCGGCCCAGGCCGCCGCGATCCGTTCGGCCCCGCTCACCCGCGTGGGGCTGTCCACGTCGACCTACTTCCTGTGCATGGACGTGGGAGTCGCGCTGGGCCCGATGCTCATGGGTGCCCTGGTCCCCGCGCTCGGCTACCGGGGGATGTACGTGGCGGCCGCGGCGGTGGTCGCGCTGGGCCTGGTCTACTACGCGGCCGTGCCCGGCACGCGGGCCCGGCGGGCAGCGGGGTGAACCGCGTCCGGCACGACGACGGGGCCCCCGTCACCAGAACGGTGACGGGGGCCCGGAATCGATCGGGTGCGATCAGATGCGGTCGCGGCGATCGTCGTCGGTCAGGCCGGTGCCGCGCTCGGCGTCGGTCTCGACCTCGACCTGCTCCTTGCGGACCTCGGCGTCGACGCGCTCGGTGTCGCGGACGGTGTCCTTCTCCAGGCCGACCTTCTCGACGCCCACGGTCTCCTTGGCGACGACGGGGCGCTCCTCGTGGAGGGTCACCTCGACGTCCTCCTCGCCGATGGTGCCGGCGGTGGCCTCGGTGCCGCTCAGCGGGGTGCGCTCGACACGGACCTCTTCGCGCTCGAGGGGCACGTCCACGGACTCGTTCTCCGTGACCACGTACTTGCGCAGACGGGCACGGCCGGTCTCCTGACGCTCCTTGCCGACGTGCAGCTGCTCCTCGTGGCGGACCACGCCGTTGTCGACACGGTCGGTGCGGTCGCGGTCGGTGTCGGCGAGCCCGGCGGTGCGGTCACGGTCGACGTCGGCAATGCCCGCCGTGCTGTTGCGGTCGGCGTACCCGTCGTTCTCGGGGTAGCCGGCAGTGCCGGTCGCCGGGACGGCGTTGCGATCGGTGTCCGCGGCGTAGCGGTCGTCGCGGTCGGCGAGACCTGCAGCGCCGGCGGTCCCGGCGGCACCAGCGGTGCCGGCAACGCCGTCGGTGCGGTCACGGTCGGTGCGGTCGCGGTCGTCGGCGCCGTTGCCGGAGTAGTTCATCTTGTAGTAGCGGTAGATCTCCTCCTCCTCGGCCGGGGAGAGGTGCTGGTCCGCGTCCACGTTCGGGGCGTCCTTGACGACGTCCTTGGTGTAGGGAAGGACGAGGCGGTCGCCGTCCTGCTGGGCGCCGTCGGCGGGGACGAAGCTCTCCTTGGTGCCGAACAGACCGGTGTTGACGGTCACGAAGGTGACCTCTTCGGTGTTGTCGTCCAGGAAGACCTGCTCGACCTTGCCGATCTTGTCGCCGTCCGACCCGTAGGCGGTGGCGGACAGCAGTGCGTTCACGTCGTACGTAGCCATGAGAACTCCTTCTCTATTCTGCGAGGCAACGGGCTCCCCTGGACGGGGGGCTCGCCGCGGACGATCTCCGCCCGGGGAGGCGGGTGCAGCTCGTCCGCTGTTATTAGTAACCATACTGGCAATCAGTTCGCTGGCCAATGGCTTCACCGAGAGTGAAACCCCTGGATCCGGGCGGTTTCCCGGCTCATCCTGCCCCCGCCCCCCGGAGGCTCAGCGGGGCCGCGGCGCGCACTGCGGCCGGGGTTCCGGGGTCGGCGAGGTCCCAGGCCTGCTCGGCGCTGATGCTGATCCCCCGGGGCCCGGTGCGCCGCGTCCGGCCCCGCACCAGCAGCATCCGCGTGCCGAACAGGTGCTGCCCCGAGCGGGTCTGGGCGTCGGAGAAGAAGGCGCAGTCCACCGCGCCCGTGCCGTCGTCGAGACTGACGAAGACCACCCGCCGGCCGCTGCGCATGGGCGGGGTCATGGTCGAGACCCGCACTCCCGCCACGAGCACCTCGGAGCGGTTGCGCAGCTCCAGCAACCGCTCCGCGGGCGTGACCCCGAGCTCGCCGAGCAGGGGCGCCCAGCTCTCCAGCAGGTGCGCCGAGACGTCCACCGCGAGCAGGTCCAGCTCGGTGCGGACCTTCTCCGCCAGGGTGGGCTCGGGGCGCTCCGCGGGCAGGGCGCGCAGCTCGAGGTCCCCGAGCGGGAGGGCCAGTTGCCCCTCGACCTCCCCGTCCGGCCGGGCGGGCCGGCCGCTGTCCGCCCGGGTCCGCAGGGCGTGCACCAGGTCGGCGCGGGAAGCGGGACCACCAGAGCGGCGCAGCAGGCCGTCGAAGGCCCCCACGGCGGCGAGGCGCTCGAGGGTGCGCCGGGCCGGACGGGCCCGCTGCCGCAGCTCGGCGAGCGAGGCGTAGGGCTGCCCCGCCGCGATCCGGCGGACCTCGGCCCGGGAGACCCCGTGGATCCCGGTGAGGGCCAGGCGCACGCCCAGGCGGGCGGGGTCGTCGTCGAGCCGTTCCACGCGGTAGTGCTCGTCGGAGCGGTTGACGTCCACGGGCAGGACGGGGATGCCCATCCGCCGCGCCTCCCCCACGAGCAGGCGCTTGGGGTACATCCCGGGATCGTGCTCCCACAGCCCCGCGAGGAACGCCTCCGGGTGGTGGGCCTTCAGCCACGCGGACTGGTAGGTGGGCACCGCGAACGCCGCGCCGTGGGCCTTGCAGAAGCCGAACGAGCCGAACGCCGCCAGGGTCTCCCAGACCCGGTCCACCACGTCCAGGGGGTAGTCCCGCGCCCGGGCCCGCTCGCGGAAGAACTCCTCCACCTCGAGCTGGCGCTCGGAGCCCAGCCGGCGGCGCAGCTCGTCGGCCCGGGCGAGACCGCACCCGGTGAAGGTGTCGAGGATGCGCAGGACCTGCTCGTGGAAGACGGTCACGCCGTGGGTTTCGGCGAGGATCGGGTCGAGGGACGGGTGGATCGAGACGGGCGCGGACCAGCCGTGGCGGTGCTCCAAGTAGGGGCGCACCATGTCCGAGTGCATCGGCCCGGGACGGAACAGGGAGATGTCCACGATGAGGTCGCGGAAGCTCGTGGGCGCCATCTTGCCGATGAGCTCGCGCTGGCCGGGGGACTCGATCTGGAAGCACCCCAGGGTGTGGGTCGAGCGGATGAGCTCGAACGTCCTCGCGTCGTCCACGGGGATCGCCTCGAGGTCCAGGCGGGGCCGGTCCGGGTGGGTGCGGGCCACCTCGTCGACGGCGTGGGCGAGCGCCGACTGCATCCGCACGCCGAGGATGTCGAGCTTGAGCATGCCCATGGGGTCCATGTCGTGCTTGTCGAACTGGCTCATGGGCATCCCCGTCCCGCTGGACTGCACCGGGGTGCGGTCCAGGAGGCTCAGGTCCCCCAGGATCACCCCGCACGGGTGCATGGAGATGTGCCGGGGCAGCCGGTCCAGGCGCTCGGTGAGGTCCACGAGGAGGTCGAGCTGCTTCTCCTGGGCCACCTGCTCGGCGAAGTCCCGCAGCTCCGGCTGGCGGGCGATGGTCTCCCGCAGCGCCGAGGCCGGCAGGTGCCACAGCTGCTTGGCGGCACCGTCCACGGTCTCGGGGTCGATGCCGAGCGCCAGCCCGGCGTCCCGGACGGCGCCGCGGGCCCGGTAGGCGTTCTGCATGCTCATGAGGCTCACCCGTTCGGGGCCGAAGCGCTCGAAGATCCGCCGGTAGACGCGGTGGCGCTCGGCCGACTCGACGTCGATGTCGATGTCCGGGAGGGTCGAGCGGTCGTTGGAGAGGAAGCGCTCGAAGAGCAGCTCGTGCTCGAGCGGGTCCACCTGGGAGACGTCGAGCAGATAGTTGACGAGCGAGGACACCCCCGAGCCGCGGGCGGCGTGGCGGACCCCCATCTGCCCGATCATCGCGGAGACCTCGGCCACGGTGAGGAAGTAGGAGGCGAAGCCGAGGTCCTCGATCACCCCCAGCTCCTGCTCCAGCCGGTCCCGCACGGCCCGCCTCGCGCGGCGGCCCGGGTAGCGGCGGCCCAAGCCCGTCTCGCACCGGGCCCGCAGCTCCGCGGGCGCCGGCCGGTCCAGGCCCAGCACGGAGGCCTCGGGCACCACCGGCCGCCCCCAGCCGCAGTCGGCGACCGGGTCCAGCCGGCACCGGTCGGCCACCCGCTGGGTGCCCGCCAGCAGGGCCGCGGTCCCGGCGGCACCGAGGTCCGCGGCCCGGGCGATCTCCGCGGCGAGCGCGCGCATCTGCCGGTCGGACTTGAGCCAGCCCTGGCCGTTGGGCTGCAGCGGCTCCGGCGCCGCCGTCCGCCGGGACGTCCCGGTCCGCCCGGCGCCCCTGCCGCCGGGGGCGTGGCCGGCACGCGCCCCGAGGGTCTCGAGGGGGGTGAGGGCGCGGGCGGCGTCGAGGACATCGGCGGTGGCGGCCTCGGCGGGAGTGGCGTAGCGCACCGCGTTGGTCAGCACGGGGGTCAGCCCCGCCTCGAGGGCAGCGCGCAGCATCCGGGCCGCGTGGGAGGTGCTGCACGCCGTGCCGGGGGCGGCGAGGTGCGAGACCACCTCCACGGCGAGCGCCGGTGCGGGGAGCAGGGCCCGCCACCGGGCCAGGGCGGCGCGCCCGGTGCGGTAGCGGCGGGCCGCGAGCTCCTGCCCGACGTCGGAGGCGGGCCCGAGCAGGACGGTCAGAACCGGCTCCCCGTGCCGGGGCGAGCGTGCGGCGGCCGCGATCTCGGCGGCGGTCACCCCGGGCGGGCCCGCTGCGGCGTGGGCGGTGGAGACGAGCCGGCACAGGGCGGCGTAGCCCGCACCGGCGGTGCCACCGGCCGCCAGGACCACCACGCGGCCGAGGGCGCGCTCGCGGCCGGGGTCCAGCAGGGCGAGGTCGACCCCCAGGACCGGGTCGATGCCGTGCTCCCGGCACGCGCCCAGGTGCTTGATCGCGCCGTAGAGCCCGTCCCGGTCGGTGCAGGCGAGCGCGTCCGCGCCGTCCGCCGCGGCGGCGGCCGCCAAGACGGCAGGCCGGCTGACCCCGAAGTGGGCGCTGAAGGCGGTGGCGACGTGCAGGTGCGGAAAGCTCACGCCCCCATTCGAATACGTGTTCGAATCTTAAGTCAATTGCAAACCGCCGGGGCCGCGAGAACTCCGGATCCTGGGCGGCCGTCGCGGCGCACGCTGGTCCAGGAGGACGCCGGGCCCGGGCGGGGCACGATCCACCCACGGCCCGCAGGGGCGCCGCGCACGGGGACGCCCTCGTTCCGCGACGGGGGATGCGGCACTTCTGTGGCATGTTGTTTCCTGCACCCACGGGCAGGACCGATGGGCCCGCACCCCCGGGGCGGGTCGTGGCCGCACGGACGAGGCCCCCGGCAGGACGGGGCGCCGGGCCCGCACGCCCCGCCGCACGGACGCAGGAGGAGACGACGATGGACGTCCGGCAGCTCACGTACTTCCTGGCCGTGGTGGACCACGGCGGCTTCACCCGGGCTGCGGAGCAGCTGCTCATCGCCCAGCCCTCCCTGTCCCAGACCGTCAAGGGCCTCGAGCGGGAACTGGGGGTGCCGCTGTTCCACCGGATCGGGCGGCGGGTGGTGCTCAGCGAGGCCGGCCAGGAGCTCGTGGGCCCGGCCCGGGTGGTGGTCCGGGACCTGGAGGCCGCCCGGTCCGCCGTCGACGACCTGCGCGGGGTGCGCAGCGGCCGCCTGGACGTGGTCGCCATGCCCTCCCCCGGCGTCGAACCGCTCACGTCGATGATCGCCGCCTACGCGCGGGCCCACCTGGCCGTGACGGTCAGCGTGGACGCGGCCTTCACCCCCGAGGAGGTGGCCGACGCGGTGCGCACCGGCAGCGCGGAGATCGGCGTCCTGGGCTCGGAGCACCCGTTCCGCTCCGCGGCGGTCGAGGTGATGCACCTGGAGCAGCAGCCCCTGGTGCTGATCGTGGCAGCGCAGGCGGACACCTTCGGTGACGGGGACGCCATCCGCCGGGAGGGCCTGGCCGGGCACCGGGTGGTCGTCTCCCAGCGGGGCTCGCTGATGCGGCGGCTGGTCGACGACGCCCTGGCCGGCGGGGTGCCGGTCGAGATCGCCGCCGAGGTCGCCCACCGCACCTCGGTCCTCCCGCTGGTGCTGGCCGGGGTCGGGCACGCGGTGCTGCCCTCTTCCTGGACCCCGCTGGCGCGCGCCGCAGGGCTGCGGGTGCTGCGGATCGAACCGGTCACCGTGCTGCACGTGGCCGTGCTCAGCCGCCCGGCGCACCTGACCCCGGCCGCCCGCGCGTTCCTGGCGGTCGCCGCCGAGCACGCGGCCCGGCACGCCGCGGGCCGCCCCCGGGCACCGGAGGGAACGGCGCCGGGCCGGGCCGAGGGGGCGGGCCGGCCGGAGGGGGCGGGCCGGCCGGAGGGGGCGGCGCCGCAGGACGTGCCGCGGATCGTGTCATAGGGAATTCCTCTCTGCGGGATGGGATTCCGGTCTTGGACCTCATGGTGCTCGAGGCGCTCTACTGGAACCCGGTGCCGCACTGCGTTGCGGACACCACGACCAGAGCACCCGAGAAGGAGAGCACCCCATGGCCGAGCACCAGGTCTTCACGATCGCCTCGATCCCCGCCGACGGAGTGGGCCAGGAGGTCGTTGCCGCCGGCCGCACGGTCCTGGACGCCCTCGCCGCCCGGTCGAACGGGGCGTTCTCCTTCGACTGGACCGAGTTCCCCTGGGGCAGTGAGTACTACGCCCAGCACGGGGTCATGATGGACCCCAACGGGCTGGAGGAGCTCAAGAACTTCGACGCGATCTACTTCGGCGCCGTGGGGTGGGAGAACGTCCCCGACCATGTCAGCCTGTGGGGGCTGCGGCTGAACATCACCCAGAACTTCGACCAGTGGGCCAACATCCGCCCCGTGAAGTTCCTCCCGGGTGTGGTCTCCCCGCTGCGCAAGGCCGACGACACCGAGCTGGACTGGGTCGTGGTCCGAGAGAACAGCGAGGGCGAGTACGCCGGGCTCGGCGGGCGGAACCTCGCCGGCCGGGGTCCCGGCAACGAGGTCGCCGTCCAGTCCTCCCTGTTCACCGAGAAGGGCTGCGAGCGCATCATCCGCTTCGCCTTCGACCTCGCCCGCACCCGCACGGTGCAGAAGGTCTCCAGTGTGACCAAGTCCAACGCCCAGCAGCACGGCATGGTGCTGTGGGACGAGGTCTTCGCCCGCGTGGCGAAGGACTACCCCGACGTGCAGACGGAGTCGGTGCTGGTGGACGCGATGAGCGCCAAGTTCGTCCTGCACCCCGAGGAGCTCTCCGTGGTGGTGGCCTCCAACCTCAACGCCGACATCCTCTCCGACCTCGGCTCCGCCCTGGCCGGCAGCCTCGGCCTGGCCGCCAGTGCGAACCTCAACCCGGAGCGCCGGTTCCCCTCGATGTTCGAGCCCGTCCACGGCACCGCCCCGGACATCGCCGGCCAGGGCATCTGCAACCCGATCGGGGCGATCGCCAGCGCCGCCCTGATGCTGGACCACTTCGGGCTGCACACCGAGGCCCGCCGGGTGGAGGCCGCGATCGGGGCCACCACCGCCGCCGGGCACCTCACCCGTGACATCGGCGGCACCGCCGACACCGCCGAGATCACGCGGGCCGTCGTCGACGCCCTGGCCGCCTCCCTGACCTCCGCCTGAGGCTTCCCGTCCCTCCGGCCCCGCCCCACCCGGGACACCTCCGGGGACCGGCCGGCACCGCGCCGGGCGCGGCGGTCAGCGTCCCGTGGCGCAGATCGCCCGCTCGATCAGGGAGGCGCTGCGGCGGTCGATCTCGTCCTCCACGAGCCTGCCGGGCGCCTCGGGGTACCAGCCGAGGTCGTCCCGCACGTCGGCGGCGACCTCGGACCCACCGCCGCGGGGGGCCACCCGGAAGGTGGCCCGCAAGGGCAGGGCCCGCCACCCGAACTCGGAGGCCGTCCCGCGCCGGCGGAAGGTGACGTCCGAGCCCACCGACACCTCCACGCAGCACTCCTCGGAGCGGACCGCCGGGCCGAGGTCCTCGAACGCCGTGCGGATCCGCTCGAGGGCCTCCTCCGGAGGCATCGGGCACGTCCACGCCCGGGTCGTGGTGATGCGCGGCCGGTTCGGGGACCGGCGCGCCAGCCAGGGGACGACGAACCGCTGACCGAGCACCAGCGCGACGACGACGAGTGCCGCCGCTCCGAGGGCGAGCTGCGCCACGGAGACCACGCCCCGGAGGAGGAGTTGGACCACGACGAGGACGACCACGGCCGACCCGGCAGGCCCGGCCAGCCGGTACCGTCGTCCCCCGGCGGAGCGTCTGGCAGACATGCACCCTCCCTCCCCGGTCCGGACCACGGTGCCCCGCGGCTGTCCTCCGTCGCTGCCATTCTTGCCCTCGCGCACCCCGGGACACCAGGTGTGCATCCGTAAAGGGGACAGGTTCGCGGGGCGCTCCCCGGGTGCAGGAAGGAGCGGGCGGCGCGGCCCAGCGCCCCCGGTGTCATCGGCCCTGCCTATGCTGAGGTCCGGCGGCAGCGAGGCGGCGCCGGACCGGGGGCCGCGACGACGGAGGGGTGTGGGACATGACGGCGACCTATCGGTACGACGTGGAGGTCCTGCACCTGCTCGTGTCCCCGGCGCACGCCTACTTCGGCCGCGCCCGGGACGGCGCGGCGGACGTCCCCACCACCGACGCCGAGCGGGTGGAGCTGGTGGCCGGCAAGGGCGTGGTGGGCGACCGGTTCTTCGGCAAGGCCGCGCACATGGACGCCGCCGTCACCCTGCTCGCCGTCGAGGCGCTCGAGGCCATGGCCGCGGACCTGGACACGGACCCCTTCGACCCGCTCCTGACCCGGCGCAACGTGGTCCTCCGGGGCGCCCACCTGGCCCCGCTGCTGGGCGAGGAGTTCGCGCTGGAGTCCCGGGGCGCGCTCGTGCGACTGCGGGGCGGGCGCCCGGCCCACCCCTGCGCCTGGATGGACCGGGTCCTGGCTCCGGGAGCGCACGCCGCCATGCGGGGGCGAGGGGGCCTGCGCTGCCGGCCGCTGTCCAGCGGCGACCTGCACCGCGGACCGGCCGTGCTGCACAGCCCGGTCCCGCTCGAGCCGGAGCTGGCCGGCGCGGCCGTGCTGCGGCGCCCGTCCCGGCTGCCGTAGCCCGCGCACCCGGGACCGGCGCCCGGGCCCGCGCCGGGTCAGGCCTGCGCCAGCTGGGGCAGCACCGTCTCGCCGAAGGCGTCGAGGAAGTGGCCCTGCTCCTGCCCCACGTGGTGGAGGTAGATCTCGTCGAAGCCGAGGTCGGCGTACTCGTGCAGCCACTGGGCGTGCCGGCCGAGGTCGGCGGAGACGTTGACCGCCCCGGCGATCTGCTCGTCCCCCACGTCCTCCTGGACCGCCTTGCGCAGGTAGTCCTGGGGCGAAGCGAGCTCGGCCATGGTCACGGGGTCGAAGACGTTGGTGCGCCACTGGTCGAGGGCGATCGCGCGGGCCTGCTCCGGGGAGGGCGCCCAGCTCAGGTGCACCTGCAGCGCGGTCCGCCCGGTGCCGCCGGCCTCGCGCCAGGTCTCGAGCATCCGGCGCAGGTCCTCGAGGGGCTGCTGGACGGTGATGAAACCGTCGGCCAGGGGGCGAAGCGGCGGACCGTCGCCGGGGTGAGCGCGGCCACGCGCAGGGCGGGCAAGACCTCCGGCGGGTCCCAGACCCGGGCGCGGTCGGCGTGGAACGGCTCGCGGCAGGACACCTCCTCGCCCGCGTGCAGCCGGCGGACGGCGTCGAAGCTGCCCTCGAGGAACCGTTGCCGGTGCTCCTTGGCCGGCCAGTCCGGGGTGACGGCCCGCTCGTTGAGCTTCTGCCCGCTGCCCAGGGCGGTCCAGATCCGGCCGGGGAACATGCGGGCGAGGGTGGCCGTGGCCTGGGCGGTGACCACGGGGTGGTAGCGCCGGCCCGGGGCGTGCACGAAACCGAAGGGCAGGTCCGTGGTGGCCAGGGCGGCGCCCAGCCAGGACAGGGCGAACCCGGAGTGGCCCTGGTGCGGTGACCACGGCTCGAGGTGGTCCGAGCACATGGCGGTGCCGAAGCCGGCCTGCTGGGCGTGCCCGACGTCGCGCAGCAGCTGCTCGGGAGGGATCTGCTCGTGGGAGGCGTGGAAGCCGATCGTCGCCATGGGGTCCTCCGGTCGAAGGCGGGAACAGGACAGTGGGATCAAGTCAGTGGGATCTGGACGGCAGGAGAAGGGCGACGGGACCGAGTGGGAACGGGTGCCGGGTCAGCCGGCCGCCACCCGGAGGTCCTCGGCGGGGGTGCAGACGTTGCGCAGCTCGCCGATGCCCTCGATCTCGGTGACGACCTCCTGGCCGTCCCGCAACCAGATCCGGCGGGGCTTCTTGGCCAGGCCCACGCCGGCGGGGGTGCCGCAGGCCACGAGGTCCCCGGGCTCGAGGGTCAGGAACCGGCTGAGGTACTCGACCAGCTCCACGGCGGAGAAGATCATCCGGTCGGTGCCGGAGTCCTGGTGGCGCACGCCGTCCACGGTGCAGCGGATCGCCAGTCCCGCCTCGGGGTCGACCTCGTCGGGGGTCACCACCACGGGGCCCACCGGGGTGGTGCGGTCGAAGTTCTTGCCCTGGAACCACTCGGAGGTCCGGCCCTGCCAGTCCCGCACCGAGATGTCATTCATGATGGTGTACCCGGCGATCGCGGCCCGCGCCTGGTCCGGCGTGGCGTGGCGCAGGGGCGAGCCGATCACCACGGTGAGCTCGGCCTCCCAGTCGATCTTCTCGGACTCCTCCGGCATGGCGATGGGGTCAGTGGGGCCGATGAGCGCGGTGGCGTACTTCGCGAAGATCGTGGGGTGCTCCGGGATCTTCTGGCCGACCTCCTCCGCGTGGTCGTAGAAGTTCAGCCCGGCGCACAGGATCTTGCCCGGGCGCAGGACGGGCGTCGCCAGGTCCTCCGGGGCCGGTGCGGGGCCCGGCTCCCCCGGCAGCCGCAGGTCGCCCCCGGCGAGGAGGGCCCCGACGTCGGGGACGGGGAGGTAGACGGTCCGCCCGTCCTCCTGCCGGAAGGCCTGGGTGGTGCCGTCGCGTCGCACGGTGCCGAGTCTCACGGGTGCTCCCTCACGTTCTGCGGTGCGGTCTCCACCGACGATCCTATGCACCTCCAATGGGAGGGTGCACCGCGGCGGCCCTACGCGCAGCGCACCACGCGGATCCCCGAGGCGCTCGTGGCGGCGAGCAGCCGCCAGCGCCCGGTGTCGAGGGTGTGGACGAGCTCGAGGGTCAGCAGCTCGGAGCGGGTGTTCAGCTGCACCTGGACCCGCCACATCTGCTGGTCCACCGCACCGATCCCCCGGTCCTTGGGCAGCCGCGCGTCCTCGGACCACCAGGCGCGGCGCTCGTACCAGCGCACGGGGCCCTGGGCCACCAGGTAGTCCCGCCCGCGCCAGCGCACACCCACCGGCACCCCCTCCGTGTCGCAGTCCACGTCGACGCTCTCCGTCAGGAAACCCACGACGGCTCCTCTCTCCCTCGGCCGGCGCCCGTCCCCGGTGCGCCCTATTCCCTGGAAGCTAGAACACCTGTACGACACGCTAACTCGGAAGAGCACGGAAAAGGAACAGGTGTTCCCTTGAAGTTCCCGCTCCGACCCGGCCGTTCACTTTTGCGATCGAGAACGGCGAAGCATGGACAAGCCCAGCGAAATGGATACGCTGAATGCACGGAGGGCCTGCCCTGCGCGGCCCGCCCGGACGTCCCCTGTCCCTCGTCCGCCCCGCCGGAGCAGCCGGCGTCGACCTCACGGAGGCCTTCCATGACCGGAACCATCACGCTGATCGCCCACACCGCGGCGAACACCAAGAAGCCCGCGGTGAATCTGCGTCCGTCCGGCCCGGAGGACGCCGAGAGCCTCGCCCAGCTCTACTACTCCTCCTACGAGCAGGGCGGGGTCTCCAGTCTGGAGGAGGCCCGCCAGGTGATCCGGGGAGTCTTCGACGGGGAGTACGGGCCCTTCCTCCCCGAGGCCTCGCCGGTGGTGGTCGACGACGACGGGACCGTGGTGGCCGCGGCGCTCGTGCTGGCCCGGCGGGTGGGTGAGGACCTGCCCGACGTCCCCTACATCTTCGAGCTGTTCACGGCGGCCTCCCGCCGCCGCCAGGGCCTGGCCGAGCAGCTCGTGCGCTGCGCCATTGGCACCCTCTACGACAACGGCTACGACCAGGTCAGCCTGCGGATCGCCGAGGACAACGCGGCGGCGCTCGCGCTCTACCTGACGCTCGACTTCAACCGCTGGGTCCCCGAGACGGACTACGTCTGAGCCCGGCGGGCGCTCCGGACCGGGGGACGCCGGAGGGGACGCCGGCACGAACAGGACCCGGCACCAGGCCGTGGAAGAGGTCCGGGATCCGCGATGCGGGTCCCGGACCTCTTCTGTGACCGGCTCAGAGCGAGAACTCCTCCCGGACGGGGGGATCGGCGGCGATGTCGACGAACCGCGCCCAGCGGGGGCGCACCGCCACGAGCCGGGTGCTGTCCTTGCCCGTGGCCCCCGGGTGCCGGGCCTCCAGCACCTCGCCGGCGTCCTGCGCGGCGGAGCCCTCCAGCACGGCGGCCTCACCCTCGAGCTGGAACTCCTGGCCCGTCCCGGAGACCACCACGAGGGAGACCCGGGGGTCGGCGAGGAGGTTGGTGTACTTGCGGCTGCGCTCGTTCGTGCCGAAGACCAGCCGCCCGTCCCCGAGGGCCGCGAGGTTGATCCACGCGGACTCGGGGCAGCCGGCGCCGCTGTTGGTCGCCACGACCCCGCCGCCGTGGGCGCGGACGAAGGCGGTGACCCGGTCCGCGGGCTCCCGGGGGCTCAGAACAGGCTCCGCTGCGGCTCGACGAGCTCCGGGGAGTTGTTGCGCACGTTGCCGACCGCCGGGCCCACCGGGTCGAGCACCCAGCGGGCGGCCGTCCGGTGCGCCTCGGCCCGGACCAGGTCCACGAGCTGCGGGGCATCGTCCTCCCCCGGGCGCAGCCAGTCCCCCACGTGCTCGGGCGCCAGCGGGATCGGCATCCGGTCGTGCAGACCGTGCAGCTCCGTGAGCACGGGGTGCTCGTCGGAGGGCTCCGGGGAGTCGGTGGTGAGGATGGAACAGGACAGCAGCCAGGCGCTCCCGCCGCCGTCCCTGCCGGGCTGCAGGGCCGCGGAGTGCAGCTCCGTGCCCTCGGGCACCCGCCACCACTCGTAGATCCCGGCGAACCAAATGGTCTCCTCCGGATCGGCCGGGTGGACGTAGTAGGGCTGCTTGCGCCCGCCCTTCCCGGCGCCGGGCTCCTTCTTCCACTCGTAGTAGCCGTTGGCCGGGACCGCGCACCGGCGGGCCCGGACCGCCTTGCGGAATGACGGCTTCTCGAGGACGGTCTCCGACCGGGCGTTGAACATCTTCGACCCGACCGCCGGGTCCTTGGCCCAGCCCGGGACCAGTCCCCAGCGGGCCACGTGCAGCTCGCGCACCAGCTCCCCGTCGTCGTCCCGGCCGTCCCCGCCGGTGAGGCGTTCCAAGACGATCGGCACGTCGGTGGTGGGCGCGGTGTTCCAGTTGGCCCGCAGCCGCTCGGAGTCGGCCTCGCCCAGGCTCTCGTCCGGGACCGCCCCGGTCGCGGCCACGAGGTCGCCCACGGCCCTGGCGATGACATAGCGTCCGCACATCTGCTGCCTCCTCGGTCTGCCCGGCCCGCGGCCGGGGCTCAGTCGGTGAGCGGCCCGTACCCCAGGTACCGGGAGTACATGCCGTACACCTTGCGGATCCCGCGCTCGACGTCGGCCACGGTAGTGCCCGGACGCAGGTCGTCCACGGCCCCGGCGGTGGCCGGGTCCCAGTCCAGGTCGAGGGCCGAGTAGACGTCGGTGAGCACCGAGCGGATGGGCTCGGACTGCTCGACCACCAGCACGGTGCTGAAGTACCAGGCGCCCGCGACCACCCGCTGGGCCGTCCCGGCCAGCTTCACCTTCCGGCCCGGGGTGGACGACGACGCCGGGTGCGTCCCGTGCACGCTGTGCTCGCCGGCACAGTACTCGCCCGGGATCTCACCGACGTCGGCCTCGACCTCGAGCTCCTCCAGGGCGGCCACGATCATGTCGCCGAAGAGCCGGTAGCGGTCCTGGATGCCCGAGGTGGGGTCCTCGGCGGCCTCGAGGTGGTCGATGATCAGGCATCCGCCGTGGTAGGCCGCGGCGCGGCCCCCCACCTTGCGGACCAGGGGCTCGAACCCGCTCTCGCGCGCGGCCCGGGCGGCGTCGGGGAAGCCCGGGCGCAGCTCGTCCCGGCGGCCGAAGGCGACCGTGGGTGCCGGTTCGTACAAGCGCAGGACGGGCCCGCTGCGGCGCACGTCGGCGAGGAGGGTCATGGCGCTCTCGTAGTCCTGCTGGGCGCCCAGGGACTCGCGCTGGCGGAGAAGTTTCATGCTGGCCCCAGTCTAGTGGCGGATCCGGACGGTCCTGCGGCAGGTCACGCCCCGGTGATCCCGCTGCCGCGGAACCAGCGACCCAGGGCCATGGCGCTGAGCTCGACCTTCTCGGCCCACGCGACCGCCTCCTCGTCGGCGGCGTCGGAGACGTGCTTGACCATCCGCAGCGGCACACCCAGGTGCCGGCAGGCCACCGCGATCGCCCAGCCCTCCATGTCCACGAGGTCCGCCCGGGCGGCCAGGGCGTCCCGGGCGGGTCCGCCGGCCACGAAGGAGTCCCCGGTGGCGAGCACGGGGCCGTCGCCGCCGAGCTCGATGACGTTGTCCACGGGGATCCCAGCCGCGCGCAGCAGCTCCTCGTCCACGTCCCGGTTGATGATCCAGGAGGGCTCGAGCACCCCGGTCAGCCCGTGCTTCAGGGCGCCGGCGCTGCCGATGTTGAGCACCGTCAGCTCCGCCCGGCGCGCGGGGTCCGGGCAGCGGGTCAGCACCGCCTCGGTGGTGCGCACCGCCGCGGCCGACATCCCGACACCGGTCAGGACCAGGTCGATGTCCTCCGGGAAGTACTTGGTCTCCAGGGGGTGGGCGGCGAGGACGAGCAGCTGTGGCACCCCGTCACTCTATCCGCACTTCCCACCCGCCCCCGCCCGGCCTGACCTCCCATCGGCGGGACGGCGGCCCGGCGGGGGGAGATCAGGCCGGGCGGGTGGTGAACAGCGCGGCGAGCCGCCGGTCGGAGTCCGCCTGGGCGTCGAGATCGTGCGCGCCGCCCGTCACGAGCAGCTCGTCCGCCCCGGTGCGCGCGAGCAGCCGTTCCAGCTGGTCCCGGACCTCCGGGGCCGTGCCGTGGACGGAGGTTGTGAGGGTCTCCTGTACGAGGGTCCGCTCCCGGGCCGTGAGCCCGTCGGGCTCCGCGGGCCGCGCGGGCGCCAGGGGCGGGAACTCACCCCGGGTGCGGGAGGCGGCCAGGGCGCGGGCCTCGGGCAGCAGCAGTTCGCGGGCGGCCGCGCGGGTCCGCGCCACCGCGACGTTCGCCGAGACCACCGCGTAGGGCTCCGGCCACCACGACGACGGGCGGAACTGCGCGCGGTACCGCTCGAGCACCGCGGCGCCGCCGCCGGGGCCCTTGCGGAAGAGCGCCGGGCCGCCGAGCACCACGGCGAGTCCCGCCCGGGCCGCGGTCTCCACCCCGGCGCCGGTCGCCAGGACGAAGACCGGTGTGGCGGCGTGGTTGCGGGGCCGGGCGGTCACCGGGGCCGCGCCGGAGAGGTGCGCGAGCAGCTCGGCCAGGTCGTGCCCGAAGCGGTCCGCGGCCTCCTTGCCGGTGCGCAGCGCATCCCGGACCGCGGCGGTGAAGCCGAGGGAGCGGCCCACCCCGAGGTCGATCCGGCCGGGGTGCAGGGCCTCGAGGGTGGCGGCCTGCTCGGCGACCACGAGGGGCTGGTGGTTGGGGAGCATGATCCCGCCGGAGCCGATCCGGAGACGGCGGGTCCGGGCGGCCAGAGCGGCCATCAGCACCGCCGGCGCGGACCCGGCGATCCCGGGCACCGCGTGGTGCTCGGCCACCCAGAACCGGTGGTAGCCCAGCTCCTCCGCACGCTCGGCCCGCTCCAGGACGCGGGCGAGGTCCTCGGCCTCCGTGGAGCCGTCCCGGGTGTTGGCGCGGTCGAGGAGGGAGAGCGGAACGTCGGAGAGGGTCATGGTGCGCACAACCCGGGCGGCGCCGGAAGCATTCCGGGCCGCTGCCGCCGTCCGGGGTGGTCAGGGCCGGCACCGGACCTGGATCCGTCCCTCCTCGACGCGGGTCTCGTAGCTGGGCTGCGCGGCGGTCGCCGGTCCGCGGACCACGGCGCCGTCCGCGAGCCGGAAGGTGCTGCCGTGCCAGAGGCAGGTGACGCAGCCGCCGTCGAGGGCCTCGACCCGGTCCCCGTCGCGGACGAGCAGCACCGAGACGCTGCCGGCCGGCACCCGTCGGTGCTGGCCGGCGGCGAGGTCGGCGTCGGCGAGGACGTCGGTCCACCGCCGTGGGCCCCTCCGCCAGGCGGTGCGGTTGACGTTGACGCCCCGCGCGAAGACCAGGTGGCCGCCCAGGTAGCCCCCGCCCGTGACGCAGCCGTAGCCGACCAGGGCGAGGGCCCTGCCGGCGCCGCGCCGACCCCGGAGCCGGGCGGCGAGCGAGGCCGCGTAGAACGTCAGGGCCACGCTGTTGGCGGTGGCGTGCACCAGGCCGATGCGCCGGTCGGCGCCCTGGGTGTCGAACCAGTCGTTGAGCCCGGTCGCCGCCGTGGGAACGGCGGCGGCCAGCCCCGCGGCCACGAGCACGTCGGCGGCCCGGGCCGTGCTGGGGCCGCCGGCCAGGTCCAGCACCGCCGCCATGGTCCACGCACCGATCGGGACGTCGGTGAGGAGGGGGTGCAGCGGGTGCCCGATCACCGTGCCCGATCACCGTGCCGCTCAGCACGGTGCGCACCGGCGCGGGCCGCACCGCCCGGCCCACGGCGCGGGCCAGGGGCTCGGCCACCCGGTCCAGCGCCTTCCACGTCTCCACGCGGGCCACCAGGTCCTCGAACTGTGTCATGACCGCCCCCTCAGCGCCGGGGCGGTCAGTGTCCCACCCTGCGCCGGGCGGGACAAGGACGTCCTGGTGTGTGAAGACCGGTGGCGCCAGGAGCCGCTCAGCCGGCGCGGTCGAGGGCCTCCTCGGCGGCGACCCAGCCGAGCATGGCGCACTTGACGCGGGCCACGAACCGGGAGACCCCGGCGAAGGCGGCGGCGTCGCCGAGGACCTCCTCGTCGGGGACCACGGTGCCCCGCGAGCGCAGGAGGTCCCGGAACGCGCCGATCAGCTCCACCAGCTCGGCCCGCGTCATCCCGGGGGCGGTCTCGGCCAGCACGGAGGCCGCGGCCATGGAGATCGAGCAGCCCTCGCCCTCCCAGCTGAGTTGGGCCACCACCGGCTCCGCGTCCCCGGGGCCGGCCGCGAGCTCGACCCGCACGGTGATCTCGTCGCCGCACGTGGGGTTGTACTGGTGCGACTCCCCGGCCCCGTGCCCGGGTGCCGGGGCGGCCAGGCCCTCGCCGGAGCGCCGCTTGGCGTGGTCGAGGATGACCTCCTGGTACATCCCGTCCAGCGCGCTCATGGGGTCCTCCTCGGTGGGTTCAGTGGGTTCTGCGGGTCCTGCGGCTCCGGCCGTTCCGGTGCGGCGGTCACGGTGCTCAGCCGGCCACGCGGAAGTAGCTGCGGACCCCGGCGAGCTCGGCCAGGAACCGGTCGACGTCGGCGGTGGTGTTGTAGAGGTAGGCGCTCGCCCGCGTGCTGGCGGTCAGCCCCAGCGCCCGGTGCAGCGGCTGGGCGCAGTGGTGGCCCACCCGCACGGCCACCCCGGCGGAGTCCAGCACCTGCCCGACGTCGTGGGCGTGCACCCCCGCCACGTCCACGGCCGCCAGACCCACCCGTTCGGCGCCCGGGGGCGGGCCGATCAGCCGGATCCCCTCCAGCTGGGCGAGACCGGCCGCGAGCCGCTGCCCCAGCTCGTGCTCGTGGGCCGCGACCCGCTCCATCCCGATGCCCTGCAGGTAGCGCACCGCCTCGGCCAGCGCCACGGCCTGGGCGACCCGCTGGGTGCCGGCCTCGAAGCGGGTGGGGGCCGGCAGGTAGCGGGCGGACTCCATCGTGACCTTCGTGATCATGGACCCGCCGGTGAGGAACGGGGGCATCGCGTCCAGCAGCTCGGACCGCCCCCACAGCGCCCCGATGCCGGTGGGACCGAGCATCTTGTGCCCGGAGAACACCGCGAAGTCCACCCCCAGGGCGGGGAGGTCCACGGGCAGGTGCGGCACCGACTGGCAGGCGTCCAGCACGGTCAGCGCCTCCGCCGCCCGGGCCAGCTCGACGAGACGGGCGACGTCGGTGATCGCACCGGTGACGTTGGAGACGTGGCTGAAAGCCACCACCCGGGTGCGCTCGCCGATGACCTCGGCGGCGGCCCCGAGATCGAGGGCGCCGTCGTCATCGACGGGGACCCAGCGCAGGGTGGCCCCGGTGCGGGCGGCCAGCTCCTGCCACGGGATGAGGTTGGCGTGGTGCTCGGCCTCCGTGGTGACGATCTCGTCGCCGGGGCCCAGCCGGAAGCGGGCGGCCGTCCCTCCCCCGCGTCCGGCCGAGGCGTTGGAGAAGGAGTAGGTGAGGAGGTTGAGGGCCTCGGTGGCGTTGGAGGTCCACACCAGCTCGCGCTCGGTGCCGCCCACGAAGCCGGCCACCACCCGGCGGGCCTCCTCGTAGGCGTCGGTGGCCTCCACGGCCAGGGCGTGGGCGCCGCGGTGGACCGCGGCGTTGCGGTGCAGGTAGAAGTCCCGCTCGGCGTCCAGGACGGCCAGGGGCTTCTGGGAGGTGGCCCCCGAGTCCAGGTAGACCGACGGGCTGTTCGTCAGCAGCGGGAAGTCCTCCCGCAGCGCACGCACCTCGGGATCGGTCAGGGGCAGCACGTGGTTTCCTTCCATGCTCCGACACTGTACGGCCCGGGCCCGGGTGTTCTCCGGTCGGGCGCCTCCCGGCGTCACGGGCGGGCTACCGGTGGCGGTGGCGGGCTACCGGTGGCGGGGGCGCAGGTAGGTGTTGCCGTTCGCGTCCTTCTCGACCACGAACTCGTCCTGCAGGTCCTGGTACCACTGCTTCGTCTGCTCGCTGGGCTGGTCCTGGCCCCGGAGGTCGCGGGGACTGCGCACGGCGGGCCCGTAGAACCGCATGGCGAAGTCGTCGAAGCGCCGGAACAGGCTGCGCCGGGGCTCGTCGTCGGCGTGCTGGTGCTTGCGCATGGTGTCCTTCCGGGTGGCGGGCCGGGCCGTCTCTTCCCATGATCTCCCGCCGGACCGCGGAAGGCGAACCCGGAACGGTGCGGGAGGAGCCACAGCCGGCGGTACGGGGCGACGACGGCCCACGGGGCGACCGGGTGGGCGGCCTGTCAGGAGAACGCCCGGACGTATTGACGATCATCGATGCTGGTGGCACTCTTCCACATAGACGGACGTCGATACCAAGGAGCGTTCGTCGCACCCGGAAGGAACCCGTCATGTCCAGAGTCCAGCTCGCCCTGCGTGTGGCCGATCTCGAGCGCTCCATCGAGTTCTACTCCACCCTGTTCCGCACGGCCCCGGCCAAACGGCGCCCGGGCTACGCCAACTTCGCCATCGCGGAGCCGCCGCTGAAGCTCGTGCTGCTGGAGGGCGAGCCCGGTGACGACACCCGCATGGACCACCTCGGCGTGGAGGTGGAGAGCACCGAGATCGTCGAGGCGGCCGCGCAGCGCCTGGCCGACGCCGGCCTGGCCACCCGCCCTGAGGAGCAGACCACCTGCTGCTACGCCGTCCAGGACAAGGTCTGGGTGACCGGACCGGGCCGGGAGCCGTGGGAGGTCTACACCGTCACCGCCGACGCCCGGCCCAACCTTGAGGGCAGGACCGGCCGGGAGCTCTCCGAGGTGGGCGGCGACGGCTCGTGCTGCACCTCCGACCCTCGGCCGGAGCCCGTCAGCCCGTGACGGCCCCGCCGCGGTCGGCGACTCCTGCGGGAGCCGCCGACCGCGGCGGACGCAGGGCCGCCCTCGCCGCACGGCCGGAGCGGTGACCGGGACAGTGGCCGAGGCGGTGGCCGGGACAGCCCCGTGAACCCGGCCGTCCGGTGACGTCACGAAAGGGAACGCCGCTGGTGACCGCCTGGTTGCAGGAGTAAACTGGCTCCCTCAGCTGTTGCGCCTCGGCGCCGGGACGTCGTTCCCGGTGCCACCGGTTCCCCGGAGGCGCACCGCGTCCCGGGGGACGTCTCCCGGTCGGCCGGGGGCCGACCGAGGACTCCGGCACGCGCCACCGGCGCCCGTGCCGACGATCCGTCTCATGATCTCGGGGACCCGCCATGAAACACCCACTCCTCTCGCGCGTGCTCACCGGCGCGTCGGCCACCGTGCTGGCGACCGCCGGGCTCGCCGTGGGCGCACCCGCCCACGCCGCGACCGCGCAGCCCGTGTTCTCCTACGCCCAGGGCTGGCGCACCGACCAGCACGTGCGCGAACTCGCGGACGTCAACGGCGACGGCCGCGCCGACGTGGTCGGCTTCGGCAGCGCCGGCGTCCAGGTCGCCTTCGGCCGGGCCGACGGCACCTTCGGCACGCCGCGCATGAGCGTGCGCGACTTCGGCACCGCGCAGGGCTGGTCCGGCGCACGGCACGTGCGCACGCTCGCGGACGTCGACGGCGACCGCCGGGACGACATCGTGGGCTTCGGCGACGCCGGCGTCCACGTGGCCTACTCCCAGGGCGACGGCAGCTTCACCGCGCCGCAGCTCAAGGTCCGCGACTTCGGCTGGAACCAGGGCTGGCGCGTCGACCGGCACCCGCGCGAGCTCGCCGACCTCAACGGCAACCTGACCGCCGACATCGTGGGCTTCGGGCACTCGGGCGTCACCGTCTCCCACGGACTGTCCAACCGGACGTTCACCGGGACCGGCAAGCGCATCGACAGCTACGGCTGGGACCGCGGCTGGCGGGTCGACAAGAACCCGCGGATGCTCGCGGACGTCGACGGCAACAGCACCGCCGACATCGTGGGTTTCGGGGACGCCGGCACGTACGTCTCCTACTTCTCGGCGCTCGGGGACACGTTCACCCAGCCCGCGCTGGAGATCCGCAACTTCGGCTACGCCCAGGGCTGGCGCGTGGGCCAGCACCCGCGGATGCTGGCCGACGTCAATGTCAACCCCGCCGGCAACGCCGCGGCGGACATCATCGGCTTCGGCTACTCCGGGGTCTCCGTCGCGCATTCGCTGAACGGAGGGAACTACACCGGCGTGGCACTGCGGGTGAACGACTTCGGCCAGGCCCAGGGGTGGCGGGGCGACCGGCACCTGCGGACCCACGCGGACATCAACGTCGACGGCATCCAGGACCTGGTGGGCTTCGGCAACGCCGGGGTCTACGTTGCCCACGGCCGGGCGGACGGCACCTTCGGCCCGGTGTACCTGAAGGTCGCCGCCTTCGGCTACGACCAGGGGTGGACGGAGGACCGGTATCCGCGCCTGCTCGGTGACGTCAACGGCGACGGTCGTGACGACGTCGTCGGCTTCGGGCACTCGGCCACGTACGTGCAGCTCTCGTGAGCCCGCCGGCCGCGATCCGTCGCGGCCGGGCCACGGCGCCGCCCCCGTCCGCACGGACGGGGGCGGCGCCGTGCTACGTCACGGGCTTCGGCTCCGCGCCGCGCTCGTGCACGTAGGCGGCCATGGTGATCACGGTGACGAGCTGCACGGCGACCACCACGAAGGTCCAGCCGCCCTCCGCGACGACGTAGACGGCGGCGGAGACGGCGAGCCCCAGCGGCAGGACGCGCGACACGGCGAGCGCGCGGCCGGACTCGCCGGGGGCCCCCGGCGGGTCGGGGCCGGGGCCGTGCCCGGCGGCCGGCTCCGGGGGCTCCGGGGCGGGCGCGGCGGCGGGCTCGGTCCGTCGGCGTCGCGCGGTGTGGACGGTGCTGACCAGCACCGCCACGTAGAGGGCCGCGACGAGACCGGTGACGAACAGCATGACGGTGCCGTCGTCGTCGCCGACGCACAGCCCCACGACGAGACCGAGGGCCACCGGCAGGAGCCAGAGCCCCAGCAGCAGCCTGTCGCGCACGGTCAGCACGAGGCCTCCCCCCGTTCGACGATCCCCGTGACCGCATCCTCGCACCCGGCGACCTCGCGTGTCTGACCCCTCATCCGGGGATGGCGCGGCCGGGGCCGCCGGGCACGGGGAGCACGGTCCCGCGCCCGGGACGGCCCTCCGCCCCGGGGTGCGTCCCGGACGGTGCTGTGACCTCCGGCGTCACACACGCGGGGGTCGCCGCCCTCTGCGGCGCGCCGTGCGGTGCCGGACGGGCACCGGACGTAGAACAGGAGGGTGCCTCGCGCGATCCCCCGACGCGTGCCCTCCCCCAGGCGCACTTCCTCTCGTCCCCCCAGGAGCACCATGCGCAACACCCTCTTCCCCTCGTCCGCCCCGGGGGCGGACCCTGCGTCCCGCCGCGGTGTCGCCGCGGGCAGGTGGATCGTGGCGGGGCCGCTGCACCTCGTCCTGGCGATCGGGCTGGTGGCGGGCTGCGCGTCCAGCACCGCGTCCACCGACCCGGCCGCCGGCCCCGTCCCGGGGACGGTGACGACGGTGCCCGCCGCCCCCTCCCCGAGCGCCGAGCCCGGCAGCACGCCCTCGCCGACGGCCTCGAGGACCCCGGGGACGGTCACCACGGTCACCCCGTCGCCGAGCTCCGCCCCGGAGCCGTCGGAGACCCCCGTCCGGGCCGTCGCCCCGCCCTCGGGGGCGTTCCTCGCCCTGGAGGACCTGCCGGTCGCCGCCGCCGGGACGATGTCCGACTACGACCGCGACGCCCTGTTCGGCGGGTGGATCGACGCCGACGGCGACTGCGAGGACTCCCGCAACGAGGTCCTGGCCCGGGACCTGACCGGCATCACCACCGCCGACGGGTGCAGGGTCGACACCGGTACCCTCGCCGACCCGTACACGGGGGCGTCCATCGACTTCGTCCGCGGGGTCGCGACCTCCGCCGACGTCCAGGTGGACCACGTGGTCTCGCTCGGCAACGCCTGGGTCACCGGGGTGCGCCGGCTCTCCCAGGCCGACCGCGTGGCCCTCGCCAACGACCCGCTGAACCTGCTGGCGGTCGACGGCCCGGCCAACGGCTCGAAGTCCGACCAGGACGCCTCGCGGTGGCTGCCCCCGAACCGGGCCTTCGCCTGCGAGATGGTGGCCGTCCAGATCGCGGTGAAGACCCGCTACGGCCTGTGGGTCACCGCCCCGGAGAAGACCGCCATGGCCGAGGTGCTCACCGGCTGCCCCGACCAGCAGCTGCCCGGCAGTACGCCGTTCGGCGACATCCCCGGAGGCGCCGGGGCCGCTCCGGCCCCCGCCGAGGAGGCCCCGGCCGGTCAGGCTCCCGTGCCCGCGGACGTGCACTACGCCAACTGCGGCGCCGCCCGGGAGGCCGGCGCCGCACCGCTGCTGCGGGGGGAGCCCGGCTACCGGGAGGCCATGGACGGCGACTCCGACGGCGTCGCGTGCGAGTAGGACGACAGCGGGACGGGGATCGGACGACGGACGCCACCCGCTGCGCCACCGCCCCCACCGCCCCCGCGGCCGCCGCCGGCCGGCGCCGAGGACGCGCGGCCGCGCTCAGCCCTGCCAGGCGGTCCGACCACCGGCGCGGCGGGCGAACTCCGCGGCGCGGCGGTGCGGCAGCGCGTCCCACAGGGACCCCGCCGCCATGCCCACGAACCACAGGCACGGGAACCACCAGCGCCCGCCGCCCAGGTGCAGATAGCACGACACGACGAGGACGAGGGTCAGCGCGATGTTGAGGAACATCAGCGTCATCTGGTGCGGCACAGCGGCCCCCTTCACAGTTCTGCGGCATGCCCTCCGCATCGTGGCACGGCCCGCCCCTCCCCGTCTGACCCCTCTTGGGTGGGCAACTCTCCGGCGGGCCACCCCGGTTCGCCGCCCGGCCCGCCTACAGTGGGAACCCCGCCCCCCAGCGAAGCAGAGGCACCCCATGAGCACGAAGGCCGTCGTCACCAGTCTGTTCCTCGCGTCCGGTCTCGCCCTGGCCGGCTGCGCCGGCGACCCCCAGGTCCAGGAGGACACCCCCGCCGCCCGGACCTCGCCCTCCCCCTCGGGCACGGCCCCGGAGACGACGCCGGAGGCGACCTCCGAGTCGACCCCCGAGCCCACGGAGCCCCCGGCGTCCGCGGAGCCCGCGGAGCAGCCCGACGACGCCGACGAGGAGCCGGGCGAGGAGTCCCCGGCGCAGCCCGCGCCCGCGGAACCCGTCCTCGCCGACGCGTGGTCCGCGTTCTCCACGACGCCCGAAGGACAGCCGTACGCCGGGACCGTGTCCGGGATCGAGCAGCAGGCGGCCCCGGGCGGCGGTCTCGTGCACCGGCTCACCGCGGACACGAACGACCGCGCCGTGGCCGTCGAGATCTGCCGGGCCTACCAGGCCGCGATGAGCACCGGCCAGGACCGGATCGACGTCGTCGACACCGTCGGGCAGCTCCTCGCCTTCGCCCCGGGCGGCCCCGGCACCTGCCAGGTGCAGGTCAGCACGGACGTCGGGGCCGTGCCCTTCCCGGCGAAGTTCAGCTACGAGGAGGCACTGGCCGCGTGGCGGAGCGGGGTGCCCTACTACGACGCCTTCTGCATCAACTACGACCCGGTGACGGAGGCCGGCGCCGCCCAGTGCACGGGCATCGAGAACGGCACCGTGGACAGCGTGACCGGGGAGTACATCGGCGGGTGATCGGCACCCGCACGGGACGCCGGGGCATCGACGGCGCCCCGTACGGGGCGTACCCTGCCCATCATGGGGGACACTGTGCAGCGGGCGGTCTTCACCACCCGTGACCCGGCCCAGGCCCTGGCCAAGCTGGACGAGGTCTACGCCCTGCGTGACGTGCAGTGGATCACGGGCGGGGACTTTTCCATGTCCCTCACCTCGACCGGCGCAGGACCGGTGAACTACGGGCGGCTGCGGCTGGGCGGCTCCTCCGTCCTGGGCACCACCGGGTGCGCCGAGGTGGTGCGGATCGGCCATGTGCTGGACGGCGTGCTGAGCACCACCAGCGGCCCCGACCGTTTCCCACGCCGGGGCCCGTTCCTGTTCCCTCAGCTCCCGTGCACCAGCTACTGGGCGGACCTCGACATGTTCAGCGTCTCCGTGGACGGCGCCGCGGTGGTGGAGCAGGCCAGGCAGCTGCTGGGGGCGGACTCCTTCCGGCTGCAGTTCACCGGCACCCGCCCCGTCAGCCCGGTCATGGCCCGGTACTGGTCGAGCACCGTGGCCCACCTGCGGCGCGACCTGCTGCCCAACACCCAGGTGATGAGCAGTCCCCTCGTCCGGAGCGAGATGACCCGGTTCCTGATCACGGCGCTGCTGCACACCTTCCCGAACACCTTCCTCCAGGGTCCGCCGGTGCTCGATGTTCCCGCTCCCCGCCCGGCGGCGCTGCGCCGGGCCGTCTCGTTCGTCGACGCCCACCTGAGCGAGGACATCGGGCTGCCGGAGATCGCCGCGGCCGCGAGGCTGAGCCCTCGCGGGGTGCAGGCGGCGTTCCGCCGCGAGCTGCACACCACCCCGACCGCCTATCTGCGCTCCGCCCGGCTCGAGGCCGTCCACCGTGATCTGCTGGCCGCCGACCCGACCACCGGGACAACGGTGGAGGCGGTCGCCGCCCGGTGGGGCTTCACCCACCGCGGACGGTTCGCCACCGCCTACCGGGACAGCTTCGGTCAGGCCCCGTCCACCACCCTGCACTCATGACGGCGTCGCGCCCGAGGAGGAACTGACGTGACGGAGCCGCTGCCCATCCGCCTGCGCGTGGCGACCACCGACCCCGAGGTCGCCAACGACAGGCTCCGGCAGACCTACGCGGGGGCAGAGATCCGCACGCCCCGCGACGACCCCGCGTTCGCCTACCGCCAGGACGTGGACGGGGACGCCGAGCTGAGCCTGGGTCGGTTCCACTTTAGGGGCCGTGGCCGGGTGAATCTGGTTCTGGAGGACACGCTCACGGTGGTCCGACGCCGCACGGGCGCCCACCGCTGGGAGGTCGACGGCCGTCGCGGCACCGGCCTGATGGTCATCCAGCCGCACGAGGACTACCGGGCCGAGCTGGAGTTCCTGGAGGTCGACTCGCTGAACCTGCACCTGCCCGCCCTGCAGGACACCGCCCGGGCCGTCCACGGCGACCTGGATCTCGAGGTCGCCTTTGACCATCCCCGGCCCGCGTCAGCCGCGCGCGCGAAGTACTGGGCCGACACCTACGAGCACGTCCACGAGGCCCTCACGGATCCCGCGATCGCCACCGTCCCCCTGCTGCGGGCGGATCTGCGGCGCCGCATGTCGGTGGCCACCCTGGAGGCGTTCTGCCTCTCCGGTGACCCGAGCACCCGGCGGACCTCGGTCGCCGCCCGGCAGACCGCCCACCGGAAGGCCGTGGAGTTCATGCACGCGTCCCTGTCGCTGCCGATCACGGTCGAGGACGTCGTCCGCCACGTGGGCCTGAGCACGGTCGAACTCACCGAGGTGTTCCGCTCCCGGACGGGGATGACCCCCGCGGACCACCTGCGCGGTCTGCGACTGGCGGCCGCCCACCAGGACCTGGTGCGCGGTGCCCCGGCTGATGGTGAGACGGTGCGCGCGATCGCCCTGCGCTGGGGCTTCCTCCACGCCGGGGACTTCGCCCGCCGTCACCGGCAGGCCTACGGGGAGAACCCGGCGCGCACCCTGCACGGATAGGCTCGGCGCGAGCCCGACGGCCCCCGGCTCCGGCGGCTGCTCAGCTCCCGCAGCGTGTCGTGCAGGCCCCGAAGCCGTCCGGTGGCCGGCGCCTCAGGTCCCGCAGTAGGTCGTGTAGGCGCCGAAGTCCTCCGGGGGGCCGGCGGCGTAGCGCTCCAGGCCCGGACGCTCCTCGTAGGGGGCGGTCACCGCCTCCAGGAGCCGTCCCAGCGGGTCGAGGTCGCCGTCCACGGCGGCGGCGAGGGCCTCCTCCACGAGGTGGTTGCGGGGGATGTGCACGGGATTGACGCGGTCCATCGCCTCGGGGTCCGGCCCCACGGCGAGCCAGCGCTCGGCCCAGGCGTCGAACGCCGGCAGGTCGAGGACCAGGTCGCGCGCGGCGGTCGCGCCGGTGCGGGCGGTCCCGGCCAGGGCGCGGAAGAACGAGGTCCAGTCGACGCGGTTCTGCTGGAGCAGCACGAGCAGGTCGTCGACCAGGAACGAGGCGACCTCGTCGTCGAGGTCCTCGGGCAGGCCGAGCTTCGACCGGATCCCGGCGGACCAGGCCGCGCTGTACTGCGGCGCGAATGCCCCGAGCGCCCCCTCCGCCAGGGACACCGCCCGGTCCTGGTCCTCGTCGAGCATCGGCAGCAGGGCCTCGGCGAGCCGGGCGAGGTTCCACTGCGCGGCGACCGGCTGGTTCCGGTAGGAGTAGCGCCCGCCGTGGTCGATCGAGCTGTAGACCGCGGCCGGGTCGAAGGCGTCCAGGAACGCGCACGGCCCGTAGTCGATGGTTTCCCCCGAGATGGTCGTGTTGTCGGTGTTCATCACCCCGTGCACGAACCCCAGGAGCATCCACCGGGCCACGAGCGAGGCCTGGGCGGCGACGACCGCCTCGAACAGCGCGAGGTACGGGTGCTCGGCGGCGGCGGCGCCGGGGTGGTGGCGGCTGATGGCGTGGTCGGCGAGCCGGCGCAGGAGGTCGGGGTCGCCCGTGGCGCGGGCGTACTGGAAGGTGCCCACGCGCAGGTGGCTGCTCGCCACCCGGGCGAGCACGGCCCCCGGCAGCAGGGTCTCGCGGCGCACCTGCCGTCCTGTGGCCACCACGGCCAGGGACCGGGTGGTGGGGACGCCCAGGGCGTGCATCGCCTCGCTGACGATGTACTCGCGCAGCATGGGCCCGATCGCCGCGAGACCGTCGCCGCCGCGCGCGAAAGGCGTCCGCCCGGAGCCCTTGAGGTGCAGGTCCCGCCGGCGGCCGCCGGCGTCCACGATCTCGCCCAGCAGCAGGGCGCGCCCGTCGCCGAGGCGCGGGGAGAACGAGCCGAACTGGTGCCCGGAGTAGGCCTGCGCCACCGGTGTCGCCCCGGGCGGCACGAGGTTGCCGACCAGCAGGCGTGCGCCCTCCGGGCCGCGGAGCCACTCCGGGTCCAGCCCCAGGTCGGCGGCCAGGGGCTCGTTGAGGACCAGCAGCCGGGGCTCGGCGACGTCGTCGGCCCGCCAGGGCACGGACAGCTCCCCCAGCTCCTGGGCGAAGCGGCTCTCGAAGGTGACGGTGGACAGGGCTGCGGTGCTCACGATGTCCACGCTACCCCGCGAACCCGGCGCCGCCGAGGGGTCGGCGGGATCAGGAGTGCTCGGCGGTCCGCAGCACGGCCACGAGGAAGTCGCTGTCCTCCCGGAACGGGCGCAGGTCCCAGGTGGAGAGCAGCACGTCGGGCACGAGACCGGCCCGCTCGGCGTCCTGCAGGAACTCCGCGAACGGGTAGCCGCGGCCGGCGCCGAAGCCCACGGCCGCCCGGCCGTCGGCGGCCAGGTGAAGGCGGAAGCGGCGCAGCACCTCGAGGCGCGTGCTGGGGGCCAGGAAGGCCATCACGTTGCCGGCGCACACCACGGCATCGAAGGGCTCCGGGACGCCCCGGGCGGGCAGGTCCAGCTCGGCCAGGTCCCCCACGAGCCACCGGGGACCCGGGTGGTCCTCCCGGGCGGCGGAGACCAGCGCGGGGTCGACGTCGACCCCGACGACGGTGTGCCCGCGGCGGTGCAGGTGGCCGCCCAGCCGGCCGGGACCGCACCCGGCGTCGAGGATCCGGGAGCCGGGCGGGACCATGGCCTCGACCAGCCGCGCCTCCCCCACGACGTCCTCACCGGCGGCCGCCATGGCCCGGAACCGTTCGACGTACCACGACGAGTGCCCGGGATCCGCGCGCACCTTCTGCATCCACATGCTCTGCTCGACCACACGGCCAGGGTACCGCCCGCCGGTCGGGTGCCCGTGCGACGGCGCTGCGCTGCGCGCCGGCTCGTTCAGTCCGCGACGACGGCCTCGACGTCGACCGGTTCGCTGATGAGTCCGTGCTCCCGCATCTGCTCCTCGGTGAACTCCAGGGACTCGACGTCGATCTCGGACTTCCACTGCGGGAGGGTCATGGACCCGGCGACCTCGGGCGTCACACGGGCCAGCTCGGGCAGCGCGGCGCGGAACGCGTCCGGGTCCTCCGCCACGGACGCGGCGGTGGCCTCCAGTCCGTTCCGGAAGGCCTCGATGACCTCGGGGTTCTGCTCGCGGTACTCCTGGGTGGCCAGGAAGGACCCGACCATCAGGCCGGAGCGGGCCTCCACGTACGGCCACAGGACGGGCCGGGCCCCGGACTCCGCGCCGATGGTGACGAACGGCTCGATCTCCCACGCCGCGTCGATCTGTCCCCGCTCGAGAGCGGGGATCATGTCGGGGAAGCCGATCTCCACGAACTCGACGCCGGCCGGATCCACCCCGTGCTCCTCCAGCGCGGCGGAGATGGTGACGTCGCCGATGTTCTCGAGGGTGTTGACCGCGATGGTGCTGCCAGCCAGGTCCGCCGGATCGCGGATGTCGCTGTTCTCCGCGACGAGCACGGCCGAGAAGTCCTCCCCCTCGGTCTCGGAGCCGAAGGTGCCCGGAGCCACCATGGTGATGGGCAGGCCCTTCTCCACGGCCAGCAGGGCGCTGACCGTGTTGGAGCCGGCCAGCTGCAGCCCGCCGCTCATCAGTCCGGGCACGGCCGCCGCCCCGCCGGCGCTGACGTCGACGGTGACGTCGAGTCCCTGCTCCTCGAAGAAGCCCTGCTGCACGCCGTAGTTCAGGTATGCGGAGGGAACGCCGGCGGTCTCGGCGACGTTGACGGCGACGGGTGCGGCCGGGTCCAGCCCCTCGGCCTCCGGGGACTCGGTCCCGGCCCCGCATCCGGCCAGCAGCAGGGCTGCGGCGGCCGCGCTGACGAGTGGCGTGCGCTTCATCGTGGACTCCTTCGTCGTGTGGTCGTGCGGTGCATCGCGGTGGTGACGTGCCCGGTGTCCGGGGCGTACGGGGCGCGCGGGGCGCTCAGCCGGTCCGGTCCGGGCCGTCCGCGGCCCGGAGCTCGTCGAGGCTGTAGCCGGCGATCTGCTGGTACCGGCGGGAGATCGCGGCGATCTCCTCCGCACTGATGACGTCCTCGATCCGGTCGAAGGGCCGGTCCCCGGTGCGCTCCCACACCTCGCGGATGATGGTGTCCGGCGGGGACGTCCGGTTGGCCAGGACCACGGCCGACGTCCGGGGCAGCCGCTCGGCCTCGTAGTCGGCGAGCGCCTGCAGCGGGCCGGTGCCGGCGGCCAGCAGCTCGGCGAGCCGGTGCGCGTCGAGGACGGCCTGGCCGGCGCCGTTGGACCCGCGCGGCACCATGGGGTGGGCCGCGTCGCCGAGCAGGGTCACCCGGCCGAAGGTCCAGCGCGGGAGCGGGTCCTGGTCCACCATCGGGTACTCGAGCACGGTCTCGGCGCCCGTGATGAGCGCGGGGACGTCCAGCCAGTCGAACGTCCAGTCCTGGAAGACGCCCAGGAAGTCCTCCAGGCGGCCCTCCCGCGTCCAGTCGCGGCGAGCCCGCTGCGGGGCCTCGAGCTCCGCGACCCAGTTGACGAGCTGATTGCCGTCGTAGTCGACGTCGCGGATGGGGTAGACCACCATCTTGCCGCTGGCGAGCCAGCCGATCCGCGCCATGCTCGCCCCCGTGAGGAAGGGCGGCGCCACGGTCGTGCCGCGCCACATCGTGACCCCGGAGTACCGCGGCTCGCCCTCGTCCGGGTAGAACTGCCGGCGCACCGCGGAGTGGACGCCGTCACAGGCGACGACGACCTCCGCGCGGACGTCAGGCAGCTCGGCGCCGTCGCTGGTCCGGGTGAAGCGGGCGACGGCGCCGGCGCCGTCCTGGTCCACGGACTCGCACCGGTGGTCGGTGACCACCGCGTCCTCGCCCAGTCGCTCGCGCACGGCGTCGAAGAGCACCTGCTGCAGGTCTCCGCGGTGGATCGAGAACTGGGGGCTGTCGTACCCGGCGTGACGCCCCGCCGGCTCGGCGTGGATGAACTGCCCGAACCGGTTGTAGAAGACCGCCTCCCGGGTGGTCACCCCGACGGCCGCGAGCGCGGGTTCGAGGCCGAGGCGGCCGAGCACGGCCGTGGCGTGCGGGAGCAGGTTGATCCCCACACCGAGCGGCCGGAGCTCCGGGGCTGCTTCGTAGACGCGGCACGGGATGCCCACCCGGTGCAGCTCAAGGGCCAGGACCAGACCCCCGACACCGGCGCCGACGACCGTCACCCGGGGTGCCGGGCCCTGCCAGGGCCCGGCGGCCGCCGGGCCCTGCTCCGCTCGTGTCATGTTCTGCTCTCCCTGCCCGCACCGGGCGCCGCCGCCCGGTGTCCTGGGGAGTAACGCTAGGCAGGTGTTGCGCAGAGAAGGATCGTTCCGTCAGTCTTTCTTCCATGCAGAACAAACCGGAGCTGCCGCCGTACGCCATCGAGTCCGTCTCGAACGCCCTGCGGCTGCTGCTGATGCTCCGCGACCGCGACTCCCTCCGGGTCACGGACGCCGCCGCGGAGCTGGGCGTGGCCCGCTCCACGGCCCACCGGCTCCTCATGACCCTGGCCCACGAAGGATTCGTCCAGCAGGAGCGCAACTCCCGCGCCTACCGGCCGGGGCCGCAGCTGCTCGAGTTCGCGCTCTCCTCCGCCAGCATCCCGGAGCTGCGCCAGGTCGCGCACCCGCTCCTGGAGACACTCTGCGCCGCCCTCGAGGAGACCGTGAACCTCATGGCCCTCGAGGGGCCGAGCGTACGGTTCGTCGACAGCGTGGAGTGCGACCGTCCCGTGCGGGTCAGCGGACGGACCGGCGCCCTGCTCCCGGTGCACGCCACGGCCGGCGGCAAGGTCCTCCTGGCCGCGGCGGACCCGGCGGCGGCTCAGGCCCTGCTCGAAGCCGGCCTCCCCCGCATGACCGGGCGCACCACCACGAGCCCCCGGATCCTGCGCGAGGAGCTGGCGGACATCCGGCGGTCCGGCTACGCGCTCAATCTCGGCGAGAGCCTCGACGGCCTGCACGCGGCGGCCGTTCCCGTCACCGACGCCGCGGGCAGGGCCCTGGCGGCGCTGGCCGTGAGCGTCCCGGCCGATCGGGGCGGCCTCTCGGGTCTGCGGCGCCACGTACCCGCACTGCAGGAGACGGCGGGCCAGATCAGCGGACTGCTCTGACCGGCGGTGACCGGGCCCGTCCACTTCCCTCCGTTTTCAGGCTACAGCGCGGCGGGGGGCTTGCGGCAAGACCCCGGTCGCGCCGCAGAATGCTCGGGCCGGGAGCGGCACCTGCGGACGGAGGGGCAGCAGATGGACGAGCACGAGGTGGTGGTCGTCGGCGGCGGGCCGACGGGTCTGATGCTGGCGGGAGAGCTGGCGCTGGCGGGGGTCGACGTCGTCGTCCTCGAGCGGAGGACCGGTCACGAGCTCGTCGGCTCGCGCGCGGGCGGGCTGCACGCGCGGACCATCGAGGTCCTCGACCAGCGCGGCGTCGCCGACCGGTTCCTCGCTGAGGGCACGACCGCCCAGGTCGCCGGGTTCGCCGGCACCCCCCTGGACATCAGCGACTTCCCCACCCGACACCCCTACGGTCTCGCGCTGTGGCAGAACCACATCGAGCGGCTCCTGGCCGGCTGGATCGGCGAGCTGGGGGTGCCGGTCCGCTACGGGCACGAGGTGACGGGCGTGGCCCAGGACGGCACGGGCGTCGACGTCGAGCGGCCCGACGGCCGGCCGCTGCGGGCGCAGTACGTCGTCGGGTGCGACGGAGGGCGGAGCCGGGTCCGGAAGGCGGCGGGCATCGGGTTCCCCGGGTGGGACCCGACGACGAGCAGTCTGCTCGCCGAGGTGGAGCTGACCGAGGAGCCGGAGTGGGGCATCCACCAGGACGCCGTCGGCAAGCACGCCTTCCGCCGGCCCCAGGACGGAGGGCCGGCGGGGGTCATGGTGACCGAGCGCCGCGTGGGGCCCGGCCGTGAGCCCACCCTGCGCGATCTCCGCGCGGCGCTCGTCGCGGTGTACGGGACGGACTACGGGGTGCACAGCCCCACCTGGATCACGCGGTTCACCGACACGACCCGGCAGGCGGCGTCCTACCGGAACGGGCGCGTCCTGCTGGCCGGCGACGCCGCGCACGTGCACGCCCCGGACGGTGGGCAGGGCCTCAACACCGGGGTGCAGGACGCGGTGAACCTGGGCTGGAAGCTGGCCCAGGTCGTCGGAGGGACCTCATCGGAGGATCTCCTGGACAGCTACCACGCCGAACGCCACCCGGTGGCCGCCCGCGTGCTGCGCCTCACCATGGCGCAGGTCGCGCTGCGCCGCCCCGACGACCGCGTCCGGGCCGTGGGCGGGACGGTCGCCGAGCTCCTGGCCATGGACGAGCCGCGCCGGCGGTACGCGGCGACGATGTCCGGCCTGGACATCCACTACGACCTCGGCGCGGGACACCCGCTGCTCGGGCGGCGCGTGCCGGATCTCGACCTCCGCACGGCCGGCGGCCCGGCGCGGGTCTTCGCCCTCCTGCACGCGGCACGTCCGGTGCTGCTCGAGCTCGGCACGCCCGGCGGTGTCGACATCGGGCGCTGGGCGGACCGCGTGCGACTGGTCACCGCCGCGCACCACGGCCGCTGGGAGCTTCCGGTGCTCGGGCCGGTCACCCCGCCCACCGCGGTGCTGATCCGGCCGGACGGGCACGTGGCCTGGGTGGGCGAGGGCGACACGTCAGGGCTCGAGGCCGCGCTCACCACTTGGTGCGGTCCGCCGGCGGGGGCCCGTGCCGTCAGCGCAGATCGAACCGGTCGAGCTCCATGACCTTGACCCACGCGGCGACGAAGTCGCGCACGAACTTCTCCTGTGCGTCGTCGCCGGCGTAGACCTCCGAGATCGCCCGCAGCTGGGAGTGCGAGCCGAAGACCAGGTCGGCGGCGGTGGCCGTCCACCTGAGCTCGTCAGTGGCGAGATCGCGGATCTCGAAGACGTCCTCCGAGGACTCCGCCGCCCTCCACTGCGTGCCGGCCGCGAGGAGATTGACGAAGAAGTCGTTGGTCAGCGCCTCCTTCCGGTCGGTGAGGACGCCGTGCTCCGACTGCCCGTGGTTCGTC
This sequence comes from Kocuria sp. CPCC 205263, assembly GCF_040981075.1. Classification (NCBI taxonomy): domain Bacteria; kingdom Bacillati; phylum Actinomycetota; class Actinomycetes; order Micrococcales; family Micrococcaceae; genus Kocuria; species Kocuria sp. CPCC 205263. The sequence continues at coordinate 98,242 of NZ_JAVKPV010000003.1, read as the reverse complement.
CCCAGGCTCCGCATGCCGCCGACCAGGACCGTCATCTCGGGGGCGGTGAGGTTGAGCATGTACGCGCGGTCGAGCAGCAGCGTCTCGGGTGAGAGCCGCGCGTCGGACTGCACGAAGTTCCGGAAGCCGTCGGCCTGCGGCTCCAGCACGGCGAAGGACTCGACGTCGGTCTGCTCCTGCGCGGCGTCCGTGCGCCCGGGCCGGAACGGGACCTGGGCCGGGTGGCCGGCGTTCCGGGCCGCGCGCTCGACGGCCGCGCAGCCGCCGAGCACGATCAGGTCGGCCAGCGAGATCCTCGTGCCGTCGGACCGACCGCCGTTGAAGTCCTTCCGGACCTGCTCGAGGACGCGCAGCACCTCGGCCAGCCGCTCCGGCTCGTTCACCTCCCAGCCGCGCTGCGGCTCGAGCCGGATGCGGGCGCCGTTGGCCCCGCCCCGGTTGTCGGTGCCCCGGAAGCTCGCCGCGGAGGCCCACGCGGTGGAGGCCAGCTGCGCCACGGTCAGCCCCGAGCCGAGGAGGGTCTCCTTCAGGGCGGCGACATCGTCGTCCCCGACGAGCTCGTGGTCGACCGCCGGGACCGGGTCCTGCCACAGCTGCGGCTCCGGGACCCACGGCCCCAGGAAGCGCGTGACCGGGCCCATGTCGCGGTGCAGAAGCTTGTACCAGGCCTTGGCGAACGCCTCCGCGAACTCGTCCGGGTGCTCGTGGAACCGCCGCGAGATCTTCTCGTACACCGGGTCCGCCCGGAGCGCGAGATCGGTCGTCAGCATCGTCGGCCGGTGCTTCCGCCCCGGGTCGAAGGCGTCCGGGACAGTCTCGGTCGCGTCCTCGGCGACCCACTGGTGGGCCCCGGCGGGGCTCTCGGTCAGCTCCCACTCGTGGCCGAACAGGTTGCCGAAGAAGCCGTTGCCCCACTGGGTCGGGGTGCTGGTCCAGGTCACCTCCAGACCGCTGGTGATCGTGTCCGGCCCCTTGCCCGTCCCGTAGCTGCTCCTCCAGCCCAGGCCCTGCCCCGTGACCGGACATGCCTCGGGCTCGGGGCCCACGTGATCGGCGGGCCCGGCTCCGTGGGTCTTCCCGAAGGAGTGCCCGCCGGCGATCAGCGCGACCGTCTCCTCGTCGTTCATCGCCATGCGGCCGAACGTGTCGCGGATGTCCCGGGCCGACGCGAGCGGGTCGGGGTTTCCGCCGGGGCCCTCGGGGTTGACGTAGATCAGCCCCATCTGGACCGCGGCCAGCGGGCCCGAGAGCTCGCGGTCACCGGCGTAGCGCTCGTCGCCGAGCCAGGCGTCCTCCGGGCCCCAGAACATCTCCTCGGGCTCCCACACGTCCTCGCGCCCGAAGCCGAAGCCGAACGTCCGGAAGCCCATCGACTCGAGTGCGACGTTCCCGGCGAGCACCAGCAGGTCGGCCCACGAGATCTTCCGGCCGTACTTCTGCTTGACCGGCCACAGCAGGCGCCGGGCCTTGTCCAGGTTGGCGTTGTCCGGCCAGCTGTTGAGCGGGGCGAACCGCTGGGCGCCCTCCCCGGCACCCCCGCGGCCGTCCGCGATCCGGTAGGTGCCGGCCGAGTGCCAGCTCATCCGGATGAACAGCCCTCCGTAGTGCCCGAAGTCGGCTGGCCACCAGTCCTGCGAGGTGGTCATGAGCTCGACGAGGTCGCGCTTGAGCTCCTCGACGTCGAGCGTCGCGAACTCCTTCGCGTAGTCGAAGTCGGGGCCCAGCGGGTCGGTCGTGGTCGAGTGCTTCCGCAGGACGTTCAGGTCCAGCTGGTTGGGCCACCAGTCCTGGACCGTCCGCGGCTGACCGGTCTTGGGGGTGGGCGCATCGATCGCCGGGTTCTCGCTCTCGCTGCCGTGCACGGGAGCATCAGGCGCCTGGGACATGGGTCTTCCTTCCAGGATGGCGGTACCGGTCCGGGGCCGGCGGCGGGCGGGTGGGGTGCTGGGCCAAGGAGCGCCGCTCGGGTGACCGAGCCGGTCTCGCCCCGGCTACCAGCACATGATGGCGGTGTCCCCGGACTGTCCTGCCCATGCGAGCCTGACGCGGACGACGTACCGCCTCTCCCGGAAGAGCTTCGCCGACAGGGTGGAGTTGCGGTCCTCCCCGCTGTCGTCGTCGCCGGCGAGGAAGCGCAGCTCTCCGTCGACCTCCTCGAAGAGCACCAGGGTGGTGTCCGCCGTCCCGAAGGTGGCGATCTGGTGCTTCCGCGACAGGTCGGGGGTGATCTCGAAGTCCGCCTGCTGCCCCGGGACCAGGGTCAGGGGCGTGGACCGGAATGGCTCGAGCGTCGGGAGGACGTCCGGCAGGACTGGGTAGAACTTCCGCGCCCAGTCCTGGTCCTTGGCTGACAGGCCGCCCGGAGGGCTGATGCCAGGTTGGTAGCGGGCGGGTTCCTTGATGAGGCCTCCGGGGAAGGAGTACTGCATCACCGAGTCGGGGTCCCAGGTCGAGCCCTCCACCTCGTCCTGGCCCAGTTTGCGCAGGACGTTGTGGTGCGTGGTCTCCGGGGACCAGTGGTTCGGTGCCCCGGCGAAGAACGCGTAGACCTTCGCCTCGTCCCAGACGATCCCGGCGAACGGGTTCTGGTGCTCATGGGGCAGGCCCATCGTGTGGCCGATCTCGTGCAGCGCCGTGGTCCGCCCGTACTCGTCGGTCAGGTCCCAGCCGAAGTTCATGGTCGCGTCCTGGGTGCCGATCGTCAGGACGTCCCTGCCCAGGTAGGACCACGACCCGTCGGCCTGGTCGAAGGAGATCCTGACCTCGGCCTCCCCCGGCTCGTCCACCTCCTGGAATCCGAGGCCGATCTCCAGGTCCTTCCACTCCCGGAAGGCGCTGCGCACCGCCTGGCGCTGAGGCTCGGGGCCCTCCCGGAACGCGTAGCGGAGCACTGTCCCGTTGACCCACTTTTGGGCCATCACCCGGACGAGGCGCTGTCTGATGCCCACCAGCCCCTCCGGGAGGGGACGCACGATGCGCGGCTTGGCAGCACAGTAGGGACGAACTGAGGAATTCATCGTTCTCGGCTCCTGGACAAGCGCCTGTCGTGTGATCTCGAATCCCGCACGTCCCGTTCGGGGTGGCAGGAGGACCCCCGGCAACCGTTCTCCAGCGCTTTCTTGCGGCGTACGGAGAATACCGGCGGAGTGATGTGCATCGACATAATCACGGGTGGGTCGCTCGTCATAGCAGACGGACGTTCCTGTGCTGCGGCTGTGACCATGTGACGCCGAGATGAAGAATTCCGGTGCACGGGTTCGTGCCCTGGTCAGGGCGTGTTTCGGTGTGCTGACGGGAATGCCGGGAATTTCCTCCGACCGCTGATTGTCGTCCGGCGATTTCTTTCCCGTCACACGGGGCCCGATATCGGACAGCCGTTCCGTGCCCGCACGGCATTTGCTGTACTGACCTCGGGGATCGAACCTGCCGAAGGGGCGTGGACAGCATGGAACGGTATGCCGACCTGGTGCTGGAGGGCGGGGGCGTCAAGGGCATCGCCCTGGTCGGGTCCATCGAGGTCCTCGAGGAGCACGGCTACCGCTTCAAACGGGTCGCCGGCACCTCCGCCGGAGCGATCGTCGGGGCCCTGGTCGCCGCCGGCGCACCGGCGACGAAGCTGGTGGACATCATCGGCTCCGTCCAGTACCCGGACTTCCGCGACGGCTCCCGCCTCACGCGCTACACCGCGGGCAAGGCCGCAGGGATCCTCGCCCGCAACGGCATCTACCTCGGCGAGCACCTCCGATCCTGGTTGCAGTCCCAGCTCGACGAGTACGGGGTGCGGACCTTCGCCGACCTGCCCTACACCGACGACGAACGGCCCCCCGCCCCGGAGCGGTCCTACCGGCTGGTGGTCACCGCCTCGGACATCAGCAGGGGCCGGTTGCGCTACCTCCCCTGGGACTACGACGACTTCGGCCGCGACCGGGGCGCCCAGCACGTGGTCGAGGCGGTCCGGGCCTCGATGTCCATCCCGTTCTTCTACCGGCCCGTCCGCTGGGACACCGCCGACGGAAAGAAGGCCTGGCTGGTCGACGGTGGCATGCTCTCCAACTTCCCGATCGCCGCCTTCGACGCCCCGCCGGGCACCGTTCCGAGGTGGCCCACGCTGGGCATCAAGCTCTCGGCCCATCCGGACGCGGTCCAGGGCACGGGGTACCCGATCAAGGGGCCGGTGAGCATGAGCCGGGCCATGCTCAAGACCATGACCGGCTTCTACGACCAGATGCACATCGAGTCCCCCGACGCCCAGGCCCGCACGATCTTCGTCGACACCGGCACCATCCGAGCCACCGACTTCAACCTCACCGACGACGACCGGGACTTCCTCTACCGCAGCGGCCGGGCGGCCGCCGAGAAGTTCCTCGACGGCTCGCCCACCCGACCGCCGTGGGACTTCGACGCCTACATCGCCGCCCACCGCTGAGGCGTGCCAGGGCCTGCCGATGCGGTCGAGCCAGAGTGCTGGCCCCGTCCCGCCCGCCGACCGGAAGCCCGGGCTCACCGGGCCGGCCGTGGGACTCGTTCATCCGGAGGACGGGGAGGCAGTGACGCCGTCCGCGGCGTCCTCCGCCGCAACCTGGGCGTACGACGCCGAGACCCGGCGGTAGACCGGGGTCAGGAAGGCCAGCAGCGCGGCGGCGACCATGACGATGCCGGCCACCAGGAACACCAGGGCGATGCCGCGCGAGGTGCCCTCGCCGAGCAGCGGGGCCAGCTGGACGCTGCCCTCCGCGGACCGCGCGTACGGGATGATCCAGAACTGGGCGATCGGTGCGATGAGGAACGCGGTGACCGGCGCCGCCGCGGACTCGAACGCCATGGCGAAGCCGAAGACACGCCCCTGTCGCTCCAGCGGCACGACCCGCTGGATGACCGTCTGTTCCGCCGCCTCCACGAAGGGGAAGAGCACCATGTATAGCCAGATGCCCAGGACGTACAGCCAGGCCCACTCCCGCACGGTGAACACCGCGCCGAGCACGCCCATCGCCATCACCGCGAACAACATGGTGCGCAACGGATTGGACCCCAGCCCGAACTTGCCGATCAGCGCCCCGCCCACGATGAAGCCGGTGGCGCCGAGCGCGAAGACCGCGCCCCAGATCTCCACGGGGAACATCTCCAGACCGTACGGGTCCATCAGGGCCATGTAGACGCCGCCGATGAAGTTGTTGAACGTCGAGAACAGGATCAGCGCGAACAGCCCGGACACGGCCAGCACGGCGGCGAACGCCCCCCGCAAGTCGAAGCTGCCGTGGGCGTCCGTGGCCGCGGCGCGCACCTCCTCGGGCATGCGCAGGGTCAGCAGGTGCCCGAAGGCCACGGCCGTGAGGGCCACGGCGACCACGACCGTCCAGCCCATGCCCAGCAGTCCGACCGACAGCCCGGAGAGCACCGAGGTCACGATGAACATCAGGCCCTGCACCATGCCCACCAGGCCGTTGGCGTTGGCGCGCCGGTCCGGTTCGATGAGGATCGTGACCGTGGTGGACAGGGCAATGTTGCGCATGTTCTCGACCACCGCCCCGATCAGGACGACCAGGGCGAAGACCCAGATCCACGGGCGGGTCAGGTCCGCCATCGAGGCCGCCGGGGCGAGGAGGAACAGGATGCCCGCCAGCACGAACATCACCAGGGTGAAGGCTGCGGCGAAGCGCATCACGGCGAGCTTGCGGTAGCGGTCCACGAAGGTGCCGAAGCTGATGCTGGAGAGCGCGATGAGCAGCATGTAGGCGCCGCCGACCACCCCGGTGGCGATCACGTTGCGCGTCTCCAGGTACACCCAGAACGTCAGGGCGAACCACAGGTAGCTGGTCGTGATGTTGGCGAGGGCGGTGTTCACCAGGATCCCGGCGAAGGTGCGGGACCGCTGCGCCGGGCTGCGCACCGAGGTGTCCACGGCCTCGGGATCGACCAGCGTCGGCCCCTCGGCGGCATCGATCGGAGCGGACGTGGCGGTCGCGTCCGCGGGAAGTGCCGCACGGCCTGCGGGTGCCGAGGCGGCCCGGGACCGGCCCGGTTCCTGCTCGTTCATGCGGCTCAGTCTAGTGACGGGCGCGGACAGGCTAACGGCTCGGAGCCGACGGCAGAACACCGCCGTGACCGCCCGGCGACCCTCCACCCCTGGGTCCGGCCGAGCACGCCGCACCGGACGATCCCCCGCCGAACAAACCCGCCGTTCCGAGGCCGACGAGCCCGCGCTTCGTGCTGAGGACGCACGAGGATTCCCGCTCGCGCGTGCGCGCGCCGTCATCCGGGGGGCAACGGGTTGACCCCCGGATCCCGTGGCGAAAAACTGGGCACCACGGATGTCGTCGGAGCACACCGGAGGACCACATCATGGGCATCATCCAGGTCGACCTCTTCCTCACCCTCGACGGCGTCTACCAGGCTCCGGGCGGGCCCGACGAGGACCGTGCGGGCGGCTTCGATCTCGGCGGCTGGCAGGGGGCGTACTTCGACGACGAATCGGGCGCGACGATCGGCGCCGGGATCGAGCGCATCGACGCGCTGCTGCTCGGTCGCCGGACCTACGACATCTTCGCCGGCTACTGGCCGGACCACGGCGACGCTGACCCGATCGCCGCGAAGTTCAACACGGTGCCGAAGTTCGTCGTGTCCCGCACGCTGACCGACCCGTCGTGGGAGGGAACCACGGTGCTGACGGAGGTCGCTGCCGAGGTGCGCGCCCTCATGGACCGGTTCGACGAGATCCACGTCATCGGCAGCGGCGACCTCGTGCGCACGCTGCTGAGGGAGGACCTCGTCGACCGGCTGAACCTGCTCCTCTATCCGCTGGTGCTGGGCTCGGGCAAGCGCGTCTTCGGCGACGGCACCGTCCCGGCCGCCTTCACCCTGGCGCAGCCGCCGCGGGCGTTCCCGAAGGGAGCGGTTTCGCTCGTCTACGAGCGGGCCGGCGACCCGGTCACCGGCGTGGACGTCTCCCAGCCGGCGCAGGAAACGACTCCGTGACGCCCTGATCTCCGTATCTCTCTCACCTGCAACCGGGCCTCCGGGTGACCGGTGCCGCCGCCGCGTCGATCACGTGGAGGAAGACATCCAGAGGGATCCGCTATAATGCGGCCGTCCGAACCCGCGAAGAAGGGCCTGGGATGGACGAGCTGGAGGCACGGCGGTACCGGGTGCCGTTGCGGCTGCAGGGTGTGGAAGGCAGGATGGCGACCTTCGTGGTGCCGTCGGAGTTCGCAGAGCACATTGCCTCGGCCACGCCGGCGAAGAACGCATGGACCCGCGATTTCAACACCGGTCTCGTCGGCGGGGTCCGCATCGATCGATCCACCACGCCTCCGACGGTTGTCAGCTATCTCACCCGGCCCTTGAAGCAGGTCGACGTTGCCGGCGAAGGATGGGTGGCGCTGCTCCGGCGTGACACGCGACCCCGTGCCAAGAGGCCCTACCAGTTGGTCTCCGTGACTCGCAGCATCGGTCAGGGCAAGGTCAAGAGCTGGGACGGCGGCCCGGCGCCGGTTCCGGTCCACATTGCCCCGCCCGTGGCCCTGGACGACCGGATCTGATGTTCTGGTGCCACGGGCGCACCACCCAGGAGATCCGGTGGAGGGGGGACGGCGATGCCGAACGAGGAGGTCTTCGTACCTTACGGCCCTACTCACTGGGCTGCTCTGGGCGTCTGCGTCCTCGGGGCTGTGCTCGTGGTGATGCTGGGCCGCCGCCTTCGGGATTCCGCGGCCGAGGTGGTTTTTTCTCGGGCTTTCGCCGCGGTGCTGACCACGTACACGGTGACGATGCTCGTCTACCGGTCGGTGCCGGACAATTTCGACGTCCACATCTCTCTGCCGGTCCATCTCTCGGACCTCGCGTGGATGGTCGCTGTCATCGCCCTGTGGACACGGGCCCGCTGGGCGACGGCGCTCACCTACTACTGGGGACTGACTCTCAACCCGCAGGCCATCCTCACCCCTGCACTCGACTCGCCGGACTTCCCCCACATCGACTTCATCGACCTCTGGGTCCAGCACATCCTGGTCCTCTGGGCCACCCTGTACCTGATCTGGGGACGCGGCGGCCGCATCGCCTGGGGCAGCTACCGCCTGGCCATGATCGTCACCGTCACGTGGGCCATGGCTGCCTTCGGACTCAACAACTGGCTGGGGACCAATTACGGCTTCCTCAACGGCAAGCCGGACAACCCCTCGATCCTCGATCTGTTCGGGCCTTGGCCGTGGTACCTGCTGGTGGAGTTCCTCGTCATCGCCGTGGCCTGGGCGCTCATCACCTGGCCGTGGACGAGCCGGAGGCCGAGCGCGGCCGAGACCCGGGTCGGTGCGGAAGGCTGAGGCAGCACGGCCACAGGCCATCGAGTCCGGCCCACCGGCGCACCAACAAGTGGCCAGCCCCTCGGGGACGGCCCGGCGCAGTGGTGTGTGGGTTCTCGCCCATAGCGAGAAGTGCGAGTTGCTCGTCGCCGGTGAAGTGACGCCGACGAGCGTCGCAGTGCCCATCCTTCACCCCTGCCGAATGGCAGGCCTGTGTTCCGTTCCCGCCCCCCCCATCGCGAAGCCTCGCCGTGTCCGTCTGCGGGACCCCTCGGACCGGATGCGCCCGTCGGGTTCCACAAGTGTCGCAACGAACGCTGTAGCGGGCCCAGAAGTCGAGTTCACTGTTCGTCAGGACGGCCGCGGCCCGCAGGGAGTCCTCCTCGGGGACAGAGCCGTGCCCCCAGGATCCGTGCGGGAAGATCGCTTCGGCGCTCCAGGGCCCGGGAATTGTCCCAAAGATCGCGGCACAGCCCTGCGTGATCGACGCCGTCCTGGCCATGGGACCCCACGACGGGGCGTGGACCGCAGTGGATCCGGTGTGGCTCGCAACAGTCAGGCGTACGCTACGGGACCTCGTGTCGCTGATCGAGAAGGGGAAGCGCCACTTCGTCCACCCGGATGGTGAGGACGTTCGCGGTGAACTCACCGAAATGGACGTGGCAGCGTGAAGCAGACAGCCTTCGACGCGTCCCGCTCCCATGAGCAGGCCGCGCTCTATCTGCAATAGCACCTCGACCACATCGCCATGCAAAGGAGACTGAAACACGGGTAGGTGACGTTGATGATGGAAGCGTCTTCATCATCGGCGCGTGTGACTCTGTAGGCAATTGACAGCCAGCAGCGCTTGTCATCCAGTTGATCCGCCCGCGGGCCGGTGTCGAGGGTACCAGCTCCTACGGCGCCGGCCTGGCCCGGTACCTCATGAGCCAAGGGGTCGAGATCCGCGAGGTCGTCCGGCCCCGACGGGCCCGACGCCGGCACGGGAAGTCCGATCCGATCGATGCCTACGCCGCCGCTGCGCAGGCTCTGGCCCAATCGGATACCCTGCCGATGACCAAGACAGGGGAGGGGGTCATCGAGCAGATCCGTGTGCTGCTGGGCGTGCGGCGCAGCGCGATCAAGGCCCGCGTCGCGGTGATCCGCCGAATCCAAGTCCATGCTGATCACCGCGCTCGAGGCGATCAGGACCCGCGGGGAGGGGCTGAACGGGCGCTTCCTGGTCAAGGCCTTGGCCTCCACCCGTCCGGGGCCAGCCACCGGAGCGGTGACCACAGCCACCGGTCACGCCCTGCGTCGACTCGCACGCCGGCACCAGTACCTCACCGTCGAGATCACCGAGCTCGAGGACGATCTGCGTGTCCTCGTCGGCCGTGCAGCGCTGGCGATGATCGCGAGAAGGGGATACGGAGTGATCACCACCGCGACCCTGTTGGTCACCGCCGGGGCCAACCCCGAGCGGCTGTAACGCGGAAGGCACTTTCGCCGCGCTGTGCGGGGCCTCACCGATCCCGGCGTCGTCGGGGAAAACGAACCGGTACCGCCTCAACCGCGGCGGGGACCGGCAAGCGAACGGACTCCGCACCAGATCGCCCTGGTGCGCCTGTCCAACGACGAACACACGAGGGGCTGTGCGGGGCGATTGCGTGCCAACGGGAAGTCGATGAAGGACGTCCTGCGGTGCCTCAAACGTGTGATCGCTCGGGAGGCATTCCACCTCATCGTCCACCCCGAACCGGTGCCTGCGACCGAGGACCTTCGAGACCTCCGGCACCAGCGAGCAGCCCCCCTGACCCAGGCTGCGATGAGCATCGGAGCAGAACCAACCCGGCTGAGCCAACTCGAACGCGGCAAACGCCCCAACGCGGAACTAGCCACCGCCTACCGGGCCTGGCTCACCGCCGCTTGACACGCATAGGAGCATCATGTGTCACCTATCGGTGCGGCCATCCTAATTCACTTTGCGTTTGTTCATTATGCCACCGCAGGTACTGATCCAAAAGGTATTGATTCAAAGCGGGTAAGTGAAAAATCACAGTCACAGAGCCAACCGGACTGTCAGCCGCCTCTTATCAATGGCTACAGTTACATCATGGATCGGATTGTTCCCGCCGGCGGACCTCGCGGTGTTCCTCGTCGCCCGTAGGGCTGCGCCCACGGAGATGTACGCCCACACGGAGCATTCGTCGCCTGTGGACGACGAATTCTCAGTGGTCGGCGACGCGCCGATACGGATTCTGGTGCGAGCATTCGTTGACGTCCAGGATGACCCGAGCCGGCGACCCAGAGGGGAACGCCCTGTTGCGGGGGTCGCTGTGACTCATTCGACGCGGTGCGTGGGCCGATTGTCGAGGAGGGTTTGCAGAGCTTTGCAACGCGTCCTAGGGGCCCTTGGTGCCGGATATTCCACAATACGTCCCGTGACCGGTCGTTTCATCACTGCTCCTGATTTCGCAAAAGCAACAAAGCCACCGCGATACGCGCTTTCCTCTTCCCCGATGCGGGTCGCTTCGGGGACTTATTGACACATCCGGAAGGGGACGCCTGCAATGACGCATATTCCCACGGACAGGCTCCGCAAGGTCCTGAGGAACTCTTCTCGCCTCCCCATTCCCCTGGGCATAGTCGCCGCGATGACTCTGACAGGGGCAGTCGCTCCCGCCCCATCCCCCTCGGACACGCTCTACAGCCGCACGGAAGGGACCAAGGCCGCGCTCGTACGGATCGAACTCCGTGCGGTCGCCGAGATCGCCCACGTTGACCACACCACCGGTGAGGTAGAGATCGACCGCGGCCGGTCCACCGTGCCCCTGGGGTCCGCCACCGGTGTGATGACCTCCGCGGACGGTATCGTGGCCACGACCTGGGAGAACCTTGACGTGGACGAGGACGCAGTGGCCGTGTATGCCGGAAACGAGCTCTTCGCCACAGAGATGCGTGTGCCGATCCTCGGAAACGACGGAGATCCGGCTCGCCGGGGCTACACGACTGATCCCTACTGGGCACCGCACCTGCAGCACTGCTATGACCAGGTGACGCACTGCATCCTCTTCCACGTCCCGCAATACCACGTGCGCACCTATACCGCCGAGTCCGGTGGCGTGAATGCCGAGCTGCTCAACGCCCCGTCCGATCCCGGAGACGTGGCGCTACTGCGGATCAGCGGCGGTGGCGGAGCTCCTACCGCCCAGCTCGCCGCGTCCGACGCGGTGCCCGACGCGGACACTGCGCTCCTCGGCTTTACCGAAAGGCCGACGACCGAGGCCGGCCCGGCGGAGATCCCGTCGTCGGTGGACACGGCGGCCGGCCGCATTGAATCACCGGATGAACTGGCCCCGCCGTTGGACGCCGGCGTCTCCGGAGGCCCGGTGGTCGATCGGACGACCGGTCAGATCATCGGTCTTGCAGGGCCTCTCGAGCAGGACGGATCGGCGACGTTCGTGCCGGCCGCGGACATCCAAGCAGCGATGGAGGAGGAGGGCGTAGAGGCGTCGTCATCGAAATTCGATGCCGTGTTCCGTAGGGGCATCGACCACCTCTCGGCCGGTAATCCGGACGGATCAGTAAGCGCTCTCGAGGAGGCCCTGACGTACTACGAATCCGCCCTTGCCAAAGGTCACCTCGATCAGGCCCGCGCCATAGCGGACGAGCAGGCGATCAGTGATCCGGATGGGGGCACTGCGGACAGGAGCCCGCAGGGTTCACTGCGAGCCGCTTTCCTGCCCGTCCTCGCCGGAATCCTGCTCCTCGCGGGCATCGCCGTCGCCACCGTCATGCGTCGCCGGGGCCGGTCCCGGTCGGGCCCGGCCGGCGGCAACAGCGCCTCAGCCACCGGAAATCCCCCAGGCCGCTCCGGGCCAGGCCCCACCGGCGGCAACAGCGCCTCAGCCACCGGAAATCCCCCAGGCCGCTCCGGGCCAGGCCCCACCGGCGGCAACAGCGCCTCAGCCACCGGAAATCCCCCAGGCCGCTCCGGGCCAGGCCCCACCGGCGGCAACAGCGCCTCAGCCACCGGAAATCCCCCAGGCCGCTCCGGGCCAGGCCCCACCGGCGGCAACAGCGCCTCAGCCACCGGAAATCGCCGGGCATCTGCCTCTGCCGTGGCGGCGTCGTCGGTGATCCAGGCCTCGAAGGACCAGCCCAGCGGCAACGAGGAGATGCCTGCGCGGTCGGCAGCGGCAGGGATGGAGCGTGAGCAGACAGGTGGCCGAGCACCGCATAGTCGCGAGCGGTCGGAGTCGACCACCTGGACGCGGTCCGCTGAGTACCATGTGCCGGGCGAGCCGCACTCCCCCGCGCCTTCAGGGGAAGCACCATCGGCTCCGGATGCGGATGTGCAGGCGACCCCGACGTCGAATGGCAAGGAGGGACACGCAGCGGGCCACGTACCACCCCGCGCCGGCGGCGGATTCACCCCGGGGTTCTGCACCCAGTGCGGCCGGTCGTTGTCACAGGGAGCTCGCTTCTGTGCCTACTGCGGTCATCCGGTTGGCTGAGCCGTGGAGCGCCGGCAGGACTACCTTGATCCCGAGACCGAGATCGCCGGTTACCGGATCCAGTCGCTGATTGCCCGCGGCGGCATGGGCGTCGTCTACCGGGCGTTCGACATCCAGCTTAACCGCCCCGTCGCCCTCAAGCTCCTCGCCCCTGAGCTTTCGGCCAACGAGAAGTTCCGACAGCGGTTCATCCGCGAATCAAAGCTTGCCGCCTCCGTCGACCATCCCAATATCTTGCCGATCTACGGCGCTGGAGAGTGGTCGGGACTGCTGTACATTGCCATGCGCTACGTGCGCGGCACAGATTTGAAAGCGGAGATCGACGTCCGAGGCCCGCTGTCGCTCACCGAGGCGTTGCGAATCCTCACAGAAGTCGCCGATGCCCTTGATGCCGCGCACGCGGCCGGACTCGTCCATCGAGACGTCAAGCCCGGCAACGTCCTGCTCTCCGAGGATCGGGTGGACGGTCACCGGCACGTCTACCTCACCGACTTCGGCCTCACCAAGCGCACCACTTCCGCCACTGGTGTCACGACGGCAGGTCACTTCCTCGGCACCCTGGACTACGTCGCACCCGAGCAAATTCGTGGTGAGGATGTCGATGGTCGGGTGGATGTGTATGCCTTGGCGTGTCTGGCGTACACGCTGTTCACCGGCCACCCGCCGTTCGAGCACGACGACGATTCCGCGCAGCTGTGGGCGCACGTGGCCGAGGAGCCACCACGCCTGTCCAGGGAACGACCAGACATCCCCATCAGCGTCGAACTCGCCATCGTCGCCGGCATGGCCAAACAACGCGACGACCGACCACCCACGTGCGGTGCGCTCGTGGCGATGATGTCCGACGACGCGTTCACCGGCGGTCCACCGCCGTGGGCGTTCCCAACGGACGATGCGGACAGCGAGATCGGACCTGTTGCCGCCCTACCGGACGATGAGGGCACCGACGACGCCTCCGCCGCTGCACGTTTCTTCCGCGCCTCAGGACGGCATACCGACCCCTCGCGTGCCGCTGGCCCTGCCCATCGACGCACCGGGTCCGGTCGCTGGGAAGAGGCCCCTCGGCGGAGACGTGCCAGGTGGCTGGTGGCACTGAGTGCTGTGGTCGTCCTCCTCTGCGCCGCCGGCCTGCTGTTCTCGCCGATGCTCCCGTGGAACAAGCCTGTGCCATTCCGAGCTGAAGGCGTCCCCTTCACACTCAATGTCCCTCACAACTGGGGGCACCGCACCAGCGGGACAGGTGACAGCACCGTCAGCGTGTTGTCCGAGTACGACCTCACAGCACTTTTCGCCGATCAACCGGGCGCTCCGGCTCTTGCCGCGGAGCAGGTCGCCGAGGATCCATCCAGCGTGGTCGGGGTCGCCGTCTACCACGGTGGAGCGGGCCGGAGCGGTCAATCTGCATCTGCCAACCTCGTCACTGCCGAGGCACTTCTGCCCGGCGGTGACGCGACACTCAGGGACCAGGGCGAGGCCACCGTGGGGAATGTCAAGGGACAGCGCATGGAAGGGACGATCCCCCTGTCAGACACCGCCACGCTGCAGGTCCGAGTTTTCGTCGTGGAGACCGACCCGGTCGGGTTTCTCGTGTTCTTCGCCCCCGTGAAGTTGTTCGACGAACACCGAGAAATCTTCGACGAGGTCGCCGACTCCCTGCGCCGGAAGGAATGAATGACATGCTCTGCCCGGCCATCTGCCGCCGCCGTTCCCCCGGGCGGCGCTGAGCATGCATCGGAGCAAGCGCATGTCCAGTGTCCACCCGATAGAGGAGAATCCGATGGCCAGGGACACCAGGCGGACGTCGAACTCGAGGGGGAGCAGATCGGCCCCGATCAGATCCGCCACTCGTACGGTGACAGCAATGATGCGGCTGACCGACGATCACAGCGCAACGGCGCCACGGTCACGGGGGGACCGAGCATTGGGCGGTCGGGAGCGCGTCCCTTGGAGGAACTCGTGCAGTCATGCTGACACCGCGGACGCCCCCGACCGTTCTCCGGCGATGTGCTGCTAAGCAGGGCCCGGAGTGACAAGATTCGGTGTGGCAGCACGCCGGGGGCAGTGACACGGCGGACAAACCCGCGCAATCGGTGCGCCCAAGACCATTCATGAGCCAGGCGATCCAGTGTGCCTACCGCAGCACTTGCGGACACCTTCTGCCGTCAGCGGACCTCCGTGACGGAAGTTTATGACCTCCTGCACGGCTCTGCTCCCCAGCAGATCGAGAAACGCGTTGTCTGTGGCATGTGTTTCCGACGTCGGCTCGGTGGGTGATATCAGATCCGGCTCCTTTCGAAGAGCATCCGCCAGTCCCGGCCAGCGAGTCTCGATGATCGTCCACAGGGCCAGGGTGTCAGGGTCCACGACATGACCTTCGAGAATAGTGACTGTTTGTAGCATCGAATACGTATTGATAAAGCGTTTTGTCGTGCGAGGATTGAAGCTCAGAAGGGCGGAGAACCGCTCGAGGCTGTGCTCGATCCCTTTTTGCACCTCCGGTTCGGTCAACCTGTCGACAACCTTCTCCACGAGATGGGGCCGCACCTCGAGCGGAGTGCTCTTGTATATGGTTGTGATTTCGGCAGAGGAGGTGGTCGTGTCCAGGTAATGGCTGACGGTCCTCACCGCCTTGGCGATCTCAGCCGTCCGCGGAGAATCCTGAACCTTTCCCCGCAACAATGCTTGGAGGTACTTCTTCCCATAGGACGGGTCCACGCTCGGCATTGACACGCGAAGCTGGAACAGTTTGTCGGTGAAGAGGTATCCCAGTGGGCGGCCGGGCTCGGCAACGCTTCCACTGAAGTCTTCGAAGACCTTTTCATAACTCTTCCGTATCCAGGCGCCGTCCGCGGCGACGATCAAGTAGACCGATGGATGCCGACGTCCTGTTCTGTCGGAGGAAAAGGGTACCTCGGACCGCAACGGGTCTCTCACCAGGGTCTGCACCGCTTCCAGCAGGTCCACGACGTACGAATGTTTGCAGCGATCGAGATCGTCGATGAAAAAGACAATTGGCCTTCTGGTGCGTCGCATGATCCACGAGAAGTGCTCGGACACGTTCTGCATGGGATTTCCGTCCGACTGCTCGAACAGTCGGGCCCCACGAGCGGAGTCCCAGAGAAGAAAGCGGCTCGCCAGGAGGGAACCGAGCCACAGAGTCGTTCCGGCAGCCACCAGGACGCTGACCGCCTTGCCCATTTCCGCAATGTCCTGCAAGTTGAGTCTGGGCCGATCGAACAAGTTGTAGATGGCAACACTCATCGCGAAGAGGAAAACCAATGCGAGCGCATATGGTGCGCCGCTGGTGCGCGTGCGATGCGCGACCTCGAGAAGTCGCACTCCTATTCTTTTCCACCAGGGAGTGTGCTCGACGTACGCGTTCCTCAGGCTGGTGAGCAGTGACCACCACGGGGGGCCGATGCCTTCCTCCCTCCATGCGTTGAACGGAACAGTCAACCATGCCTGCTCCAGCTCCTTGCGCACCAGGCTGATCAGGGTGCTCTTCCCGCTGCCCCAAGGACCGTCGATCTGGATCAGGAAGGAGGTCTCCGACCTTCCCGCGTGCACGGCCCTCAACTTCTTCACTATTGCCCTCGCCAGGGCTTGTCGATTCAACAGGTCTATTGACGAGGGTGCGTCCGGCACGAAGCCGACATGATCCGCAAGGCCTTCGGCATCCTGAAGATCTTCGACGAGGGCGGGCGTCTCGGTGCCGGCAACCGCGTGAGGTTCGAAAAGTGGAGGATCATTGTGCGTTCGATCGAGAATTGTATCGATCTGATCTTTCACTCGGCGGTCCAGATCGCTCCGCTCGGAAAAAGTCGTGAGCAGCCTCCGAGCCTCCTTGCTGTTCTCAAGATCGCCCGACAGACTTCGTATCGTGTTCACGAGGTCAACCTGCTGCTCGTAGGACAGTCGCGGTTGGCGTATTCTGTGCCCCAATTCCAGGAGATAGCTGATTGGCGCCTCCGGAGGTGAGGGCAGAGGTGTTGGGAGCGGCGGAGCGGGGGGCAACTCGGAGAGAGCTTTGTCCAGTTGGATCAGCGCCAGCGGATTGTTGGTCAGATCCAGGATCTGCAGTCCGGCAAACTCCGAGGGCAGGTCCATGACCTCCATTTCGGCCACCATCACGGGGACGATAGGTTTGCCAAGTCTTTGCGCATACCAACGTTCACGAGCAGCGGCATCCGACGAGACCAGATGCGGCGAAAGAGCCACAACCATCGCGTCACACTCACGAATGCTTCGCAGGATTTCACCCCACCGAGGCACATCGGCCGAAATCTCTTCGCCGTTCCACACGTCATGGCCTATGAGCGCAATTCCTTTGAGCAGGGGTTGGAGTGTCTCACCGTCATTGCGGGAGGTCGACAGGTAAAGACGCCGCTGCTTTTCTTGTGGTCGAGAGGCGTTTTGCTCGTTGCCCATGATTCCCCCACTGGTCGGTGGGAGAATCCTAGAGCGATGTGGTGCCACTGCATAGAGGGGACGCTCGGCACGTGACTGAGTGAGGGACCAGTTCATGCACATCGACACACGCCCCCGTACGCCTGGCCGACGAGGACTCGTGCTCTTCACCGTGACAGCCGGAAGGCTCAGGAGTCGATGGTGCTTCGTTCCTCGGTGTTCGTACCATGGCCCTGGAGCCTTTCCGTGAGTCGTTGCATTGACAAACCCAAGCTTTACGAGGGCGAAGGTATGGTTGTTCGTGTCGGACGCAGGGCTGGGGCAATCGCGCCTCCAGGAATAGGATCCGATGATCATGATCGATGCTCACGAATAACAGTGAGGGGTCCGCGGCGGCCGAGACCATCCGGACAGATTCGGGTGAGCTCCAGGACGAGACAGATCTGATACTGCAGTCGCGGCGGGACCGCCCTGATTTCCTCTGACTCTCGGGGTCTGTGGTCTTCAATCGGTTTCGAGACCGTGATTGACGGTCTTGCACTCGCCCTGCGTGAGGCGACCGGGACGGCGTAGCCGGAGCCCGCGATGGGGACTTCTCGATGTAGATCACCATCGCCGGCCGCAGATCCTCCCGGACGCGCCATCGCTGCCGGTCCAGGATGTTTTTCCGGAGCAGGGCGAAAACGATGCCATGGCGGCGGCGTCCCCGCGGGGCCCGGCCCAGCGACTCCCCAAGGTCGAAGTGGACGATTTCGTGCACGGCCTTGGGCCCGAACCTGGGCGTATTCAACCGGTCGTCGCAACACCTAAAGGATGAGGTGGTCGATGGGTGTCATCGAGAGGCAGGAGCGGGTCCGGGCCTATCGCGGCCGGATCGTCTCCCCGGGCCGGCCGACGGTCGCCTGGCGCGAGGACCGGGTGCGGTTCTGGGCGTCGATCGCGGCAGGCGCCAAGACCTCGGAGGCCGGTGTGGAGGCAGGAGTCTCCGAACCGGTGGCGCGCCGGTGGTTCCGGCATGCTGGCGGGGTGAATCCGCAATTGGCCCCGACGGTCTCGCGGGAGCTGCGACGGAATGCTTCGACGCGCACGTACCGGTTGGAGTACAGGGCCTCGACCGCGCAGTGGCATTCCGAGCGTCGGGCTCGCCGGCCCAAGGTCGCCAAACTGGTGACTCATGACCGGCTACGGGACTACGTGCAGGACCGGCTCCATGGCGCCGTCTACACCGTCGAGGGCGAGATCGTTGGCCCTGCGGGGTCGGTGTGGGATGGGAAGAACAAGCCCCATCGCGGGGACCGGGCCTGGGTGAGCGGATGGAGCCCGCAGCAGAGCGCCAAGCGGCTGCCGATCGACTTCCCCGAGGACACTTCGATGCGAATCCGTGCCGAGGCGATCTATCAGGCGCTCTACATCGAGGGCCGTGGCGGTCTGGAACGCCGGCTGTCCTGGTGCCTGCGACGGGGCCGGACCAAGCGGGTGCCCCGGGCGCGCACCCGTCAGCAGACCTGGGCGCACGTGACCGAGGAGACCTTGCTGTCGAAGCGTCCTGAGGAGGTCGAGGACCGCAAGGTGCCCGGCCATTGGGAGCGGCCCTCATCATCGGCCTGAAGCGCTCAGCGGTGGCCACCCTCATCGAGCGCACCACCCGCTATGCCATGCTGGTCCACCTGCCACGCCAAGAAGGCTATGGGCTGATCCCGCCGAAGAAGAACGAACCAGCACTGGCCGGCTACGGTGCCCTGACCATGGAAGACGCCCTCGCGGCGGCCTTCACGCCACTGCCAGACGGGCTGCACCGATCGCTGACGTGGGACCGCGGCAAGGAGCTTTCCGCCCATGCGCTCTTTACAGAGCAGACCGCGGTGCCCGTCTACTTCGCCGACGCCAAGAGTCCATGGCAGCGCGGCAGCAACGAGCACCTCAACGGGCTGCTGCGCCAGTACCTCCCCAAGGGCACCGACCTCTCGCGCTGGAGCGCTGCGGACATCGCCGCCGTGGCACACACCATCAACAGCAGGCCCCGGGGAATCCTCGACTGGCGGACCCCGGCCGAGGCCTTCGAAGAACAGCTACGCTCGACTCAACAGCACACTGTTGCGACGACCGGTTGAATACGCCCAATTTCCAGCCCGGAAGTTCGTGCACGAGCTCGCCCACCATAGCCTCGTGGGATCCATGGGGCGGGTCGGGGCGTGCGCGGACAACGCCGCTATGGAGTCGTCTTTCGCCCTGCTCCAGAGAACGTCTTGGACCGGCAGCGCTGGCGTAGCCGGGAGGATCTGCGGCTGGCGATCGTGACCTGGATCGAGAAGTCCTACCACCGTCGACGCCGGCAACGCCGTCTCGGTCGCCTCACTCCGGTCGAGTTTGAGACCATCAATCACGGCTTCAAAGCCGCCTGAAAACCATCAACCCCGAGACTCAGGGAAAGTCGGGGCAGTCCCGTCGTCGATCGATTCGGGGGTGCGGATTTCCCGCCATCAGGGGACGCTATCGGGGAAACCACATAGCTCGGATAATCAGTTCCCCAACAGTCAGACACGCCTTTAAAGGCGATCGTCAGCTAGAACATTGTGGTTCTGTGCCGCACTCCATACCTTTAGAGCTATTTGGACTTCTGTGCGGCTTTTCGAGTTAATCTTCATCTGAGCCTTTACACAGGAAGAACTATTCGTGCATTGCGCTCGAATTAATACACTTCTGAAAGTTATTTAGACTCCACCGACACTTGGGTTCAACCCGTCAATTACCCGATCCCGGCGATCGGGTCATCAAATCGCCGGGACCGGGTAAGGCTAAGGGGTCAGCTTGACCGCGCTATCACAACATTTGAGCAATGCTCAGATCGGACGGCCGATCGGCTCACATAGGGCCACATTGCTCAGATAGGTCGGGATTTCACACGGGATCAGAAGTCCCAGTCCTCGTCCTCCGTGTTCACGGCCTTGCCGATGACGTAGGAGGAGCCCGAGCCGGAGAAGAAGTCGTGGTTCTCGTCGGCGTTCGGGGACAGCGCGGAGAGGATGGCCGGGGACACGGCCGTCATCTCCTTGGGGAACAGCGCCTCGAAGCCCAGGTTGTTCAGGGCCTTGTTGGCGTTGTAGTGCAGGAACTTCTTGACGTCCTCGGTCCAGCCCACGGCGTCGTAGAGGGACTCCGTGTAGAGCACCTCGTTCTCGTAGAGCTCCTCAAGCAGCTCGTAGGTGTAGAGCTTCAGCTCGTCCTGGCGCTCCTGCGGCTCCTGGGCCAGGGCCCGCTGGAACTTGTAGCCGATGTAGTACCCGTGCACGGCCTCGTCGCGGATGATGAGGCGCACGAGGTCGGCGGTGTTCGTCAGCTTCGCCCGGGAGGACCAGTACATCGGCAGGTAGAACCCGGAGTAGAAGAGGAAGGACTCGAGCAGGGTCGAGGCCACTTTCTTTTTCAGCGGGTCGTCACCCCGGTAGTACTTGATGACGATCTCGGCCTTCTTCTGCAGGTACGGGTTCTCCTTCGCCCAGCGGAAGACCTCGTCGATCTCCTTCATCGAGGACAGTGTCGAGAAGATCGAGGAGTAGGACTTCGCGTGCACCGATTCCATGAAGGCGATGTTGGTGTACACGGCCTCCTCGTGCAGGGTCGTGGCGTCCCGGATTAGGGACACGGCCCCGACCGTGGCCTGGATGGTGTCCAGCAGCGTGAGCCCGGTGAAGACGCGCATGGTGAGCTGCTGCTCGTCCGCGGTCAGCGTCTTCCAGGAGGGGACGTCGTTGGACAGCGGGATCTTCTCCGGCAGCCAGAAGTTGGCGGTCAGGCGGTCCCAGACCTCGGAGTCCTTGTCGTCGCCGACGCGGTTCCAGTTGATGGCCTCGGCGCGGAGCATGTCCAGCGCCGTCTGCTCGACGTTCTCGCTCTTCTCGAGAGTCATGGTCTGTGTCTTCCTCGAAGTCTTCCTCGAAAGGGGTGGACCCCCGCGCGCGTCCTGCGGACGCGCGCGGGGAGTTGTGGGGTGGTCGCCGGGGCTCCGGCGGTCAGAGCATGCAGGAGACGCAGCCCTCGACCTCGGTCCCCTCCAGCGCCAGCTGGCGGATGCGGGAGTAGTACATCGTCTTGATGCCCTTGCGCCACGCGTAGATCTGCGCCCGGTTGATGTCCCGGGTGGTGGCCGTGTCCTTGAAGAACAGGGTCAGCGACAGGCCCTGGTCCACGTGCTGGGTGGCCGCGGCGTAGGTGTCGATGATTTTCTCGTAGCCGATCTCGTACGCGTCCTGGAAGTACTCCAGGTTCTCGTTGTTCATGAAGGGCGCCGGGTAGTACACGCGGCCCAGCTTGCCCTCCTTGCGGATCTCGATCTTCGAGGCGATCGGGTGGATCGAGGACGTCGAGTTGTTGATGTAGGAGATCGACCCGGTCGGCGGCACGGCCTGCAGGTTCTGGTTGTACATCCCGTGTTCCATGACCGAGGCCTTGAGCTGCTCCCAGTCCGCCCGGGTGGGGATGTGCACGCCCGCCTCGGCGAACAGCTCCCGCACCCGCCCGGTGGCCGGGACCCAGTCGCGGTCGGTGTACTTGGTGAAGTACTCCCCCGACGCGTACTGGGACCGCTCGAAGCCGGCGAACACCGCCTTGCGCTCCCTCGCGATCTCGTTCGACGCGCGGACCGCGTGGTACGTGACCGTGTAGAAGTAGATGTTCGTGAAGTCGAGGCCCTCCTCGGAGCCGTAGTGGATGTGCTCCTTGGCGAGGTAGCCGTGCAGGTTCATCTGCCCGAGGCCCACGGCGTGGGACATCTGGTTGCCGCGCTCGATCGAGGGCACCGAGGTGATGTCGGACATGTCCGACACCGCGGTCAGCCCGCGGATCGCGGTCTCCACGGACTGCCCGAAGTCCGGGGACTGCATGGTCAGCGCGATGTTGAGGGAGCCGAGGTTGCAGGAGATGTCCTTGCCGACCTCGTCGTAGTTCAGGTCCTCGTGGTACGTGGACGGCTCGGAGACCTGGAGGATCTCGGAGCAGAGGTTGGACATGATGATCTTGCCGTCGATCGGGTTGGCCCGGTTCACCGTGTCCTCGAACATGACGTACGGGTAGCCGGACTCGAACTGGACCTCGGCGAGGGTCTGGAAGAACTCGCGGGCGTTGATCTTCTTCTTGGTGATCCGGCCGTCCGCGACCATCTCGTGGTACTTCTCGGACACGTTGACGTCGGAGAACGGCATGCCGTAGACCCGCTCCACGTCATACGGGGAGAACAGGTACATGTCCTGGTTCTTCTTGGCCAGCTCGAACGTGATGTCCGGGATGACCACGCCCAGGGACAGGGTCTTGATCCGGATCTTCTCGTCCGCGTTCTCCCGCTTGGTGTCCAGGAAGCTGTAGATGTCCGGGTGGTGGGCGTGCAGGTACACCGCGCCCGCGCCCTGGCGAGCGCCCAGCTGGTTGGCGTAGGAGAACGAGTCCTCCAGCAGCTTCATGATGGGGATGATGCCCGAGGACTGGTTCTCGATCTTCTTGATCGGGGCCCCGGCCTCGCGGACGTTGGTCAGCGCGAACGCCACGCCGCCGCCGCGCTTGGACAGCTGCAGGGCGGAGTTGATCGACCGCCCGATGGACTCCATGTTGTCCTCGATGCGGAGCAGGAAGCAGGAGACGAGCTCGCCGCGCTGCTGCTTGCCCGCGTTGAGGAACGTGGGGGTCGCCGGCTGGAAGCGCCCGGAGATGATCTCGTCGACCAGCTGCGTGGCGAGCAGCTCGTTGCCGTCGGCGAGGTAGAGGGAGACCATGACCACGCGGTCCTCGAAGCGCTCGAGGTAGCGCTGGCCGTCGAAGGTCTTCAGCGTGTAGGACGTGTAGAACTTGAACGCGCCCAGGAAGGTCTCGAAGCGGAACTTCTGGGAGTACGCGCGCTTGGAGAGCTCCTTGATGAACTCCATGCTGTACTTCGCCAGGACCTCGGGCTCGTAGTACTGGTGCGAGACCAGGTAGTCGAGCTTCTCCTCGAGGTCGTGGAAGAAGACGGTGTTGTTGTTCACGTGCTGCAGGAAGTACTGCCGGGCGGCCTGCCGGTCGGCGTCGAACTGGATGTGGCCGTCGGCGTCGTAGAGGTTCAGCAGGGCGTTGAGCTCGTGGTAGCCCAGGCCTCGGTACTTCTCGGGGACGCGCGTGTCCTCGTGGCCGGGCTCTACGCTCACGCCCGGAGCTGCGGAAATTGTCGCCAAAACTGTTCCAATCCTTGATTTACCTGGAGGACATCCTCGGGGGTGCCCATGAGTTCGAACTTGTAGAGGACGGGGACGCCGCACTTGGCCGCGATCTTGTCCGCGGCCAGGCAGAACGCCGACCCGAAGTTGGTGTTGCCCGCGCCGATGACGCCGCGCAGGAACCGCCGATTGGTCTCCTTGTTGAGGAACTTCACGACCTGCGGCGGGACGGCCCCGCTGCCGTTGGGCCGCCCGTACGTCGGGGCGGCCAGCACGAAGGGCTCGGTGATCTCGGGGGGCTCCTCCCCGGTCAGAAGAGGAAGGCGCAGCACGCGGGCGTCGAGCTTCTCGACGAAGCGGTGCGTGTTGTTGGAGACCGAGGAGAAGTAGACCACCAGTGGGGCGTGGCTGTCCGGTGCCGCGGCGGTGTCGCCGTGGTCCTGCTGAGCGGTCCCGGGACGGGTGCCGGGGTGGTGCGTGCTCATTGCTTCCGCGCTCCGAAATGGGGTCGGTGGTGGATGGACCGGGGCGCCGCGGGGAAGCGGGCGGCGCTCCAGCCTCAGGCCGAGAGGAGGACGGCCAGGGAGGTGATCTTGTCCGGGCGGTAGCCGGACCAGTGCTCGGTCGCCGTCTCGACGACCGGGACCTGCTGGTAGCCGAGGGCCAGGACGTGGGCCAGGGCGGCCTCGTCCTCGGTGACGTCGACGACGTTGTACTCGATGCCCTTCTTGCTCAGGGCCCGGTAGGTGGCATTGCACTGGACGCAGGCCGGCTTGCTGTACACGGTCACGGACATCGCTGTTTCCCCTTGGTCGATCGGGTGGTTTGTGGGGGAGATCCGGGACTTCCGCAGGGTCTGCGGCGGTGAAGGGGTCTCTCCGGGTGGCTGATTTCAATACTACATCTAGTGCCAGGAAGGGGAAGCGACCCCTAGATGCAGTGGTGGAGGTTGTCCACAGCTCCTCTCTCGCTATCCCCAGGACCACCGCCGGCCATCCACAGGGGGTCTCCGCGGGGGGTCGCGGAATCCCGCCGCCTGGGTCCCGTTGTGCACAGGCTGTGCGCACCGCGCGGCCCCCGGCCGGTGGACAGGATTAATTTTCGGACACGGCGTGTCGGGTCCGGCGGCGGGGCCGGCGCAGCCCGACCGCCGCGGCCGCCAGGCGGGCCCGCAGACCCCGGTAGGGCGGGTAGGCGACCCGCAGCGTATCGGGGGCGAGCGGCTTGTCCAGGACCGCGCGCGCGTGGGAGAACGTGGTGAACGAGAACTTCCCGTGGTAGGCGCCGGTGCCGCTCTCCCCCACGCCGCCGAACGGCAGCTCGGGGCTGGTCAGGTGCAGCAGCGGGGCGTTGAAGGACAGTCCGCCAGAGGACGTGCGCCGGCGGAACAGCTCCTTCACCGACCGCTCCTCGGAGAACACGTAGAGGGCCAGCGGCTTGTCCCCGGCGGTGATCAGCTCGACGGCGTGCTCCGCGGAGGCGACCGGGACCAGGGGCAGGACGGGACCGAAGAGCTCCTCAGCCATGAGCGGGCCGTCCGGGGCGGAGCGCACCACCGTGGGCGCGAGGTAGCGCTCCCCCGGCTCGGCCGTCCCGCCGCAGACGACGTCGTGGGCGGGGACCTGCTCCAGGAGCCCCACCAGCCGGTCGAGGTGGCGCCCGGTGACAATCCGCCCGTAGGAGTCGCTGCGGGACGGGTCCTCGCCGTAATGCTCCTCCACGGCCCGCAGGAGCTCCGGTTCGAGGGCGGCGAGCGTCTCCGGGGTGCCGAGCACGTGGTCCGGGGCCACGCAGGTCTGGCCGGCGTTGAGGAACTTCCCCCACACGATCCGCCGGGCGGCGGTGCGCAGGTCGGTCGAGCCGTCCACCCAGACCGGGGACTTCCCGCCCAGCTCGAGGGTCACCGGGGTCAGGTGCCGGGCCGCGGCGGCCATCACGATCCGGGCCACCGTCCCGTTGCCGGTGTAGAAGACGTGGTCGAAGCGGTGCTCGAGCAGCCGCGTGGTCTCCGGTACGCCGCCCTCGACCACGCGCACGCAGTCCCCCAGGTAGCGCTCGAGCAGCTCGGCCAGCACCCCGGAGACGGTCGCGGAGACCTCGGAGGGCTTGACGACGACGGTGTTGCCGGCGGCGAGCGCTCCCGCCAGCGGGCTCAGGACGAGCTGGACGGGATAGTTCCACGGCGCCATCACGAGCACGGTCCCGAGCGGCTGGTGCTCCACGCGGGAGCTGGCCGGGGCGAGGCTCAGCGGGACGGGGACGCGGGCCGGGGTCATCCAGCGGCCGAGCTCCTTGCGGATGCCGGCGATCTCCTCGAGGGTGAAGCCGAGCTCGGTCAGCCACGCCTCCGCCGGGGGCTTGCCGAGGTCGGTGGCCAGCGCCTCCTCGAGCACCGTCCGGTTCTCCCGCACGAGGTCCTCGAGCCGGTGCAGCCGGTCCAGCCGGGTCGCGAGGTCGACGTCGGGCACGAAGGCCGCCCGGGCACCGGCGACGGCGGCGTCCACGGCCGGGAAGTCCGCCGAGGTGTCTGCCGGTGCGGGGGCGGGGAGGGTGCTGCGGGTCCTGGTCATGGGTCCAGGGTAGGGCCCGGCTCGGACGCCACAGCCCGCCGGGTCCCGACGGACGGTCCGGGGCGGGCCGCCGGCCGGAACAGGCCCTCGGTCCGAGCAGGCTCGTAGCCGAAGCGGGCCGCCGGTCGGGGCGGGCGGCCGGTCAGAGCAGGCCGTGCTCCGCGAGCTGCCGCGAGATCGAGGCGCCGTCGTTGCCCTCGATCCACAGCGTGCCCTCGGGGATGGTGACCCGCCGCTCCTCGTTGACCAGCGGGGTGCCGGCCAGCACGGCCTCCGCCGGGGACAGGTTGCGGATCACGATGGCGGCCACGTGCTCGGGATAGCGGTGCACGAAGCCGCTGTAGATCTCGGGGTCGTGCTGGCCGTCGTCGCCGATGAGGATCCAGCGCACGTGGGGGAAGTTGCGGGCCAGCCGCTCGAGGTTCTGCACCTTGTGCGCGGCCCCGGCCCGGAACCACCGGTCCGTGGTGGGTCCCCAGTCGGTGAGCAGCAGGGCCCCGGCCGGGTAGGCGTTGCGCGTGAGGAAGCGGCGGAGGGTGGGCGCCACGTTCCACGCCCCCGTGGAGAGGTAGAGGAACGGCGCCTCGTGGTGGCGGTGCAGCAGCCGGTCCATCATGACCGCCATCCCGGGGGTGGGCGTGCGGGCGTGCTCGTTGAGCACGAACGAGTTCCAGGCGGCCAGCATGGGCCGGGGCAGGGCCGTGACCATGACGGTGTCGTCGATGTCGGAGACCACCCCGATGCGCTGCTCGTCGGCCACGATGAACACACGGGACTCGACCGTCTCGGAGCCCTCCGTCTGCATCCACACGGTGTGCTCGCCGGGGGCCAGGGACACCTGCAGGTCGACGTCGACCACCCCGCCCTTGTCGGCCACCAGGTGGAACTCGAACTCGTCGATCCAGATGTTGACGTGGGCGAAGGCGATGGGCACGGAGGTGAACGAGCGCCAGCCGCGGATGGACTCGGCGCTCTGGTCGGTGGACTCGATGAGCCCCCGGGTCTTCAGCAGGGCACGGCCCAGGACCCGCACGTGGTGCTCGGAGCCGTAGCCCTCGAAGGCCACCATGACCGGGATGTCCCCGCGGGCCTCGGCGCGCCGCTGCCGGAACCGGTGGAGCCGCTGCTCGAGGCGGTAGCCGACGTTGATGGCTTCCTCGGTGACCTGGTCGACGGTCTGCTTGAGCTCCGAGCTGCTGGATTTCTTGGCCATGCGCCCAGTCTTCCACAGGGCCCACCGCGGACACGGCGGCGCCCGCGGGGCGGGCCGCGCCGGGGGTCCGGTGCGGCCCGCCCCGCAGGTGGTCGGGGTCCGCGGGCTAGTTCTTGATGTAGCCGTTGGGGTTGAGCACGTACTTGGTGGCCGCCCCGGCGTCGAACTCGGCGTAGCCCTGCGGCGCCTCCTCCAGCGGGATGGCCTTGGCGTTGACGGCCTTGGCGATCTGGATCTTGTCGTGCAGGATCGCCATCATCAGCTGCCGGTTGTACTTCATCACCGGGCACTGCCCCGTGGTGAAGGACAGCGACTTCGCCCATCCCGTGCCGAGGCTGATCGACAGGGACCCCTTCTTCGCTGCCTCGTCCACGGCTCCGGGATCCCCGGTGACGTACAGGCCCGGGATGCCCAGCGCCCCGCCGGCGGCGGTGATGTCCATCAGGGAGTTGAGCACGGTGGCCGGGGCCTCGTGCGAGGCGTCCTTGCCGTGCCCACGGGCCTCGAAGCCGACGGCGTCCACGCCGCAGTCGACCTCCGGGACACCCAGGATCTGCTCGATCTGCTCGGCGGGCGAGCCCTTCGAGACGTCCACGGTCTCACAGCCGAAGCTGCGGGCCTGGGCCAGGCGCTGCTCGTTCATGTCGCCCACGATCACCACCGCGGCCCCCAGCAGGTGCGCCGAGGCCGCCGCGGCCAGGCCCACCGGTCCGGCACCGGCGATGTAGACGGTCGAGCCCACGCCCACCCCGGCCGTGACCACGCCGTGGTAGCCGGTGGGCAGGATGTCGGAGAGCATGGTCAGGTCCATGATCTTCTCCAGGGCCTGGTCCCGGTCCGGGAACTTCAGCAGGTTCCAGTCCGCGTAGGGCACCAGCACGTACTCGGCCTGACCGCCGACCCAGCCGCCCATGTCCACGTAGCCGTAGGCGGAGCCCGGCCGGTCCGGGTTCACGTTGAGGCAGATCCCGGTCTTGCGCTCCTTGCAGTTGCGGCACCGCCCGCAGGAGATGTTGAAGGGGACGGAGACGATGTCCCCGACCTTGATGAACTCGACGTCCGGCCCGCACTCGATGACCTCGCCCGTGATCTCGTGACCGAGGACCAGATCCGTCGGGGCGGTGGTGCGCCCGCGGACCATGTGCTGGTCCGAGCCGCAGATGTTGGTGGCCACGGTCCGGAGGATGACTCCGTGCGGAACCTTCCGGCCGATGTTGGCCGGGTTGATCCCCGGCGCGTCCTTGAGATCGAACTCTGGGTACTCGGTGTCGATGACCTCGACCTTGCCGGGACCCTTGTAGGCGACCGCTCTGTTCCCTGCCATCATGACCTCTTCCGTGGTGGATGTCCGTCACGGGAGTCCACGGCGGGTCAGCACCGTCGACGCCCTTGTCCCCGACGGAACTCCCCACGCTGTGGCCTCGATCTCGCTGTGACCCAGGTCACGGAGGACGGCCGCCGGTGGTGCCGACGCTAACAGGACGCGTCAACGAACGGAAGAGAAGGAAGCTGGGAAAAAGCGAAAGAGCCCGCCCCGCGCGATGCGGAACGGGCTCTCTCGTCCTGGTGGAGCTGAGGGGACTCGAACCCCTGACCCTTTGCATGCCATGCAAATGCGCTACCAGCTGCGCCACAGCCCCAGGTCGTTACCTCGGAGACACTATCACAACCTTCGCGGGCTCCTTCTCAGTCACCCTTTTTCGGTTGTTTCAGCGCCTCGCTGGGCAACGCATTCATAGTAGACAGCCGATCAGGCTCCAGGCAAATCGTCGGTGGCGGGGGCCACGGCGGGCTGGCCGGAGAGCGGTCCGAGGTCCACCACGGGGCTGTCCCGCCACAGCCGCTCGAGGGCGTAGAACGCCCGGTCCTCGTCGTGCTGCACGTGGATCACGACGTCGCCGTAGTCCAGGAGCACCCAGCGCCCCTCGGAGCGGCCCTCGCGGCGGATCGGGCGCAGCTCGAGGCGCTCGACGAGCTTCTCCTCGATCTCGTCGACCACGGCGTTGACGAGCCGCTCGTTGGAGGCGGAGGCGACGAGGAAGGCGTCGGTGATGCCCAGGGCCTCGCTGACGTCGAGGGCCACGATGTCGTGGGCCTGCTTGGCGTCCGCGGCGGCGGCCGCGACCTGGAGGATGGAGAGGGAGAGATCGTTGACAGTCAAGGAGGATCCTTTCCCGGCGAACCGGAGGTCCCGTCCCGTGGGGACGGATGGAGTGGACGAGTCGTGCAGGAACGGGTGGTGCAGGAACGGTCGGTGCGGTGGAGCCGGCGGGGTGCTCAGAGCACGAACAGCACGAGCACGACGGCGAGGGCCGCGAGCACCGCCAGCAGCAGGAACCACCAGGCGACGCTCGTGCGGCGGCGGTACTCCCGGGGCTCCAGCAGCTCGAGCCCCTCGGCGGTGCTGGCCGGCACGGGGGCGGCCGGCGGATCGTCCTCGGCCGCGGGCCACGACGCCGCGGGCCCGGGCGGAACGGCCCCCGGCGGAGCCGCCGGTGGGTCCTCCGCGTGCCCGTGCTCCTCGTGGTCACCGGTCCCGGCGGGCGCGACCGGCGTGGAGCCGTGGTGCTCGGGATCCCTGGGCGCGACGATCTCGATGTGCGTGAGCGCCGCCAGGTCCTCCGGGGCGAGCCGGTTGCTGAACAGGGCCGGGTCGACGTGCACCGGGTCGTGGGACACGTGCCCGTCCGGCCCGTCCGGGCCGCCGCCGGGGAACACGACGGTGATCTGCTCGAACGGATCCCGCGGGTCCTCCGGCGCCCCCGCGGGACGCAGGGCCGGAGCGGGCTGCCCCGGGACGAGCTGTGCGGAGCCGGGCGCCGGGGCCTCCGGAGCCACCACCGGCTCGCGGACCGCGGTGCCCGCGCCCGGGTCTGCCTGCGCGGCACCGGCCTGGGCGGCGAGCTCCGCGAACCGGCGCTGCTTCTCGAGCAGCTCGGGGTCCGCGGGGCCGGCGCCGGCCTCCTCGAGCTCACGGGCGCGCTCGGCCAGCTCGCGCTGCAGGCGGGCCAGCCGCCGCGGCCCGAGGGGCTTGACGGGACGGACCGGCACGCCGTCCCCACCGAGGTCGATGATGGGGGCCGGTCCGGAGGGCGCCGGCAGCGGCGCCGGGGTCCGGTCGGGGTCCGGTGCGGCGCCGTCCCGCACCTCCTCCTCGCCGGCCATCAGGGTGCCTTCGCCGAGACGCCGCGGGCGCCGACGTGGTCCGTCGTCGTCCCGTCCTCGGGTCCGAGGTAGAGGCCGTACTTGTTGATGTACTGCACCACGCCGTCGGGCACCAGGTACCAGACGGGCTTGTGCTCGGCCACGCGGGCGCGGCAGTCCGTGGAGGAGATCGCCATCGCAGGCACCTCGAGCAGGTTCACGCCGCGGGAGCCCACGGGCGCGGCCAGATCGTGGCCCGGCCGGGTGACCCCGACGAAGTGCGCGAGCTGCCAGAGCTCCTCGGCGCCCTTCCACGTCAGGATCTCCGCCATGACGTCCGCGCCCGTGATGAAGAACAGGTCCGCCTCCGGGCGCTGCCGCTTCAGGTCCCGCAGGGTGTCGACCGTGAACGTGGGGCCGTCGCGCTCGATGTCCACCCGGCTGACCGTGAACCGCGGGTTGGAGGCCGTGGCGATCACCGTCATGAGGTAGCGGTGCTCCGCGGGGCTCACCGCCCCGGCGGCCTTCTGCCAGGGGTGCCCGGTCGGGACGAACACAACCTCGTCGAGGTCGAACTCCCCCGCCACCTCGGAGGCGGCCACGAGGTGGCCGTGGTGGATGGGGTCGAACGTCCCGCCCATGACGCCGAGCCGGGTGCGGCCCGGCCGCCGGGGCGGGACGGCCGTGCCCGTCAGGGGCAGGTCCCGGGTCCGGGCGGCGGTGTCCTGCGGAGCGGTCGTCACGACGGTGGGGTTCCCCGGCTCAGCCGTGCCGCTTGGCCGCGTACTCGTCGAGCATGGCTCGCTCGTCCGCGGGCAGGTCGGCGGGGTCCTGGTGCTGTCCGACCTCCGGGCTGAGGCCCCGGTTCGCGAAGGAGAGCGTCACCACCATGAGGCCGATCAGCACGACGAACACGGAGGCGCCCCAGACCCACGGGGGAACTCCGGCCTCGGCGGCGGCGTGCCCGCCCTCGGCGGCTGCGAGGACGGTGGTGACGGTCTGCTGGAACATGGGGATCCCTTCTGTCGCCGACGTGGCGGCGGGTGGTCGGTGGACGGCCCTGCCGCCTCGGCCGGCTGGCCCGGACGGCTCTCATCGTACTGAATCCGCGGCGGGCCCGCCGCGTCCGGGGCTCAGGCGCGGACGTGCCCGTCGCCCTGGACGATCCACTTCGTGGTGGTCAGCTCCTCCAGGCCCATGGGTCCGCGCGCGTGCATCTTCTGGGTGGAGATGCCGATCTCGGCGCCGAGACCCAGCTGGCCGCCGTCGGTGAAGCGGGTGGAGGCGTTGACCATGACCGCGGCGGCGTCGATCTCGGCGACGAACCGCTCGGCGGAGGCGAGGTCGTTGGTCACGATCGCCTCGGTGTGCCGGGTGGACCACCGGTCGATGTGCTGGAGCGCCTCGTCCAGGGAGTCCACCACCTTCACGGCCAGGTCCATGGACAGGTACTCGGTGTCCCAGTCCTCGTCGGTGGCGCGCAGGTGGTGGCTGCCGGCCGGCAGCAGGGCCTCGGCCCGCTCGTCCACGTGCAGCGTGACGCCGGCCCGGTCGAGGGCCGCGAGCACCGCGGCCCCGTGCTCGAAGCCGCGGTGCAGCAGGAGGGTCTCCGTGGTGTTGCACGTGCTCGTGCGGTGGGTCTTGGAGTTGACGACCACGTCCACGGCCATCTTCTTCGACGCCGAGTGGTCGACGAAGAGGTGGACGTTGCCCTCGCCGGTCTCGATGACGGGGACCTTGGCGTTCTGCACGACGGACTGGATCAGACCGTGCCCGCCGCGCGGGATGAGGACGTCGACCTTCCCGCGGGCCGCCATGAGCGCGTTCGCGCCCTCGCGGCCGTACTCGTCGACGCTCTGGACGCAGTCCACGGGCAGCTTCACGTCGGCCAGGGAGTCCCGGATGATGCCCACGAGGGCCCGGTTGGACTCCTCCGCGGCCGAGCCGCCGCGCAGCAGCACCGCGTTGCCGGACTTCAAGGCGATCCCGGCGATGTCCACGGTCACGTTGGGGCGGGCCTCGTATATGGCGCCGACCACGCCCATCGGCACGCGCACCTGGCGCATCCGCAGGCCGTTGGGCAGGGTGCTGCCGCGGACGAACCCGCCCACGGGGTCGGGCAGCGCGGCGAGCTCGCGCAGGCTCTCGGCCAGGCCGGTGATCCGCTCGGCGTCCAGCTTGAGCCGGTCCAGGAGGGCCGTGGAGGTCCCGTTCACGCGGCCGCGCTCGAGGTCCTTGGCGTTCGCGGCGAGCACCACGTCCCGCTTGCGCTCGATGCGGTCGGCGATGGCGAGCAGCGCCCGGTCCTTCCAGGCCCGGGTGGCGCGGCCCAGGACGCGGGCGGAGTCCCGGGCGTCGTCGGCCATCGCGGCGACGCCGGCGACGGGGTCCTCCCCGAAGGTGGCGATGACACCGGTGTCGGTCACGACCGCCTTGCCGGTCGTGCGGGTGGCTTCGTCGGTGGTCACGGAATCGTGTGCGGCGGAAGTCATTTCTTCAGTTTAGTCCGTGCGCCGCGGGCGCGCAGGACCACGAGGTTGTCCACGTGCACGAGCTCCCGGCTGTAGTCGTCCCCGAGCTCCTCCGCCAGCACGGAGGTGGACTTGCCGAGCATCGGCGGGATCTCGTCCGAGGAGTAGTTGCTGAGCCCGTGGGCGATCTCCTTGCCCTCCTGGTCCCGCAGCGAGACGGGCTCCCCCGCCTCGAAGGTCCCGGACACGCCGGTGACCCCGGCGGCCAGCAGGGAGTTGCGGTCGCGGATCGCCTCGACGGCGCCCGGGTCCAAGGTCAGGGAGCCCTTGATGTCCGCGAGGTGGGCCAGCCACAGCAGCCGGACGTTGCGCCGCCCGCCGGAGGTCGCGAACCAGGTGCCGACGTCCTCGCCGTCCAGGGCGCGAGTGATGTTCTGCGCCGAGGTGACGAGCGCGGGGATGCCCGAGGCCGCGGCGATCCGGGCCGCCTGGACCTTGGTGACCATGCCGCCGGAGCCGACGCCGGCGCGCCCGACCGACCCGATCTGCACGCCCTCGAGGTCCTTGATGGGGTCGTTCACCACCGGGATCCGCTCCCCGCCCTTGCGGGGGTCCATGGTGTAGAGGGCGTCGACGTCGGAGAGCAGCAGCAGGACGTCGGCTTTGATCAGGTGGGCGATCAGGGCGGCGATCCGGTCGTTGTCGCCGAACTTGATCTCCTGGCTGGACACGGCGTCGTTCTCGTTGACGATGGGCAGCACCCCGAAGTCCAGGAGCCGTTCGATCTGGCGGTGGGTGTTCTTGTAGTGGCTGCGCCGCATCAGGTCCTCGGCGGTGACCAGCACCTGGCCCACCGTGACGCCGTAGCGGGCGAAGGACTCGATGTAGCGGCCCATGAGCAGACCCTGGCCCACGGCGGCGGCCGCCTGCTTGCCGGCCAGGTTCTTCGGCCGCCGGGACAGCCCCAGAGGCGCCAGGCCGGCCGTGATGGCGCCCGAGGACACGAACACGAGCTCGATGCCGCGGGCCTTCGTCTCGCCGAGGGCGTCCACGATCATCCGCACGGCCTGCTCGTCGATCGAGCTCTCGATGGACGTCAGCGAGGACGAGCCGACCTTGACCACCACGCGGTGGGCGCGCGGGATGTCCTCGCGGCGCTCGATGGGGCTGCGCCGGTTCTTGCCGCGGTTCTCGCTGCTGAGCTGGACCGCGGACTTCTCCGCGACCTCCTCGAGCTGCTCGACGTCGATCTCGTTCGTCTGCTCGTTCATCCTGGGCGTCTCCCTCGTCCGGTGGGCGTCGTCGGTGTGTCGGGTCAGTCGGTGTGTCGGGTCGGTCGTCGGGTGGTGGCCGCGGGGCGCCCGGCACGTGCGGTCGCGGTCCGCCCCGCGGGCGGGCTCAGTCGTCGGTGCCGGCCGGGGCCTCGCCGCGCCGGGCGTCGACCGACTCGGTCCACACCCCGGCGGAGCGCTCGGCCTCGAGCTCGGCGCGGGCGGCGGCCTTGGCGTCCTTGCGGTCCTGGTACTGCTGGCGCTTCTGCTCGCGGGTGGGACGGTCGATGTCGGCGAAGCGCAGGTCGGTGCCGCGGGGCCCGGCCAGCAGCTCGGCGCCGCCGACCATCGTGGGCTCCCAGTCGAAGACCACGCCGTCGTCCTCGGGACCGATGAGCACGGCGTCGCCGGGCCGGGCGCCCTGCTTGAACAGCTCCGTCTCGACACCGAGCTTCGCGAGCCGGTCGGCGAGGTAGCCGACGGCCTCCTCGTTGTTGAAGTCGGTCTGCAGGATCCACCGGTCGGGCTTGTCGCCGCGCACATGCCACAGCGGCTCGAGGTTGCGCTCCTCCCGGGTGATGGTGAACTCCGGCCCGCGCACCCCCTTGGGGCGCAGCACGACCCGCGGGGCCTCCGCCGGTGCGGGGCGGGCCGCCCGGGCCTCCTGCACGACCTCGCCCATGGCGAAGGTCAGCGCCCGCAGCCCCTCGTGGGAGGCGGTGGAGATCTCGAACACGCGGTAGCCGCGGGACTCGAGCTCGGGCCGCACGAACTCGGCGAGCTCCCGGGCCTCGAGGACGTCGATCTTGTTCAGCACCACGAGCCGGGGCCGATCGTTGAGCGGCACCGCCTGGCCGCCGTCGAGGTCGCCGTCGACGGCGTAGCCGGCGAGCTCCGCCTCGATCGTCTCGAGATCGGAGACCGGGTCCCGCCCGGGCTCGAGGGTCGCGCAGTCGAGGACGTGCACGAGGGCGGCGCAGCGCTCGACGTGGCGGAGGAACTCCAGCCCCAGGCCTTTGCCCTCGGAGGCGCCGGGGATCAGGCCGGGGACGTCCGCCACGGTGTAGCGCACGTCCCCGGCCTCCACCACGCCGAGGTTCGGGACGAGCGTGGTGAACGGGTAGTCGGCGATCTTGGGGCGGGCGGCGCTGATCGCGGCGATCAGGCTGGACTTGCCGGCGGAGGGGTAGCCGACCAAAGCGATGTCTGCGATGGACTTCAGCTCCAGGACCACGTCCCGGGCCGAGCCCGGCGTGCCGAGGAGCGCGAAGCCGGGGGCCTTGCGCTTGACCGAGGCCAGCGCGGCGTTGCCCAGTCCGCCCTGCCCGCCGGGGGCGGCCACGAACTCGGAGCCCTGGCCCACGAGGTCGGCCAGGACGTTGCCGTCCTGGTCCTTGACCACGGTGCCGTCGGGGACGGACAGCACGAGGTCCTCGCCCTTGTGCCCGTGGCGGAGGTCGCCCTTGCCGGGTCCGCCGTTGGGAGCGGACTGGTGCGGGGCGTGGTGGTAGTTCAGCAGCGTGGTGGTCTGGCCGTCCACGCGGAGCACAACGCTGCCGCCGTCCCCCCCGTTGCCGCCGTCCGGCCCGCCGAGCGGCTTGAACTTCTCGCGGCGGATGGACACGCAGCCGTGCCCGCCGGAGCCGCCGGAGACGTGCAGGACGACGCGGTCGACGAAACTGGCCACGGGGAACTCCTCTGGTTCAAGAACGGACGGGCCACGTTAAGACTGTAGAGGGCGGGCGCTGGACGCACCCACCCTCTACAGACCAAACATGGGTGGTGCGGGTTGTGACCCGCACCGGGGCCGGCAGCGCCGGCCCTGTGGACTACTCTGCGGCAGCCTGGATGTTGACGACCTTGCGGCCCCGGCGGGTGCCGAACTCGACCTGACCGGCGGCCAGGGCGAACAGGGTGTCGTCGCCACCGCGGCCGACGTTGAGGCCGGGGTGGA
The DNA here is from genome assembly GCF_040981075.1 of Kocuria sp. CPCC 205263. Taxonomy (NCBI): domain Bacteria; kingdom Bacillati; phylum Actinomycetota; class Actinomycetes; order Micrococcales; family Micrococcaceae; genus Kocuria; species Kocuria sp. CPCC 205263. The sequence continues at coordinate 62,243 of NZ_JAVKPV010000003.1, read as the reverse complement.
AGTGCGTGCCGCGCTGCCGGACGAGGATCTCGCCGGCGTTGACGGTCTGGCCGCCGAAGCGCTTCACGCCGAGGTACTGCGCGTTGGAGTCGCGACCGTTGCGAGTGGAGCTCGCGCCCTTCTTGTGTGCCATGAGGTGTGCCTACCTTCGGGTCTTTACTGGCTGGTGGAGTCTGGACGGGGACCGGGCCGGTCAGGCGTCGATGCCGGTCACCTTCACGGTGGTCAGCTCGGCACGGAAGCCCTGGCGCTTCTTGTAGCCGGTCTTGTTCTTGAACTTTTGGATGGAGATCTTGGGACCGCGGAGGTTCTCGACGATCTCGGCCGTGACCTTGACGCTCGCCAGGGTCTGGGCATCCGAGGTGATCTTGTCCCCGTCGACCAGCAGCAGGGCAGGGAGCTCGATGGTGCTGCCTGCTCCGCCGGCGACGCGGTCAAGGGTAACGAGGTCTCCGACGGAAACCTTTTCCTGGCGGCCGCCAGCGCGGACAATCGCGTACACCACTTGGGAACTCACTTCTCTCGACGTCATGTGTAAACAGTGTGGGTCGAGCGCATACCTGTCAGGACCAACGACGTTGAGACGAGCTGACGGTGACCGGCCCGTGGGACTAGGCCGAGGTCAGCGCAGGTTCGCCGCAATTCAGGAACTGCACCCGCATGTGCCGCCAGGTGGGGTGTCGAGTTTTTACACGCGCGCACCGGCAGGGCACCGAAGATCAAGACTACTCGATCCGGTCAGCGCCCGCCAACCGGCGCTCCGCCACCGGCGCGGCGAAGAAGTCCCGCTCGAGCGCGCAGGCCTCCAGGAACACCTCCCGCATCCTCGCCCGGACGTCCGCCGGGGCCGCCCGGGCGGCGTCGTCGAGCAGCCGGCGGGCCGTGCGGGTGGCCTCCTGGAACCCCTCGTCCGCGTACGTGGCCAGCCAGTCCGCGTAGGGGTGCCCGTCGGCCCCGTCGGCCGCGGCGAGCTCGTTCAGGTGCCGGCCCACGTCCGCGTAGACCCAGTAGCACGGCAGCACGGCGGCCAGGCCCACCGGGTAGGGCTCGGCGGCGGTGGCCGCGAGCAGGAACGTGGTGTAGCGCCGCGTCACCTCGCCTAGGCCGTCCCGGGCACCGCCGGCCCCGGCGCCGCCGTCCCCGGCGTGCCGCAGCCGGGCCCGGTGCAGCTGCGCCTCGGTCTCGGTGCAGGACACAGCGCCGGCGGCGAAGAACAGCCGTTGCTCCTCGTCGGGCGCCCTGGCGGCCAGCAGGGCCAGCGCCCGGCTGTAGCCGTCGAGGTACTGCAGGTCCTGGTCGAGGTAGGCGAGGAAGCGGTCCGGCTCCAGCCGGCCGTCGCCGAGGAGGCGGACGAACTCGAGCTCCTCGATCTCCCGCCGCACGGCCGCGGAGGCCTCCCACAGCTCGTCGCTGAACCGCTCCGGCGCCGTGCCCCAGCTCTCGAGGGCGTCCTGGACGTGGTGGAAGTGGTGGACGGGCCCGCTGCCGTGGCCCACCTCGAGGTCCCCGGCGGCCTCCAGGGCCCCGCGCAGCCAGTCCCGGGCGATCCGCAGGCTCCGGGGCCAGTCCCCGTGCCGGGCCTGGAGGGTGGCCAGGGCCGAGGAGAGGGAGCACCCGGTGCCGTGGGAGTTCTCGGTGGGCACGCGGGCGCCGTCGAACGCCACGAGGGGCTCGGGGGCGTCCGGGCCCACGAGGGCGTCGGGCGTCCGGTCCCCCGTGAGGTGCCCGCCCTTGACGAGCACCAGGGTGCCGTGGGCGCGGGCCACGCGGTGGCCCTGCGCGAGGGCCTCGTCCCACGACGCCGCCGTGTCCTCCCCGGCGAGTACGGCGAGCTCCTGCAGGTTCGGGGTGATCAGGTCGGCGAGGCCGAGCATCGAGCGCAGGGCGTCCTCGGCCTCGCGCTCCAGCAGGCGGCCCCCGGAGGTCGCGACCATGACGGGGTCCAGGACCACGACCGGCGGCCGATGGGTCCCGAGCCACCGGGTGACGGCCTCGATGACCGGCACGGACCCGAGCATCCCGATCTTGACGGCGTCGATCTCGACGTCCTCGGCGACCGCGTCCAGCTGTGCCGAGAGGAACTCGACCGGCGGGACGTGGATGTCGCGCACGCCCACGGTGTTCTGGACGACGACGGCGGTGACGGCGCTCATCCCGTAGCCGCCCATCGCGGCGATCGACTTGAGGTCCGCGTGCTGGCCGGCCCCGCCCGTGGGGTCGGTGCCGGCGATGGCCAGGACGCGGGGCACGCGGGCGGTCACGGGGCCACCCCCCCGGCGGGCACGGCGGTGAAGGCCCGCAGGTAGCGGGCGGCCGCGGCCGCGGGGTCCGGGTCGGCGCAGATCCCGGAGACCACGGCCAGCCCCGCGGCGCCGGCGGCGCGCAGGCCGGGGGCGTCCTCGACCCGCACCCCGCCGATGGCCAGGCAGGGCAGGGCCGTGCGGGCCGCGGCGCGGGCGAAGCCCTCGACGCCCAGCGGCTCAGGGTGGTCGGGCTTGGTGCGGGTCGCCCGCACCGCCCCGACGCCCAGGTAGTCGACCGTCCCGGCCGGCAGTGCGGCGGCAGTATCGAGCTCCTCCGCCGTGGCGGCGCTGAGGCCGAGCACGGCGTGCGGGCCGCAGATCTCCCGGGCGAGCGCCACGGGCAGGTCCGACTGGCCCACGTGCACGCCGGCCACGGGGGCGCCGGCCGCGCGGGCGGCGAGGTACACGTCGGCGCGGTCGTCCACGAGCACGGGCACCTGCCGGCCCACGCGCTCGGCCACGGCCGTCAGCAGGGCGACGAGCTCACGGACCGGGGCGTCCTTCTCCCGCACCTGGACCATGGTGGCTCCCCCGCACACGGCGGCCGCCACGACGTCCGGGACCGTCCGGGGGGCGCTCAGGGCGGTGTCCGTCACCAGGTGCAGGGCCAGGGCCGCGGGGTCGAGGCGCGGGCTCATCGGGCGCCCTCCTCGCGCACGAGCTCCGCCCGGGCGGCGATCCCCTCCGGGGTGACGGCATGCAACCGGTCCAGCAGCGCCACGGCGAAGGAGCCGGGCCCGGCGGAGTCGGCGGCCGCGTCCTCGGCCGCGAGGGTGTACACCGTGGTGGCGGCCACCGCCGCGGCGGCCGGGTCCGTGCGCACGGCGGTGAACGCGGCCATGAGGGCGCCCAGGGCGCACCCGCCGCCGGTGATGCGGGTCAGCAGGGGCGTGCCGTGCGGCACCCGGACCACGGTGCCGTCCGGGGAGCGCACGAGGTCCACGGGCCCGGACACGGCCACCGCCGAGCCGGCCCGCTCGGCGAGCGCGGCGGCGGCGTGCCGGGCCGCGTCGACGCCGTGGGTCGCGTCCGTGCCGCGGCCGCCGGCGCCGCCGGCGAGGGCCATGACCTCGGAGGCGTTGCCGCGCACGATCGCCGGCTCGAACCCGAGCAGGTCGCGGGCCAGCGCCGTGCGCACGGGCAGGGCACCCACCGCGACCGGGTCCAGGACCCAGGCCCGGCCCGCGCGGCGCCGGGCCCCGACGGCCTCGTAGGCGGCGCCGCGCTGCTCGGCGGTGGGTGTGCCGGTGTTGACGAGGAGGCCGTCGGCGAGCTCCGCGAAGACCCCGCCCTCGCCCTGGATGTCGGTCATCGCCGGGGAGGCGCCCACGGCGAGCAGCACGTTGGCGGTGAAGTTGGTGACCACGGCGTTGGTGATGCACTGCACCAGAGGCGCCGCGGCGCGCAGGTCCTCCAGGGCCGCGGCGGCGTCCTCGGCGAGCACGGGGTCCGGCGGCACCGGCCTCCCGGGTCCTGGTGTGCGGGCGGACGGGGGTACGGCATCGCGCATCTGCGACATCCCTTCGCTAGTACTGGCTAGATCAGGTTCGACGGGTGTGTTCTCAGCCGCTCGTGCGGCACCCCGTGTCTGGTGTCCTGCCAGTCTAGTCGTCGTGCGGGAGCCGGGGACGCGGACGGGCCAGGTCCGAGGGGGCGGGGGGCCGTCGAATCAGAAGAAGCCGTTGCCGTGCGGCATCCGCTCCGGCACGGGCTGGACGACCCCCCAGTGCTCGAGGATCCGCCCGTCCGCCACCCACCAGAGGTCGTAGCAGCCGGCCGGGACCGGGTCACCGGCCCCCTCGCCGCCGAGCTCGAGCAGGGCCTCGGTGACGGTGAGGACGAGGTCGCCCTCGCCGAGCACACGGTGCAGGGTGTGCCGGGCGAGGCGGGCGTCCGGGCCGGGGCCGTGCTCCACGTAGCGCGGGTCGCGGGCCAGCTCCTCGAGGGAGTCCCGGTCCGCGCCGATGAGCCGTTCGTGCACCCACTCGGTGAGTAGCGCCTTGTTGACGGCGGTGTGCTCGTAACCAGTGATCTCCGTGGGTCCGTCGATCCGGTGCCTGCCGGCGGCTCCTCCGGGCAGCGGGGCCAGCGCGTCCCAGTGCTCGGCGATCCGCCCGTCCTGCACGCGGAAGACGTCCACCGCCACCACCGGGTCCGGGCCGAAGCCGTGGTACACGCAGTGGACCGCGACCATGTCCCCGTCCTCGAGCATCCGCAGGGGCTCGAACCGGAAATCTGGGGGCAGCTGCTGGAACATGCCCCGGAGTCCCTCGCGGCCGTCGGGCGCCAGCGCGGAGTGCTGCCGGTAGTCCGGGGCCCAGTGCCGGTCGACGGCCGTGAGGTCCCGATCGCCGAAGAGCTCGGTGCCGGCGGTGAGTACGATCTGCTTGCTGCTCATGGCCATCCCCTCGGCGCTGCGGGCCGCGGATCCGACGGATCGGCCCGGTCGGGCGGCCCGCGTGTCGTGCGACCACGCTACCCGGGCCGAGCACGGTCCGACAGGGACGCGGAGCGTATGACGGCGGAGGACCCCGACCGTGCCGGTCGGGGTCCTCCGTGGTGCTGCTCGGCGGGGCGGGTCAGCCCCGGTCGGCGGGCCGGCCGCTGGTGAGGTCCTCGGCCTTGACGCCGACGCCGACGACGGTCGGCGCCCGGCGGGAGGGGTCCTCCGGGGCGCGCTGGGCGACGGTCTTCGCCTCGTGCCGGGCGCCCTCCGCGGCGGCCGCCTGGCCGGCGGTCACCTCGGCCTCGCCGGTCCGCGCCGCCGGGGCCGAGGCCCGCCGGGAGCGCCGCCGGGGCCGCACGGGCTCGACGCCCGCCTGCTCCGCGACAACCGCCGCGGCCGGGGCGGGCGCCTGCCGCTCCGTGCGCTCCTGTGCCACGGGCTCCTGGGCCGAGGCCTCCGCCGCAGCAGCGGTCCTCTCCGCGGCGTCATCCGCACCGGTGATCGTCTCGGCGGCGGCCTCCGGGGCGGCGGAGCCGGCGTCCGGCCCCCTCTGCCCGACGACCTCCGCGAGGGAGTCCAGGCTCAGCGGCCGGGCCTCGGCGGGCTCGACGACCACGGCGTGGCCCTGCGGCAGGTCGATGACCTCGCCGTTGATGGTCAGGCGCGAGCCCTGCTCGCCCGGCGCCCCCTCGGCGGGGATCTGCTCCGGGGCGGCCGGGGCGGTGTCCTCCCCCTCCTCCGGCTGCTGCTCGGCGGCGGTGTCCCCGCCCTGGCCGCGGCCGCGGCTGCGCTTGCCGCGGCGCTTCTTCCGGGAGCGCCCCGAGCCCTCGGGCCGGGACTCCGCCGGCTGGGCGGCCTCCTCGGCGCGCTCCGGCTCGTCCGCGGCCGCCTCCTCGTGGTGGGTGGCGGCGGCGATCGTCGCGAACGCCGTCCGCGCGGCCTCGGCCTTGGCCTTCTCCGCGGGATCGGCCTCGGCGGAGCGCTGCTCCGTCCGGGCGGGCTGCTGCTCGCTGCGGCCCCCGCGGCCGCGCTTGCGCTCCGTGCGGTTCGGCCGCTGGTCGCGGGACTCGCCCGTGGCGCCGCCGGAGCGGCCCTCGAGCGGGTGGTCATGGACCACCACGCCGCGGCCGGCGCAGTGCTCGCACGGCTCGGAGAACACCTCCAGCAGGCCGGTGCCCATGCGCTTGCGGGTCATCTGCACGAGGCCCAGCGAGGTCACCTCCGCCACCTGGTGCTTGGTGCGGTCCCGGCCCAGGCACTCCACCAGCCTGCGCAGCACGAGGTCCCGGTTGGACTCGAGGACCATGTCGATGAAGTCGATCACGATGATCCCGCCGATGTCCCGCAGCCGCAGCTGCCGGACGATCTCCTCGGCCGCCTCCAGGTTGTTCTTGGTGACGGTCTCCTCGAGGTTGCCCCCGGAGCCGGTGAACTTGCCGGTGTTCACGTCGACCACCGTCATCGCCTCGGTGCGGTCGATGACGAGCGAGCCGCCCGAGGGCAGGAAGACCTTGCGCTCGAGTGCCTTCTGGATCTGTTCCTCCACGCGGTAGTTCACGAACAGGTCCTCGTCCTCGTCCCACTTCTTGAGCCGGTCGAGCAGGTCCGGTGCGACGTAGGTCACGTACGCCTCGATGTTGTCCCACGCCTCGTCGCCCTGGACGACCATGGTGGTGAAGTCCTCGTTGAAGACGTCGCGCACCGTCTTGATCGTGAGGTCCGGCTCCGCGTAGAGCATCTCGGGCGCGAGCGTCCTGGTCGACCCGGCCCGCTCCTGGATCTGCTCCCACTGGGCACGCAGCCGGTTGATGTCGTGGGTGAGCTCCTGCTCGGAGGCCCCCTCGGCGGCGGTGCGCACGATGACGCCCGCCCCGTCCGGCAGACGGTCCTTGAGGATCTTCTTCAGCCGGGCGCGCTCGACGTCGGGCAGCTTCCGGGAGATCCCGGTCATCGACCCGCCCGGGACGTAGACCAGGTACCGGCCGGGCAGGGAGATCTGGCTCGTGAGCCGGGCGCCCTTGTGCCCCACCGGGTCCTTGGTGACCTGCACCAGGACCGAGTCCCCGGACTTCAGGGCGACCTCGATCCGGCGCGGCCCGCCCTCGAGCCGCGACGCGTCCCAGTTGACCTCGCCGGCGTAGAGCACGGCGTTGCGGCCCCGGCCGATGTCGATGAACGCGGCCTCCATGGACGGCAGCACGTTCTGCACCTTGCCCACGTAGACGTTGCCGATCAGGGAGTCCTGCTGGGTGTGCGAGACGAAGTGCTCGGCCAGGACGCCGTCCTCGAGGACGCCGATCTGAATCCGGTTGTCCTTCTGCCGGACCAGCATCTGCCGCTCGACCGACTCGCGGCGGGCCAGGAACTCGGCCTCGGTGATCACCTGGCGGCGGCGGCCCGTCTGGCGGGATTCGCGCCGGCGCTGCTTCTTGGCCTCGAGCCGTGTGGAGCCCTTCACGGCCACGACCTCGTCGACCGTGGCGGTCTCCGCGGCGCGGGGCGCCCGGACCCGGGTCACCGTGTTGGGCGGGTCGTCGTCGCTGCCGCCCACGAGCTCCATGTCGACCTCGCCGCGGCGGCGGCGCCGACGGCGGCGGCTGGTGGCGCTCCCGCCGGTCCCCTGGCCGGCCTCCTCGCCCTCGTCGGCGAGCTCCGCCGTGTCCGGCTCCTCGGGGCCGTCCCCCGGGTCCTCGGCGGAGGCGTTCTCCTCCTGCTGGCGGCGCCGCGCCTCCCGGCGGCGGGCGGCGCGCTGCTGAGCGGCCTCGCGCAGCTCGTCGAGGTCCGGGGCGTGGAACATCAGCGAGGTCGCCGTCACCGCGGCGGCCGGCGCCGTGCGCGGCTCCCTGTCGTCGTCGGTGTCCGCCTCGTCGTCCTCGGCGGACGGGGCGGAGTCCTGCCCGGCTCCGGCCGGCGCGTCGGCGGCCGGAGCCTGGGCCCCGGGGCCCAGGTCCTCGGTCTCGCCGGCGGGCTCGACGCCCTCGGCGGCCTCCTCGGCACCGGGCGTGCCGGGCGCGGGGTTCGCGGGCGCGGCGGCCTCCTGGGCCACCGCACCGGGGCGCTCGTCGCCGGGGACCGCGGTCCCGGGCGCGATGTCGAGGGTGTCGGTCCCCGCGGCGTCGCCGGTGGCCGGCGCGGACGGCGCGGCCTCCGACGGCTCACCGAGGACGTCGCCCGGCGTGTCGGGCCCGGCCTCCGGAACGGCGTCCGGAGCGAGTCGCGCGTCCTCCGACGGCTCCTCGGGCACGTGGCCCGAGACCTCCGGGACGGCGTCCGGCACGGCCGGCGCGTCCTCCGACGGCTCCTCGGGCCCGTGGCCCGGGGTCTCGTAAGCGGTGTCCTGCACCGTTGCCTCCGCCACCGGGAGGTCCCGGCGGGCGTCGTGCGATGTGTTCTCCTGACCAGCGTCCAGGGCGTCCTGCGCCCCGGCCTGGTTCACCTGTTCGGCATCCATATACAGCTGTGCTCCTGCCGCGGTACGCCGTCCGTACCCGGTCCCCGCAGCTGCTTGGTCGGCGTATCGCCGGTGGGGGTCCACGCGGCGGCCAGAAGTCCTGTGCGTACCCGTCGCGTCCCGCACACCTCGCGAACGGGCGGGGACGGCAGCGAGCCAGTCCGGGGCTTCGAGCCGCTGCTCACGAGGGCAACGGTCTTGGGCCGGCGGCGGACGCGCTCAATCCGATGAGAGCCGCGGGTCCTGCCGACCTGGGGTCGAAGTCCGACTGGGCCGAGATCCCGCGTACGGGCGGGCTCGACCGTGGCCAGTATCTCACAGACGCCCCGGTGCGGGCCGGATTGGCCTCGTCACGGCCCGCAACCCGCGGGCACGGGGCCGGGAGAGCCCCGGGGGCGCATCGGGGCGCATCGCCTAGGATCGGCGTGTGACCTCCACTCCGCCCACCCTCGATGACTCCCCCGCCGTGTCCCGCGGCCCGGACGCCCGCGCCGACCGGCGCTGGGGCCTCGTGGCCCTCGTGACCGGGCTCCTGGGCTTCTACGGTGCCGCCACGCTGGTGTACGAGCGGCTCCAGCTCTTCCTCGACGCCGGCCACCGCACCAGCTGCGACATCAACTCGTGGCTGTCCTGCGGCACCGTGATGCGCACGCCCCAGGCGGAGGCCTTCGGCTTCCCCAACCCCTTCATCGGCATCGTCGCCTACGCGGTCGTCGTGGCCGTGGCGCTCGCGGTGCTGGCGGGTGCCCGGTTCGCCGCCTGGTACTGGTGGGGGCTGCAGATCGGGGTGACCCTCGGCTGGGTCTTCGTGCTGTGGCTGTGGTGGCAGACCACCTTCGAGATCAACGCCCTGTGCCTGTACTGCATGCTCGTGTGGGTGATGCAGACCGTCCTGCTGGTGCACACCACGTCCCGCAACCTGCGCGGCGGGGTGCTGCCGGCGCCGGCCGGCGTGGCGCGCGGCGCCGAGCAGTGGGCGTGGTTCGTCTCCGCCGCCCTGCTCGTGCTGCTCTTCGGGACGGTCCTGGTCCGCTTCGCCGGGGTCATCTTCCCGGCCTGAGCCCGCCCGGTGCAGTGCGGCTCCGCGGGACGCGGCACGGCACCGACGAGGACGGCCTCCGCCCGTGCTGGGCGGAGGCCGTCGTCGTCGGTGCGCCCCGGGTTCCGGCGGGCTGAGGGCTCAGGCGAACCAGATGCCGATCTCGCGCTCGGCGGACTCCGGGGAGTCGGAGCCGTGCACGATGTTCTGCTGGACCTTCTCGCCCCAGTCCCGGCCGAGGTCGCCGCGGATCGTGCCCGGCGCGGCGGTGGTCGGCTCGGTGGTCCCGGCCAGGGACCGGAAGCCTTCGATCACCCGGTGGCCCTCGACGACGGCGGCCACGACCGGGCCGCTCAGCATGAACTCGACGAGCGGCTCGTAGAACGGCTTCCCCTGGTGCTCGGCGTAGTGCTGCTCCAGCACGGATCGCTCCGCGTGCAGCAGGCGCAGGTCGACGAGGCGGTAGCCCTTCGCCTCGATCCGGGCGAGCACCTCGCCGGTGAGGCCGCGGGCCACGCCGTCGGGCTTGATGAGGACGAGGGTGCGTTCCGTGGTCATGGGGGTCCTTCCGAGGTGCGGGTCCAGGATGTCGGTGCCCAGCCTAGCCGTCCGGGTGCTCCCGCTCCCACTGCGCCTGGGCGGCGTCGCGGGCGGCGTTCTCCCGGTCCAGCCGCGCCCCGGTGCGCACGGCGTACCACCAGGCGAGCACGGACAGGCCGCCCACGAAGAACATCGTGGGCAGCACGAAGCCGGTGGCCAGGAACACGGCCTGCAGGACCCAGCCGACCGTGTACCCCCAGGGCCGGCCCAGCACAGCGGGGGCCAGCCCCAGGAGCAGCGCGAGCGCGGTCCCGCCGGCCAGGATCGCCGTCCGGGCCCCGTCCCCGAGCTCCCGGCCGAGGACCCCGTAGGCGGTGAGGGCCGCGAAGAACGCGATGAACGCCTCCATGACCAGCACCGAGGAGGCAAACATCGTGCGGATCGAGCGCCGCGGCCGCGGCTGCCCGGGGCGCCGGTCGCGCTGGGCTCTGGTCATGCGTGCCACGTGGGACGGGTCCTCTCGTGCGGGGGGGGTGCGGTCGGTGCGGGGCGCGGGGCACGGTCACAGCCCCAGCAGCGTGCGGGCCTCGCCGACCACGGTGATCGAGCCCGTGACCAGCACGGCGCCGTCGAACTCCGGGCGGGCGGCGGCGTCCTGGACGGCCTCGGTCATCGCGTCGTCGAGCTGCGGGACGGCGTGGACCACGTCCTCCGGGAAGCCGAGGTCCACGGCGAGCTCCACGAGCTCCTGCGGGTCGACCGCCCGGGGCGAGGAGGACCGGGTGAACCAGAACTCGGTGTGGAACTCCTCGTACTCGTCGAGCAGGACCCGCAGCATCGCCTCGGCGTCCTTCTCCCGGAGCATCCCCACCACGAGGTTGAGCTTCCCGAACGTGAAGGCCTCCTTGAGGGCGGCCGCCGCGGCCGTGAGCCCGTGCGGGTTGTGCGCGGCGTCGAGGACCACCGGGGGCGCCTTGCGGGCCAGCTCCAGGCGTCCCGGGGACTCGACGGCGCCCAGCCCGGTGCGGACCAGCTCGGGGTTGAGCTCCTTCTCCCCACCGCCCAGGAAGGCCTCCACGGCGGCCAGGGCCAGGGCCGCGTTCTCCGCCTGGTGGGCGCCGAACAGCGGCAGCAGGACCTCGGGGTACCGCCCGGCCAGGCCCTGGAGCGTGAGCACCTGACCGCCCACGGCCGTGGCGCGGGCCTCCACGCCGAACTCGACGCCGCCGAAGCGGAACGGGACGCCGAGCTCCCGGGCCCGGGCGAGGAGCACCTCGGCGGCCTCCGGGTCCTGCGCGGCGGAGACGAGGAACCCGCCCGGCTTGAGGATCCCGGCCTTCTCGGTGGCGATCTCCCCGAGCGTGTCGCCGAGCAGGTCCGTGTGGTCGAGGTCGATCGGGGTCACCACGGACACCGCGGCGTCCGCCACGTTCGTGGCGTCCCAGGAGCCGCCGATGCCCACCTCGAGGACGACGACGTCGACCGGCGCGTCCGCGAAGACCGCGAACGCGAGCGCCGTGACGGTCTCGAAGTAGCTGAGCCGAGGCTCCCCCCGCTCGGCCAGCTCGGCGTCCACGAACCCCAGGTACGGGGCGATCTCGCCGAAGACGCGCACGAAGGTCTCGTCGTCGACGGGCGCGCCGTCCACGCTGATCCGCTCTGTGACCCGGGAGAGGTGGGGGCTGGTGTAGCGGCCCACCCGCAGGTCGTGGGCGAGCAGCAGGGCCTCCACCATCCGGGCGGTCGAGGTCTTGCCGTTCGTGCCGGTCAGGTGGATCACCGGGGCGGCGCGCTGCGGCTCCCCCAGGACCTCCATGGTCCGGTGCATCGCGTCCAGGCGCGGGGCCATCCGGTTCTCGGGGGCGCGCTCGAGCAGCCGGGCGTAGACCTCTTCGACGGTCCCCGCCCCACCGGTCCCGGCGAAGGGGGCGCTCACGCCCGCACCGCCCCGGTGCCGGCGGAGGTGCCGGCGGAGGCCCCGGTCGGGGCGCCCACGACGGACACGGCCACGGCCGGTTCGCCCACGCGCAGCTCGAGCTCGGCGGAGAGCGTCTCGCCGGCCACGAGCCCGCGGTTGGCCTCGAGGGCGGCGACCGTCCGCTCGTCGGCGGTGACGACGGTGCGGATCCGGTCGGATACCTGGAGGGCGGCGTCCTTGCGGGCCTGCTGGATCGCCCGGACCATGTCCCGGGCGGTGCCCTCGGCCTCGAGCTCGGGAGTGAGCTCGGTGTCGAGGACGAGGAAGCCGCCGCCGGGCAGGACCGCCACGGCGCGGGACCCGGCCGCGGCGTCCTGCGCCACGACGGTCTCGAGCTCGTACTCGCCCTCCTGCAGCGCCGTTCCGCCAGCGGTGACGGTGCCGTCCTCGGCCGTGCTCCAGTCCCCGGACTTCGCGGCCTTGATCACGGCCTGCACGCCCTTGCCCAGGCGGGGTCCCGCGGCGCGGGCGTTGACCTTGAGCTGCTGGGAGATGCCGAACTGCTCCGCGGAGGCCTGGTCGGCGTCGAGCAGGGTCACCGACTTGAGGTTCAGCTCGTCCGCGACGATGCGCTCGAAGGTGCCCGCGAGCTCGTCGCCCCCGGGCACCACCACGGTCATCCCGGCCAGCGGCTGGCGCACGCGCAGCTGGTGGGCCTTGCGCAGGGCGGAGCCGTTGGAGCAGATCGTGCGGGTCGTCTCCATGCGCGCCACCAGGCCGGCCTCGGCGGGGAACAGCGAGGCGTCCGGCCAGTCGGTCAGGTGCACGGAGCGCCCGGCGGTCAGCCCGCGCCAGATCTCCTCCGCAACCAGGGGCAGCAGCGGGGCGGCCACCCGGCAGACAGTCTCCAGGCAGGTGTACAGCACGTCGAAGGCGACGGTGTCCTCGTCGAAGAACCGGTCCCGGGAGCGGCGCACGTACCAGTTGGTCAGGGTGTCCATGTAGGAGCGCAGGCGCTCCGCGGCCCCGGAGACGTCGTAGCGGTCGAAGGCGTCCTGGACGTCCGTCACGAGCCGGCCGGTGGCGGCCAGCACGAAGCGGTCCATCACGTGCTCCGAGTCGTGGCGGGTCCGAGCCTCGTAGCCGGCGCCGCCGTTCGCGGCGTTCGTGTAGAGGCCGAAGAAGTGGTACACGTTCCACAGCGGCAGCATCATCTGGCGCACGCCGTCGCGGATGCTCTGCTCGGTGACCACCAGGTTCCCGCCGCGCAGGATGGGGCTGGACATCAGGAACCAGCGCATCGCGTCCGCGCCGTCCCGGTCCAGGACCTCGTTGACGTCGGGGTAGTTGCGCAGGGACTTCGACATCTTCTGCCCGTCCGAGCCCAGCACGATGCCGTGGCTGATGACGTTGCGGAACGCGGGCCGGTCGAACAGCGCGGTCGCCAGGATGTGCAGCGTGTAGAACCAGCCGCGGGTCTGGCCGATGTACTCCACGATGAAGTCGCCGGGGTTGTGGGTCTCGAACCACTCCCGGTTCTCCATGGGGTAGTGCACCTGGGCGTACGGCATCGACCCGGAGTCGAACCACACGTCCAGCACCTCGGGCACGCGCCGCATCGTGGCGGCGCCCGTCGGGTCGTCGGGGTTCGGGCGGGTCAGCTCGTCGATCCAGGGCCGGTGCAGGTCGACCTCGCCCCGGTCGTTGACGGGCAGCCGGCCGAAGTCGGCCTCCAGCTCGGCGAGGGACCCGTAGACGTCGCGGCGCGGGTGCTCGGGGTCGTCGGACTCCCACACCGGGATGGGCGTGCCCCAGTACCGGTTGCGGGAGATCGACCAGTCGCGGGCGTTCTCCAGCCACTTGCCGAACTGGCCGTCCTTGACGTTCTCCGGGATCCAGGTGATCTGCTGGTTGAGCTCGACCATCCGCTCCTTGAGCCGGGTGACCTCCACGAACCAGGAGGACACGGCGCGGTAGATGAGCGGGTTCCGGCAGCGCCAGCAGTGCGGGTACGGGTGCTCGTAGCTGGCCTCCCGGACCAGCCGGCCCTGGGCCCTGAGGTCCCGGACCACCGTGCGGGCCACGTCCTTGTCGAAGACGTTGCGCCCGGCGATCCCGGCCAGGGGCGCGCCGGGGGCGAGCCGCTCGTCCTCGAAGAGCCGGTAGAACACCCCGGACTCGTCGAGGGAGAGCACCACGGGGATGTCGTAGCGGGCGCAGACGTTCTGGTCGTCCTCGCCGTAGGCGGGCGCCTGGTGCACGAGGCCGGTGCCGTCGGTCGTGGTGACGTAGTCGGCCACGACGAACTGCCAGGACGTGCCCGTGCCGAAGCGCTCGGCGTCCGCGAAGTAGTCCCACAGCCGCTGGTAGCGCAGCCCCTCGAGGTCGGCCCCGCGGTGCCGGGCGGTCACCGCCGCGGCCGCGGCCGCCGCCGGGTCCTCGGCCTCGCCCCAGCCGAGGTCCTTCGCGTAGGCGTCCAGCAGCTCCTCGGCGACCAGGAAGCGCCGGCCCTCGAGCTCGCCAGCGCCGGGGACCACGGCGTAGACGATCTCGGGGCCCACGGCGATTGCCTGGTTGGTCGGCAGCGTCCAGGGCGTGGTGGTCCAGGCGAGGGCCTCCACCCCGGCGAGCTCGGCGGCCAGTTCGGGCCGGACCGCCCACGAGGCGTCGTCGAGCACGGGGAAGGTGACGGTCACCGTCTGGTCCTGGCGGTCCTGGTAGACGTCGTCGTCCATCCGCAGCTCGTGGTTGGACAGCGGGGTCTCGTCCTTCCAGCAGTAGGGCAGGACGCGGTAGCCGGAGTAGACGAGGCCCTTGTCGTCGAGCGCCTTGAACGCGGCGATCACGGACTCCATGTAGTCCGGGTTGAGGGTCTTGTAGTCGTTGTCGAAGTCGACCCACCGGGCCTGGCGGGTGACGTAGTCCTGCCACTCGGAGGCGTACTTCATCACGGAGGACCGGCAGGCGTCGTTGAACGCCGCCACGCCCATCCGCTCGATCTCCTGCTTGTCCGCCATCCCCAGCTGCTTCATCGCCTCGAGCTCGGCGGGCAGGCCGTGGGTGTCCCAGCCGAAGCGGCGCTCCACCCGGCGACCCCGCTGGGTCTGGTAGCGGGCCACGAGGTCCTTCACGTAGCCCGTGAGGAGGTGCCCGTAGTGCGGCAGTCCGTTGGCGAAGGGCGGGCCGTCGTAGAAGACGAACTCGTTGGAGCCGTCCCGGCCGGGGTCGCGCTGGTCCACGCTGGCCTGGAACGTGCGGTCCTGCGCCCAGTAGGCCAGGACGCGCTCCTCCACGGCGGGGAACGCGGGCGCCGCGGGGACGCCGCGGGCCGCGGGGTCGGTGGTCGCCTTGGGGTAGACGGGCTGGTCTGACACGGGGTCCATCCTCGTTCTGACGTCGGTGCTGCTCGTGCGGGTCAGGGTGCAAGGACGCTGCCGGCCGGTCGCCCGGGGCGGAACGCGGTACCACCTCGCTTGCGCCCCGGCCCCCTAGGGGACGCGGGTCGCCGCTCGTCGACTGCTGTGACGGGCTTACCCGTTCGGTTCTACTGGGGCGCGCCCCGGGACGGGGCGGGCCTGTTCTTCCGAAGGCTCCCCGGTGATGGCCGGATCGACGCCGTGATGACTGCACCCATGTTAACCCACCCGGGAGCGCGCCGAGGCTGCGGCTGCCGGCCGGCGGAGTGCGCCGGGTCGTCGGCGGCCGCGACCTCGGCGGGGGTGGGTGAGTTCGCGGGGAGGGCTACCGGCCGCGGATCAGCTTGTGCGGGGCCGCCTGGGCGACCGGCTTGATGGTCACGGTGTCGAGGTCCACGTGGTGGGGCAGGTTCACCGCGAAGGCGCACACCTGGGCGACGTCCTCGGCGGTGAGGGGCTTGTCCACGCCCGCGTAGACCTTCTCCGCGGCCTCCTGGTCCCCGCCGAGGCGGTTGAGGGAGAACTCCGGAGTGTGCACGAGGCCCGGGGCGATCTCGACGACGCGCACGTTGTGCTCGGCCTCCTCGAGCCGCAGCGCCTCCGTCATGGCCCGCTCGGCGAACTTCGCGGCGTTGTAGCCGCCGCCGCCCTCGTAGGCCCGGTGCGCGGCGAGGGACGTAAGGTTCAGGACGGTGCCCTCGCCGTTGGCGCGCAGCGCCGGGAGGAAGGCGCGGGTCAGGCGCATCGTGCCGAGCACGTTGACCTGGTACATCCACTCCCAGTCCTCGGTGCTGGCCTCGGCCACGCGGTCCGTGCCGCGGGCGCCGCCGGAGATGTTGAGCAGCGCGTCCACGCGGCCCTGCTCCTCCAGCACCTGGTCCCGGAGGGCCTCGACGTCGGCGTCCGAAGTGATGTCGCACGGCGCGGGGACGGCCCCCGTCTCGCGGGCCAGGGCCTCGAGCCGTTCGGCGCGGCGGGCCACCGCGTAGACGGTCCAGCCGGACCGGCGCAGCTCGCGCGCGGTGGCCTCGCCGATGCCGGTCGACGCGCCGGTGACGACGGCGACCCTGCCGGTGTGCGTGGTGGAGCTCTGCTGATCGGTCATGGGTCCCACGCTAGCCGGGCGCCGGGCGCCGCCCAAGCACCGGGACGTCGGGGCGCGCGCCAGGGCTCGTGAGAGACTGGTCGGCATGGCTGACAACACGCAGGGCACAGACACGCCCGGAACCGCACCGGAGACCACGCCCGAGAGCACGCTCGTGACCGTTCCCGACAAGCCCGCGCTGGAGGGCCTGGAGCAGAAGTACGCGCGCAGGTGGCGCGAGGAGGGCACCTTCGCCTTCGACGAGGACACCACGCGCGAGCAGGTCTACTCCATCGACACTCCCCCGCCGACCGCCTCGGGCTCCCTGCACGTCGGCCACATGTTCTCCTACACCCAGACGGACGTGATCGCCCGCTTCCAGCGGATGAGCGGCAAGAACGTCTTCTACCCGCTAGGCTGGGACGACAACGGCCTGCCCACCGAGCGCCGCGTGCAGAACTACTACGGCGTGCGCTGCGACCCCACGAGGCCCTACGTCGAGGACTACCGCCCGCCGGAGAAGCCCGCGAAGAACCAGCGCGACTGGGACGTGGTCTCCCGCAAGAACTTCATCGAGCTCTGCGAGGAGCTGGCGGTCGAGGACGAGTTGGTCTTCGAGCAGCTGTTCTCCACCCTGGGCCTGTCCGTGGACTGGACCCGCACCTACCGCACCATCGACGCCCGCTCCCGGGCCGTCTCCCAGCGTGCCTTCCTCCAGGACCTCGCGGCCGGCAACGCCTACATGGCCGAGGCCCCCACCCTGTGGGACGTCACCTTCCGCACCGCCGTGGCCCAGGCCGAGCTCGAGGACCGGGAGCGCGAGGGCACCTACCACCGGGTCGCCTTCCACCGTCCCGACGGCGAGCCGGTGCACATCGAGACCACCCGCCCCGAGCTGCTGCCCGCGTGCGTGGCCCTCGTGGCCCACCCGGACGACGAGCGCTACCAGCCGCTGTTCGGCACCACGGTGCGCTCCCCCCTGTTCGACGTCGAGGTCGAGGTGCGGGCACACCCGCTGGCCAAGCCGGACAAGGGCTCCGGGATCGCCATGATCTGCACCTTCGGAGACCTCACCGACGTCACGTGGTGGCGGGAGCTGGACCTCCCGACCCGGGCGCTGATCGGCCGTGACGGCCGCTTCGCGAGCGAGACGCCCGAGTGGATCGCCGCCGGCGCCCCGGCCGAGCGCTACGCCGAGGTGGCGGGCAGGACCGTGTTCTCGGCGCAGCAGGCCGTCGTGGAGATGCTCCGGGAGTCCGGGGACCTGGTGGGCGAGCCCCGGAAGGTCATGCACCCGGTGAACTTCTACGAGAAGGGCGACAAGCCGCTCGAGGTCGTCACCTCCCGCCAGTGGTACATCCGCAACGGCGGCCGCGACGCCGACCGGCGCGAGGCGCTCATCGGGCGCGGGCGCGAGATGGACTGGCACCCCGCGTTCATGCGGTCCCGGTACGAGAACTGGATCGAGGGCCTGCACGGCGACTGGCTGATCTCCCGCCAGCGCTTCTTCGGAGTGCCCTTCCCGGTCTGGTACCGGCTCGACGGCGACGGCAACCCGGACTACGACGACCCCGTCCTGCCCGCCCTCGACCAGCTGCCCGTGGACCCGGCCGCCGACCCGGCCCCCGGCTTCGACGAGACCCAGCGGGACCAGCCGCACGGCTTCACCGGCGACCCGGACGTGCTCGACACCTGGGCGACGTCCTCGCTGTCGCCCCAGATCGCCACCGGCTGGGCGTTCGACGAGCGGCTGCACGCCAACACCTTCCCGATGGACCTCCGGCCCCAGGGCCACGACATCATCCGCACCTGGCTGTTCTCCACGGTGGTGCGCTCCGAGTCGCTGGCCGGCACGGTGCCCTGGACCAACACCGCGCTCTCCGGGTGGATCCTCGACCCGGACCGCAAGAAGATGTCCAAGTCCAAGGGCAACGTGGTGGTCCCCACCGAGGTGCTCGAGAACTACGGGGCCGACGCGGTGCGCTACTGGGCCGCCTCCGCCCGCCTGGGCGCGGACACCGCCTACGACGAGGGACAGATGAAGATCGGCCGCCGGCTGGCCATCAAGCTGCTCAATGCCTCGAAGTTCGTCCTCGCCCAGGGCGTCACCGAGGCCTCCGTGCTCGGCGCCGGGGCGTCCGCGGACGTCGTGACCGACGCGGTGGACCGTGCGCTGCTCGCCCAGCTGGCCACAGTCGTGGAGCGCGCCGGCCAGGCGTTCCGGGACTACGAGTACGCCCGGGCCCTGCAGCTCACCGAGCAGTTCTTCTGGACCTTCACCGACGACTACGTCGAGCTCGTGAAGGACCGGGCCTACGGGGCCCGCGGGGCGGCCGCGCAGGCGTCCGTGCACGCCGCGCTCGCCACGACCCTCGATGCGTTGCTGCGCCTGTTCGCCCCCGTCCTGCCGTTCGCCACGGACGAGGTCTGGTCCTGGTGGCGCACCGGCTCCGTGCACCGGGCCTCGTGGCCGGGCGTCGAGGGCTTCGCGGAGGCGGTGACCGACGCCGACCCGGAGGTGCTCACGACCGTGGGCGAGGCCCTCTCGGGGCTGCGCAAGGCCAAGTCCGAGGCCAAGGTCAAGCAGCGCACCGAGGTGCGCTCGGCGACCATCACAGCCGCCGCCGAGGACGTCGCCCGCCTCGAGGCGGGCCTGGGCGACCTCAAGGCCGCGGGCAACGCCGCCGAGCTCGTGCTCGTCGCCGGGCCCGAGGGCCTCGCCGTGCGCGACGTCGAGCTGGTCCCCGCGGAGGAGCCGGCCCGGTAGCGCCGCCCCCGGCACGCAGCACGAGGGCCCGGCCGCCGCGGCGGCCGGGCCCTCGTGCGTCCGGGCCCTCCAGCGTCCGGGATCCCGGACCCGCCGGGGACCGGTCAGGAGAAGTCGGGGCCCTGCTCCCGCCCGCGCTTGAGCTCGTAGAATCCCGGGTAGGAGGCCAGGGCCAGGGACCCGTCCCAGATCCGCGCGGCGTCCTCGCCCGTGGGGGCGGGGGTGAAGACGGGGCCGAAGAAGCCGACGCCGTTGACCGCGATGCACGGCGTGCCGACGTCCTCGCCGGCAACGGCCTGGGCGGCCTCCGTGGAGGCGCGCAGCGCGTCGTCGAACTCGTCGGAGTCCTTGGCCGCCGCGAGCTCCGCCGGCAGACCGGTCTCCTCGAGCGACTCGCGGATGATCTGCTCCAGGTCCTCCACCCCTCCGGGGTGGCGCCGGGTGCCCATGGCGTCGTAGAGCTTCTTCAGGTACTCGTCGCCGTGCTCGCGCGCCGCCGCCTCGACCACCCGCACCAGCCACATCGACTTCTCCCGGCCGCGGTGGTGGTTGTCGGGGTTGTCCTCGTTAAGGATGCCAAGCGAGATGATCCGCCAGTCGACCTCGACGTCGCGCAGCCGCTCGACCTCCTCCATCCATCGGGAAGTCATCCAGGCCCAGGGGCACAGGGGGTCGAACCAGAACTCCACCTTGTCCGTCATCAGGTTCCTCTCGTCAGGGCGTCCGCCGGAAGTGGCGGACGCGTCACCGAGTAGAAGCCACGGCTCAGGCGGTTTTGTTCCGGTTCTGCTCCTCGCGGATCATCTCGTGGGTGATGATCTCCGGCTCGGCCTGCTTGGCCACGGCCTCGGCGGTGACCAGCACAGCGGCGATGTCCTCCCGGCTGGGGAGCTCGAACATGACGGGCTGGAGCACGTCCTCGAGGATGGCTCGCAGCCCCCGGGCGCCCGTGCCCCGCTGGATCGCGAGCTCGGCGACGGCAGTCAGCGCCTCGGGGTCGAACGTCAGCTCGACGCCGTCCAGCTGGAACATCTTCTTGTACTGCTTCACGAGCGCGTTGCGCGGCTCGGTGAGGATGCGGGTGAGGTCGGCCACCGACAGCTCGCGCAGCGTGGTCACCACCGGCAGGCGGCCGATCAGCTCGGGGATCAGGCCGAACTTCAGCAGGTCCTCCGGCATGACGTCGGCCATCACCTCGTGGCGCGGCCCGCTCTGCTTGAGCTCCGCGCCGAAGCCGATGCTCGTCCGGCCCGCCCGGGAGTCCACGATGTCCTCGAGCCCGGCGAAGGCTCCGGCCACGACGAACAGCACGTTGGTGGTGTCGATCTGGATGAACTCCTGCTGCGGGTGCTTGCGCCCGCCCTGCGGGGGCACCGAGGCCACGGTGCCCTCGAGGATCTTCAGCAGCGCCTGCTGCACGCCCTCGCCGGAGACGTCGCGGGTGATCGAGGGGTTCTCGGACTTGCGGGAGATCTTGTCGATCTCGTCGATGTAGATGATCCCCGTCTCGGCCCGCTTGACGTCGTAGTCCGCGGCCTGGATGAGCTTGAGCAGGATGTTCTCGACGTCCTCGCCGACGTAGCCGGCCTCCGTGAGGGACGTGGCGTCCGCCACCGCGAAGGGCACGTCGAGCTTGCGGGCCAGGGACTGGGCCAGGTACGTCTTGCCGGAGCCGGTGGGGCCGACCAGCAGGATGTTGGACTTGGCGATCTCGACGTCCTCGTCACCGGCCGCCGTGGCCAGGGACAGGGGCTTGCCGTTCTCGCCGGCCCGGACCCGCTTGTAGTGGTTGTACACGGCCACGGCCAGCGCCCGCTTGGCGGTCTCCTGGCCGATCACGTACTGGTGGAGGTGCTGGTAGATCTCGTGGGGCGTGGGGAGCTCCTGCTGCTCGAGGTCCTTGACCTCGCTCAGCTCCTCCTCGATGATCTCATTGCACAGCTCGATGCACTCGTCGCAGATGTAGACGCGCGGGCCCGCGATGAGCTTGCGGACCTGCTTCTGGCTCTTGCCGCAGAAGGAGCACTTGAGCAGATCCGCGGTCTCGCCGATGCGCGCCATGAAACAGTCCTCTGGTCGGGGTACGGGAATCCTCGTCCAGGATAGGCGAGGACCGGGTCCCGCCCCAACACCAGGGCGCCCCGGTGCGCCGCGACCGGTCGGGTCGCGGCGCACCGGGGCGCTGCCGGTGGGCTGCGGCGGGTCGCCCGGGTCAGGAGGTGACGGTCGCGGGCTTGTGGATCTTCCGGGACTCCAGGACGTGGTCCACGATCCCGTACTCCTTGGCGGCGGACGCGGTGAGGATCTTGTCGCGCTCGATGTCCCGGTTGACCTCCTCGGCGGTCTTGCCGGAGTGCAGGGCCAGGGTCTCCTCCAGCCACTCGCGCATGCGCATGATCTCGTTGGCCTGGATCTCGATGTCCGAGGCCTGGCCTCCGCCCTGACCGGACATGGCCGGCTGGTGGATGAGCACGCGGGCGTTCGGCAGGGCCAGGCGCTTGCCGGGGGTGCCGCCGGCGAGCAGGACGGCCGCCGCGGACGCGGCCTGTCCGAGGCACACGGTCTGGACCTCGGGGCGGATGAACTGCATGGTGTCGTAGATCGCGGTCATCGCGGTGAACGACCCGCCCGGGGAGTTGATGTACATCGTGATGTCCCGGTCGGCGTCCTGCGCCTCGAGCACGAGCAGCTGCGCCATGACGTCGTCGGCCGAGGCGTCGTCGACCTGGACGCCCAGGAAGATGATCCGGTCCTCGAACAGCTTGGTGTAGGGGTTCTGCCGGCGGTACCCGTAGGGGGTGCGCTCCTCGAAGTCGGGGAGCACGTAGCGGCTGGTGGGCAGGGCGGCCGCGGAACCGGCCGTGGACGAAGGTCCGTGGGTGAAGGTCATGGTTGAGTTCCTCGGAAGTCTGGAAGAGCGTGCCTGATGACGTGGTGGGACCGCCGAGGTCCTACTCCTGGTCCTTCATGGTCCCGCCGCCGCCGGTCATGGAGCCGGCCGAGCTGGCGATGTGGTCGAAGAAGCCGTACTCGAGGCCGCGCTGGGCGTCGAACCAGTTGTCGCGGTCGTTGTCCCGGAGGATCGTCTCCAGGGACTGCCCGGTCTGCTCGGCGGTGAGTTCCGCGAGGCGCTGCTTCATCGACAGGATCAGCTCGGCCTGCACCCGGATGTCCGAGGCGGTGCCGCCCATGCCGCCGGAGGGCTGGTGCATGAGGATCCGGGCGTTCGGGGTGGAGTAGCGCTTGCCCTTGGTGCCCGAGGACAGCAGGAACTGGCCCATCGACGCGGCCAGGCCGGTGGCCACGGTCACCACGTCGTTCGGGATGAGCTGCATGGTGTCGTAGATCGCCATGCCCGCGGTGACGGAGCCGCCCGGGGAGTTGATGTACAGGAAGATGTCCGCCTGGGGGTCCTCGGCCGAGAGCAGCAGCATCTGCGAGCAGATGAGGTTCGCGTTGTCGTCGCGCACCTCGGAGCCCAGCCAGATGATGCGCTCCTTGAGCAGCCGGTTGTAGACGTAGTCGTCCTGGCCACCCACGGGGCCGCCGCCCTGCAGGCGCGGTCCGGTGGAGGTTGCGTGGGTCGAGCCGAACGGCGACTCGTGAGCGGAGGTCATGTAACAGTGCCTCTTTCGTCCGTGTGGTCCGGTGATCTCTGAACAGAACACTAGTGCCCGCCCCGGGTCCCGGCCGGTCCCCGTCCGGGTTGTTCGCTGATGGCGCATGGTCGGGGACGCACCCGCCGCACACGACGACGCCGCCGTCCCGGGCGGGACGGCGGCGTCGTCGGGAGCGGTGTCAGGACGTCACTTGGCGGAGTCCGGGGAGTCGGCCGACTCGGCCGACTCCGGGGAGTTCGCGGACTCGGACGAGTCCGCGAACTCCTCCTCGGTGCCGGGGGTCGGGGCCGCGGTGGTCTCCTCGGGCTCGACCTCCCCGGCAGGCTCCCCCGCCTGCTCCTCGCCCTGCGGGCGCACGAACTCGGAGAGGTCCACCGTGTTGCCCTCGGTGTCGGTGACCGTCGCGTACTCCAGCACCTTGGCCAGGGCCTTGCGGCGGCGCACCTCGCCCACCATCAGGCCGGCCTGGCCCGAGGAGTCGAGCAGCTGGGCGAACTGGTTCGGGTCCATGCCGTACTGCTGGGACATGTTGATGATGTAGTCGATCAGCTCGGACTGCTCGACGCCGATCTCCTCGGCCTCGGCGACCGCGTCCAGCACGATCTCGTTGCGGAACGCGTCCTCGGCGTTCTTCTGCACCTCGGCCCGGTGGTCCGCGGTGTCGTGGTCCGCCTCGGCCTGCGGGTTGTCGAAGTGCTGGGCGATCTGCTCGTCGATCACGGCCTGCGGCACGGGAATCTCCACGAGGGCCAGCAGCTTCTCCAGGACCTTGTCGCGGGCCTCGACGCCCTGCTCCACCACGGTGCCCTCGGCGGCCTGCTTCTTCAGGTCCTCCTTGAGCTCCTCGATGGTGTCGAACTCGGAAGCCAGCTGGGCGAACTCGTCGTCGGCCTCGGGCAGCTCGCGCTCCTTGACCGCGGTGACCTTGACCTTGACGACGGCGTCCTCGCCGCTGTGCTCGCCCCCGGCGAGCTTGGTCTCGAAGGTGGCGTCCTCGTCGGCGGACAGACCGGTGATGGCCTCGTCCATGCCCTCGAGCATCGTGCCGGCGCCCACCTGGTAGGACAGGTCGTTGGCGGCGTCGACCTCCTCGCCGTCGACCAGTGCCTGCAGGTCGAGGGTGACGAAGTCGCCCTCGACGGCGGGACGGTTCACGGTCTTGAGGGTGCCGAAGCGCCCGCGCAGCTCGTCGAGGGCCTTCTGCTCGTCCTCGGCGGAGGCCTCGCGGGCCTCCACCTCGACCTCGAGGCCCTTGTAGTCGGGCAGCTCGATCTCGGGACGCACGGCCACGTCGATCTCGACCTTGACGTCGGCCTCACGGTCCGTCTCGTCCGGCTTGGCGAGGACCTCGACCTGGGGCTGGGTCAGCGGGGTGATCTCGTTCTCCGCCAGCGCCTGCTGGAAGAAGGTGTTCAGGCCCTCGTTGAGCGCGTTCTCGACGACGAAGTCGAAGCCCACGCGCTGCTCGATCAGCCGCGCCGGAACCTTGCCGCGGCGGAAGCCGGGGACCTGGATCTGATTGGCGAGCGAGGTGTAGGTCTGGTCGATGAACGGCTTCAGTTCCGCGAACGGGACGTCCACCACGATCTTGACCTGGGTGGGGTTGAGTTTCTCGACGGCGCTCTTCACTTCCGCTGCACTCCTGAGTGGTAGGTCGGTTGGGTCTTCCGGTGCCGCTCTCCGGCCCGGGACAGTCGGGAAGGCGGCTGCCCGGCAGGACCGGGCAGCCGCTCCAACGTCGGGGCGACAGGACTCGAACCTGCGATCTCCTGCTCCCAAAGCAGGCGCGCTAGCCACTACGCTACGCCCCGGTACCTGCAGCCTCGGCTGCAACGACTGCGGTCCGGTGCACGAGCACGGACCACCGGCGAGTCTACCGGCTGGGCGGACGGGGCCGCACCTCGGCCCGCCGGACCCCGCTCCGCACGGGCCGCCGGCGTTCTGCCGGCCGCGCTCCACGGGTGCGCCGAGGCCCCGGGATTTGACACCGCGCGCGCCGGGCCGGTTAATGGGAAGGCCTCGACAGAGCGCTCCGCGGGGATGTAGCTCAATGGTAGAGCCTCAGTCTTCCAAACTGATTACGCGGGTTCGATTCCCGTCATCCCCTCTCCGTGCACGAACGCCCCGGTCCCGCTGGACCGGGGCGTTCGTCGTTCCGCCAGTACCTCGGCCCGGCTCCCGGCGCGTCTCAGCGGCGCAGCCCGACCACCCGCCACACCGCGCCCAGGTCCGCGTGCACGGGACGCAGCCCGTGCTCCTGCAGGACGGCGAGCATGGCCGCCGGGGAGTGCACGTAGGTGCGGAAGGGCGTCCCGGCGGCGCGGAGGCCGAGGTTCTCCAGGGCGGCCAGCGCCCGCAGGAGGCGGTGCCCGGGCGGGTGGCTGAACACGAGCCGGCGCGTGGCACGGTCCGCGGCGGCGCCCAGGAGCCGTTCGTGGTCGGGGTAGCAGCACACGACCCGGTGCAGCACCACGACGTCGTGCGGGGCGACCGCCTCCGGGTCCGTCGCGATGTCGAGCTGCCGGCGCACCACGCGGCCGGACACCCCGGCGGCGGCGGCCAGCTCCGCGGCCTCGGCCTCGTAGGAGTCCACGAGCTCCAGGTTCGTGGTCCGCGCGGCGCCCCGGCGCAGCAGCTCGAGCTGGATCCCGCCCACGGCGCCGCCGATCTCCAGCACGCTGGCCCCCTCGACGCCCTGGGCGGCAAGGAACTCCACCACTCGCCGGGAGGCACGGTCAAGGCCCCGGCGCGGTCAGCGCTGGCAGGAAGGGCACCAGTAGAGCGTGCGCCCCTCCAGCTCCCCCGCCGCCACGGGCGTCCCGCACCGGCGGCACGGCAGGCCCTGGCGCTTGTAGACGAGGTGGGCGTGCCCGGGCCACGCCTGCGCCTCCGAGATCCCCGGGCGGTCCGCGGCGTCGGTCGTCAGGATCCGGCCCAGCCGCACGCCCGTGCGCATGAGAGCCGCGTTCTCCGCCCACAGCTCCAGCAGCACCGGCTCGTCGAGGGCGCGCCCCGGCGTCATCGGGTCCAGTCCGCGGCGGAACAGGGACTCCGCCCGGAAGATGTTGCCCACCCCGGCCACCACGGCCTGGTCCATGAGCAGCGCGCCCACCGGGCGGCGGCTGCGCCGCACGGCGGCCACGAACGGCGCGGGGGCCGCGTGCGGGTCGAGCGGGTCCGGGCCCAGCCGCGCCCGGGCCGCCTCGGCCTCGGCGGAGCTCTCCAGCACGCACAGCGTCGGCCCGCGCAGATCGGCCCAGCCCTCGTCCCCGACCAGCCGCACGCGCACCGCCCCCACGGGGGCCGGCGGCAGCAGCGGGCCGGCGGGGGCGGCGTCGTCGTCGTCGTGCGCCTCCCGCTCCCCGATCCGGCGCGGGGCCCCGATGGAGGAGGCGCCGCGGAAGTGATCGGTGCCGCCGAAGCTCCACGCGCCGTAGAGGCCGAGGTGCGAGCGCAGCACCCGGTCCCCGGCGAAGTCGAGGAACAGCTGCTTGCCGTGGGCCCGCGCCCCGTCGAGCACGGCGCCGTCCAGGGCGTGCGCACCGGCGGCGAAGCGCCCCTGCGGGGAGCTCACGGCCAGGGCCTGTCCCACGAAGCAGTCGGCGAACTGGCGGGCGAGGCGGTGGACCGAGTGGCCCTCCGGCACTCAGGCCTCCCGGGCGGCCGGGAACTCGCGCGGGCGCAGGTCCTCGAGCCTGCCCGCGACGGTGCCGGTGGACTCGTACTCGCCGATCTGCGCGATCCGGCGCTCGTGGCGCTCCTCGCCGGAGAAGGGCTCCGCGAGGAACGCCCGGACGATCGCCAGCGCCTCCTCCTGAGGGTGCTGGCGCCCACCGACCGCCACGACCTGGGCGTCGTTGTGCTGGCGCGCGAGCCGGGCGGTGTCCAGGTTCCAGGCCAGGGCGGCACGGATGCCCTCGACCTTGTTGGCGGCGATCTGCTCGCCGTTGCCCGATCCGCCCAGGACGATCCCGAGGGAGTCGAGCCCCGCCTCCCGGTCCGCCCGGACGGCGCGCGCGGCGCTGATGCAGAACGCGGGGTAGTCGTCGAGCGCGTCGTACTCGGCGGGGCCGTGGTCGACGAGGTCGTAGCCGGCGGCGACGAGCTCCTCGACCAGGTAGCGGGAGAGGTCCAGGCCGGCGTGGTCGGTGGCGATGTGGACGCGCATGGGCGGCGTGCTCCTGGGGTTCGCGGGAACGGGGCGGGATCGAGGCGCAGGGCCCGCGCGAGCGGACCGGCCGCCCTCCAGCGTAGTGCGTGCCGCGCACACCGCAGGGCCTCCCCGGGCGGCCGGGACCCGGCTGACATAATGGGACGATCCCCTGCGGCCCACCGGTCGCGGACGCCCCGATCCCGAGCCATCCCGACCCGACCCCGACCCCGACGAGAGGACGGCACTGAAGTGCCCGGAACCAACCTGACCCGCCAGGAGGCGGCCGCGCGGGCCGAGACCGTGGCGGTGGACGCCTACGAGGTGGTCCTCGACCTGACCCGCGGCGAGCGCGTCTTCCGCTCCACGACCACCGTGCGCTTCCGGGCGACCCCGGGCGCCTCGACGTTCATCGACGCGATCACCGACGCGGTGCACTCCGTGGTGCTCAACGGCACCGAGCTCGATCCCGCCGAGGTCTCGGACGGCGTGCGGATCCAGCTGCCGGGGCTCGCCGCGGACAACGTGCTCACGGTCGAGTCGGACTGCCGGTACATGAACACCGGCGAGGGCCTGCACCGGTTCGTGGACCCGGTCGACGACGAGGTCTACCTCTACACCCAGTTCGAGGTGGCGGACACCCGGCGCGTGTTCGCCGTGTTCGAGCAGCCGGACCTCAAGGCGCGCTTCGCGTTCACGGTCACAGCCCCCGCGCACTGGACGGTCGTCTCGACCCAGCCCACCCCGGAGCCCGTCGCCGCCGGCGAGGGCGCCGCCACGTGGTCCTTCACCCCCACCCCAGTGGTCCCCTGCTACGTCACGGCGCTGATCGCCGGCCCGTACGCGTCCGTGCACGACGAGCTCACTAGTGCCGACGGCCGCACGATCCCCCTGGGTCTGTACGCCCGCCGTTCGCTCGTGGAGCACGTCGAGGCGGAGGAGATGTTCGGCATCACCAAGCGCGGCTTCGAGTTCTTCGAGGAGCAGTTCGGGGTGCCCTACCCGTTCGAGAAGTACGACCAGCTGTTCGTCCCGCAGTTCAACGCCGGGGCCATGGAGAACGCCGGCGCGGTGACCTTCGTGGAGCTCTACGTCTTCCGCTCCCGGCCCACGCAGGCCCGGGTGGAGCGGCGGGCCATCACGGTCCTGCACGAGCTGGCCCACATGTGGTTCGGGGACTTCGTGACCATGCGCTGGTGGAACGACCTGTGGCTCAACGAGTCCTTCGCGGAGTTCATGTCCACCCTCGCCGCGGCGGAGAACACCCGGTACACGGAGGCGTGGACCACGTTCGCCGCCGGGGAGAAGTCATGGGGCTACGAGCAGGACCAGCTGCCCACCACCCACCCCATCAAGGCCGAGATCCGGGACCTCGAGGACGTGCTGGTGAACTTCGACGGCATCACCTACGCCAAGGGCGCCTCGGTGCTCAAGCAGCTGGTGGCCTGGGTGGGCCAGGAGCAGTTCATGGCCGGGCTGAACCGGTACTTCCGGGAGCACGCGTGGGGCAACACCGAGCTGCGCGACCTCATGGTCCGGCTCGAGGAGGCCAGCGGCCGGGACCTCGACGAGTGGGCCGCGAAGTGGCTCGAGACCGCAGGGGTGAACACCCTGACCCCGGAGCTCGAGACCGACCAGGACGGGATCATCCGCTCCTTCCGGATCCAGCAGACCGCCCCCGACGAGCACCCCACGCTGCGCCCGCACCGCCTGGCCGTGGGTTTCTACGACCACGACGGGGAACAGGGCAAGCTCGTGCGCACGCACCGGGTCGAGCTCGACGTCGACGGCCCGTCCACGGAGGTGCCGCAGCTGGTGGGCCGGGAGCTGCCGGACCTCGTGCTGCTCAACGACGACGACCTCGCCTACGCGAAGATCCGCCTCGACGAGTGCTCCCTGGACACCGCTCTGACCCACCTGAAGAACTTCGAGGACACGCTCCCGCGCGCCCTCGTCCAGGCGTCCGTGTGGGACGGCGTGCACGACGGCGAGACGCCCGCCCGCCGCTACGTGAAGCTCGTGCTCGGCAACATCGCCCACGAGACGGCCTCGACCGGCATCCAGGTGCAGCTGCGCCAGCTGGACACCGTGCTCGACGGCTACGTGGCCGAACCCGTGCGCGGGGCCACCGTGCGCGCCGCCGCCGACCGGCTCCGCCGGCTCACCGAGGAGGCGGCGCCCGGCTCCGACCAGCAGCTGCAGTTCGTCCGGGCCTTCGCCCGGCACGCCCGCACCGACGAGCAGCTGGACGTCCTCGAGCAGCTCCTGGACGGGCGGCGCGCTCTGGAGGGCCTCGCGCTGGACACCGACCTGCGCTGGAACCTGCTCACCGCGCTGTGCGCCGGCGGGCGTGCCGGCGACGCGGAGGTGGACGCGATGCTCGCGCAGGACAACACCGAGAACGGCGCGATCGCGGCCGCCCGCGCCCGGGCCGCGATCCCCACGGCCGAGGCCAAGGCCCGGGCGTGGCAGCAGATCATGGTGGACGGGTCCCTGCCCAACTCCATCCAGGACGCGGCGATCGACGGCTTCCGCACGGCCGCCGACACCTCCCTGCTGGCGCCCTGGGCCGAGCAGTACTTCGCGGCGATCCCCGGCGTGTGGCGCACCCGGACCCACGAGCTG
Source organism: Kocuria sp. CPCC 205263 (assembly GCF_040981075.1). NCBI lineage: Bacteria > Bacillati > Actinomycetota > Actinomycetes > Micrococcales > Micrococcaceae > Kocuria > Kocuria sp. CPCC 205263. Next base: position 32,884 of record NZ_JAVKPV010000003.1, on the reverse strand, counting down.
GCCCAGCAGATCGCGACCGGCATGTACCCGAACATCCCCGCCCAGGAGACGGTCGACGCCGCGGACGCCTTCCTCGCGGACCTGCCCGAGGACCTGCACGGACTCCGCCGGCTGGTGCTCGAGCAGCGCGACGCGACGGCCCGCGCGGTCCGCGCGCAGGCCGTGGACGCCGCCTACGAGGTGGTGCGCGCATGAGCGACGAGCAGCAGCACCCCGGTCCGGCCGGGCACGGTCCCGATGGGGCCGGCTCGACGTCCCAGGCCGGCCAGAACCCGCGCACCGATCCCGCCGCGGCGGCGCCGCCCGCGGCGCGCTCCTTCGCGGTCGGGGCGCCCCTGTCCCAGCTGCGCCGCCCCGTGCCGCAGGTCGGCGACGAGCGGGAGCAGGCCGAGGCGGGCACGGCGTCGTCGTTCTACGACCAGGTGGGCGGGCACGAGACGTTCGTGAAGCTCGTGCACGAGTTCTACGCCCGGGTGGCCGAGGACGAACGGTTCCGGGCGCTCTACCCGGAGGACGACCTCGGCCCCGCCGAGGAGCGGCTGCGGATGTTCCTCGAGCAGTACTGGGGCGGGCCGACCACCTACTCGGAGCAGCGCGGGCACCCGCGGCTGCGGATGCGGCACATGCCGTTCCCCGTGGACACGTGGGCGCGCGAGACGTGGCTGACGCACATGCGCGCGGCCCTGGACACCCTGGAGCTCTCCCCTCTACACGACGGGATCATCTGGGACTACTTCGACCGCGCCGCCCACGCCATGATCAACCGGCCCGGCTGAGGTCCCGGGAGTCTCAGCGCTTGGCCAGGACGTGCCCGCCGGGGGTGCTCAGGCGCACCCAGCGGCCGTGCTCCGCGACGGCGACCTCCGCGCCCGGGCGCAGGAAGCCGAGCGAGTACGCGGCGAACGCCGCGCCGTCCGGCAGCGGCGCCCCTGTCAGCCGCCCCGCGAGCGGCTCCGCCCACCCGGACGACCGGCCCCAGACCTGCGAACGCACGGTGTCCACGACGGCGGCGCCCGCGTCCGTGGGCACCGCCCGGGCGACCTCGGCGATCCCGGCCCGGGCGACCTCGCGCAGCGCGTCCCCGGCGACGGACCCCACCGGGGTCCACCCGCCCAGGGGCGGGGCGATGCCCGCCCACGAAACGTTCGCGTCCACGGGGGGCAGGCCCACGTCCGTGGCGTCCTGGTCCTGGCGCGGCATCCGGTCGAGGACCCCGCCGAGCGGGACGGTGACGTCCAGAGCCTGCTCCCCGGCCAGCGCGGCGGTGCGCAGCCCCAGGACCGTGGGCGTGGTGTCGAGCAGGCCGTGGGGCTCGAGCACGCACACGTAGACGCCGAGGGCCCGCCCGCGCGCCTGGAAGCGCACCGCGCCCTGCGGGTCCACCCCACGGGCCCGGGACAGGTACGTCCGCAGGTCGGCGACGTCCCGCGGGTCCGTCAGGGGAAGGGACCGGACCACGGGGCTCAGGCCTCCGCCGGCGCGGGCCGGCGGGCGAAGCGGGTCGGGGCGTCCTGCCACTGCTCGAGCAGGCCCCGCTGCGTGTCGTCGAGGCGCACCGGCCGTCCGGAGGAGCGGTCGATCACGACGACGACCGTCTGGGCCACGGCGTAGACGCGCGAACCGTCCTCCTCCTGGACCGCGTAGTCCAGCACGAAGCTCGACCCGCCCACGGAGGAGACCCACACCCGCACGGACACCGGGTCGTCGCGGTACAGCAGCTGCTGCGTGTACTCGACCTCCTGCCGGCCGATCACGGTCATCAGGTCCCCCAGCAGGGTGCGGAACGTCGCGCCCTCCGGCACCCCCGCGGCGGCGTCCTCGGGCAGCGGACGGGCCATGAGCCGGACCCGGGCGTCCTCGAGGTACTGGAGCATGGTGACGTTGTTAACGTGGCCGTAGCTGTCGATGTCGCCGAAGCGCATCTGGATGGGGATCAGCAGCGAAGACATGCCCCCATCCCATCACACCCGGGCGCGCCGGACGCGCCCCGGCGCGACCGGCGGCTTGGCTAGAGTGAAGGCCATGACCTACAGCCCGATCCCGGACCCCACGCAGGCCCTGCTCGACATGCTCGACCTCGCGGACGGGGGTGGCGCGCGCACCCTGGAGGACATCTACGTGGGCCACTCCATCTCCCCCGCACGCGGCCGGGTCTACGGCGGGCAGGTCCTGGCGCAGGCCGCGACCGCCGCCATGCGCACCGTGGAGCCGGAGCGGATCATCCACTCGATGCACGCGTACTTCCTGCGCGCCGGGGACGTGTCCCAGCCGATCACCTTCGGGGTGGAGCGGATCCGGGACGGGCGGTCCTTCTCCGCCCGCCGCGTGCACGCCTACCAGGACGGGCGCGCCATCCTCTCGGCCATCGCGTCCTTCCAGGTCCCGGCCCGGGGCCTGGACCACCAGGACGAGTCCCCCCGGAACCTGCCCGAGCCGGAGTCCCTGCCCAGCGCCGTGGAGCTGCTGGGCCACGTCGACGCCCCCGAGGCGCAGGCGATCGCACACGAACGGCCCTTCGACATGCGGTACATCACGGAGCCGATCTACTTCAAGCCGGACTCCCGGGGAGAGCCGTTCAACGCGGTGTGGATCAAGACCCTCAAGCCGCTGCCGGACGACCCGAACATCCACCGCGCCGCGCTCGCCTACGCGAGCGACTACACGCTGCTCGAGCCCATCCTGCGCCTGCACGGCAGGACGTGGATCGAGCCCGGCATGAACATCGCCTCCCTCGACCACGCGATGTGGTGGCACCGGGAGACCCGCGCGGACGAGTGGCTGCTCTACGTGCAGTCCTCCCCCAACGCCTCCTCGGCCCGCGGCCTCGGGGTGGGCCGGATGTTCTCCCGGGACGGCCGGCTCGTCGCCACGACCGCCCAGGAGGGCATGATGCGCTTCCCGGAGTTCTCCTGACCGCACGGGAGCACGCCGAAGGGGCCCGCCGGGCGGGAAGGAGCAGCTCCTTCCCGCCCGGCGGGCCCCTTCGGCGGCACGGGCTCCGGGCCCGGCCCTGCGTCAGTCGCGGGTGAGGCGGCGGTGGGTGACGCGGTGCGGCCGCGCGGCGTCGGCGCCGAGGCGCTCCACCTTGTTGGCCTCGTAGGACTCGAAGTTGCCCTCGAACCAGTACCACTGGTCCGGCTCGTCCTCGGTGCCCTCCCACGCGAGGATGTGGGTGGCGACCCGGTCGAGGAACCACCGGTCGTGGGACACGACCACGGCACAGCCCGGGAACTCCAGCAGCGCGTTCTCCAGGGAGCCGAGGGTCTCGACGTCGAGGTCGTTGGTGGGCTCGTCGAGGAGCAGCAGGTTGCCGCCCTGCTTGAGGGTCATGGCCAGGTTCAGCCGGTTGCGCTCTCCGCCCGAGAGCACCCCGGCCTTCTTCTGCTGGTCAGGGCCCTTGAAGCCGAACGCGGAGACGTAGGCGCGCGAGGGCATCTCGACGTTGCCGACGTTGATGTAGTCCAGACCGTCCGAGACGACCTCCCACAGCGACTTGCTGGCGTCGAGGTTCGCGCGGTTCTGGTCCACGTAGGAGATCTTGACGGAGTCGCCGATCTTCAGCTCCCCGCCGTCCAGCTCCTCCATGCCGACGATGGTCTTGAACAGCGTCGACTTGCCGACGCCGTTGGGGCCGATGACGCCCACGATGCCGTTGCGCGGCAGGGAGAAGGACAGGCCCTTGATGAGGGAGCGGTCCCCGAAGCCCTTCTGCAGGTCCTTCGCCTCGATCACGAGGTTGCCCAGGCGGGGTCCCGGCGGGATCTGGATCTCCTCGAAGTCCAGCTTGCGGGTCTTCTCGGCCTCGGCGGCCATCTCCTCGTAGCGGGCCAGGCGGGCCTTCGACTTCGCCTGGCGGCCCTTGGCGTTGGAACGCACCCACTCGAGCTCGTCGGCCAGCCGCTTGGCCTGCTTGGCGTCCTTCTTGCCCTGCACCTCCATGCGGGCGCGCTTGGTCTCGAGGTACGCCGAGTAGTTGCCCTCGTAGCCGTACAGCCGGCCGCGGTCGACCTCGCAGATCCACTCGGCCACGTGGTCGAGGAAGTACCGGTCGTGGGTCACGGCCATGACGGCGCCGTGGTAGTCCTTCAGGTGCTGCTCCAGCCACAGCACGGACTCGGCGTCGAGGTGGTTGGTGGGCTCGTCGAGCAGCAGGAGGTCCGGCTTCTGCAGCAGCAGCTTGCACAGGGCCACGCGGCGGCGCTCACCACCGGAGAGGACCGTGACGTCGGCGTCCGGCGGCGGGCAGCGCAGGGCGTCCATCGCCTGCTCCAGCTGGGAGTCGAGGTCCCAGGCGTTGGCGGCGTCGATGTCCTCCTGGAGCTTGCCCATCTCCTCCATGAGGGAGTCGAAGTCGGCGTCCGGCTGGGCCATCTCCTCGGAGATCGCGTTGAAGCGGTCGACCTTCGCCTTGATCTCGCCCACACCCTCCTCGACGTTGCCCAGGACGGTCTTCTCCTCGTTCAGCGGCGGCTCCTGGAGCAGGATGCCGACGGTGTAGCCGGGGCTGAGCCGGGCCTCGCCGTTGGACGGCTGGTCGAGGCCGGCCATGATCTTGAGGATGGTGGACTTGCCGGCCCCGTTGGGTCCCACGACGCCGATCTTCGCGCCGGGGTAGAACGACATGGTGACGTCGTCCAGGATGACTTTGTCGCCCACGGTCTTGCGGGCCTTGGACATTGTGTAGATGAATTCCGCCATGCCCTCAAGGCTACCCCGCCCGGCGGAGGCCGAGGGGCGGCCACCGGGCGGGGACGGACCGGTGGCCGCGGCACCGCGGCCACCGGCTCCGTCCCCGTGCCGGGACGGCTCTGCCCGAGGAGCTCAGGCGGTGGCGGGCTGGCGGCGCGGGCGCCGGCCCGGCCGGGCAGCGGCCCCGAGGAGCTCACCGGTCTCCGGGTCGACGTCTTCCGGGACCGCCGGGGTTCCGCCCCCGCCGTCGGGGTCGCCGCTCGACTCCGACAGGTCCCCGTCCGGGGCCGCCGGGGCGTCCGCGGCCCCGGTCGCCGCCGCGTCCTCGGGCTGCCCGGCGGGCCGGTCCCCCGTCTGCTCGGCGGGCGGCGAGGAGCTCACGGTGCGCTGGAAGCAGGCCGTGCCGAGGGCGAGGTCGTGCCCCAGGGACACCGCGTCCACGTCCACGGCCGTGTTGCGCCCGTGCTCGCCCTCCCAGAACCGGACCTTGAGCTTGCCGACCACCACCACGGGCTGGCCCTTCTTGATGCTGGCCAGCGCGTTGAGCCCCAGCGAACGGAACGCCTGGACGGAGAACCAGTTGGTGTGCCCGTCCCGCCACGCACCGGCCTGCTGGTCGAACCAGCGCGGGGTGGAGGCGAGGCGGAAGGTCACCACCACGGTGCCGTCGGGCAGGCTGCGGGACTCGGGATCCGTGGCCACGTAGCCGCGGACGGTGATCTGCTCGGTCATCGGGAACTCCTCTGGACGGCGGCCGGTGCGGCCGGTGCTGGCCCCGGTGGCGGGGTGCACCCAGCGTCCTGCCGGAGCCGGTGCCGCCGCGGCGGGCGGGCCCCGGTTGTGGGAGGCCGCGCTCCTCGGGTTCCGAGACCATGCGCTGTGCAGTGCGACCGGCGTGCGGCCGGCGCGCGGTCCGCGAGCGCCCGTCAGTCGATGTCGACGGCGTTCCAGGCGATGACGGCGAGGGGCTCCCGGTGCCGCTCCTGCTCGTGGGAGCATGCCCAGCACCACGGGCCGTAGAGCGGTGGGGCGCCGCACTGGCAGAGTCGGATCCGGCCCATCGGACTCACCTCGATGTTCGTTGCAGTGGCCTGACAGGCGGCGGCCTGCCGGACGACATCCTGCGCGGGTGTCCTTACCCCTACTACCGGCCCAGGGGCTCCTGTGGATGCACCGCGGACCGGTTTTCGGGGCCGGCACGGCGCCCGGACCGCCGGAGCCGCACCCGCCCCGTCCCCGCGCGTCGCCCCGCCGCTCGGAGCCGTCGCTCCGCGCGGCGGGGCGACGACCGCGGACGTCAGCCACGGGCGTCGTCCGCGATCTCGCCACGGCAGGCCGGTGCCGGTGCAGTGCGGGCGCCCGGACGGGAGGCGGCGGTCTGCCTCGCGCCCGGCGACCCCCGCAGTCTCCGGGCACGGCGCGACGGCGCCGCACCCGGCTCGCCGCAGGCCCCCCGTGCGTTCCGCTCAGCTAGGCGGCGTGCCCCGGCTCGACCACGATGCAGTCCTCCCGGAAGTCGAGGTTCATGCAGTGCAGCGCGACGACGCCCCGGGTGATCGCCTCCAGTTGCTGCGGATCGATGTCCGGGCCGACGTTGCGGACGATGAAGTCACGGGTGTCCTCCGTGGCCTCCTCCACCGTGTCGTAGTGGTAGTAACGGGCCCCCCGGCCGGTCCACTGCCTGATGATGGTGACGCTCATGGTTCCTCCCCCTGAATCGGATCCGGACGCGTGGTCCGTGGCCGCCCCGGGCACCCCGTCCGGGAACTGCGGCCGTCCCGGCGGGCTGCCGCCGGGGTCGTCGCGGAGGTGCTGCTCCGGCTCCTCGTCCGTCCTGGCGCGGAGCTCAGGTGGCCGGATCACTGCACCCCTCGATGTGCTACTTAACGTATGCGAATTCACAGGGTGGTGCTTGTCCACACTTTCGCGACCGCAAACTATCCAGAGGGGGGTTGCAGCTCGAGGAGAGGCATCGGCGGGACCGCCCGGGAGGGGGACTGCCGGGCCGTGCCCGCCGAGGGCCACGGAGGGGCCGGTCGTCCGGGGTGTGGCGGGGAAGGGCTCCGGCTTCGGGCGTCTGCCAGGAGGCCGCTCAGGGCCTGCCGGCTCCGCCACCGACGAAAGATGGCCCGCCCGGTCCAGTAAGACCGAGCGGGCCGCGGGCACATAGACGGCGAGATCTGCGTGCCCATCGCACAGCCTACCCCGCCCCCGCTTCGCTCGGAGGTACCGCTCCACCGAGCGGGCGCCGGCACGCTCATCCGGTCCGCCGGCCCTGCCCGCAAGGGCCGTCCACCTCGCCACCGGAGATATCCCGCCGGGCACCGCAGCACGACGTGCCTTCGGATCGGCCGTCGGAGACGACGAGATCCCCGCCACCACGGACCGTGAGGCCCGGGACGGCGGGGATCGCGAGTGTGCCCCAGGAGGGAGTCGAACCCCCGACCAAGAGATTACCAATCGGGGGTTTACGTTGGGTATCCGCACATCCCTGGACATGACATCTGCCGCACGATCCTAGGGTTATTCGGCGATTCGTCATGACGCTAACTGACGTAACATTCCGGTGTTTTCGTTGGGTATTCGTTGGGTCCAGGCGCTATTCAGCCTCCGTGCGAGTTCCAGTCTTCGAGGACGTCGTAAGGGTGCCGCCATTCCGACTCGTCCCGCGGGATCGGCTTTACCCATGTCTCGGGTATGAACACGTCGAGGATGCCGAGGACGCCGGCATCACGCCAGAACTCCACCAGGGGCCCGCGCTCCGTCATCAACACCTTTCCGTCGACCACAAGCTCCCCCAAGGCAGTGGGGATGCGGGCACGCCCGTACGGCTCCCGGTTGTACGGGTAGCGGCTGGCCCCAGCACCGGGCGTCATACCGGGCGCGGAGACGCCTTGGATAGCTGCCATGTGTTCAGGAGTGAATTGCACACAGTAAGAGGTACTCGGATCATCCGACGAGATAGTGCCCAGACAATCGCGTGGGGTGCCCCGTCTATAGAGGCCCTGGCTCCCATCACGGAGAATCGGCGCCGCACTGGGGTAACTGGGCATGGTGGATCGACGCAATGGACGGAGGTCACACTCGGGCAGATGTCGTGTCATTCCCTAAAGTGATGAGCAAAGTGCCCCCTCCAGTCAGGAAGACAACCATGTCACCCCACCCCCTGAAGAAGTTCAAGCAAGAGCGGCTCCTCGGGCGCATGGGTTTAGCCACCCTTGCACTCGTCTTGGTAGCCGGTTGCGGCGCATCTGGGGACGATGGTGGTGGAGGTTCTTCTGTTGCGCCCCCTAGCGCTTCTTCATCAGAAACCGTTGAAGCAACCCCGGCACCGGAAACCCCGTCAAGCTCGGTTCACGAGATTGGGGAGACCGTCACCATGGGGGCGTTGGAGCACACACTCCACAGCGTCCGCTTTGCTCCCGGCGACGAGTACACGACCCCGGAACCCGGCACCCGCTGGTTGGTCGCTGACATCGAGGTAACCAACAGGTCAGACGAGCCAGCGTCGATCTCGTCCATGGGGATGTGGACCCTGTACGACCCGGACAACCGCAGCGTTGACCAGACCATCACGGGCGATGAGCAGGGCAGTCTTGACAGCGAGTTGGGCCCTGGTCGCTCTCTGCGAGGCGAAATCGCGTTTGCTGTAGACGAGTCCCACGACAACTGGGAACTGATTTTTTCGCCTGAAGTGCTGGAGTTTGGTCAGTCAATTTATGGGGTGCCCGCGCCAAAGGCACCGGAGAGCGCGCCCGAAACGGAACCGGCGAACTCAGAATCCACCGAGCCTGATATGCCTGGTGCCGTCCCGGACCAGAACTTCACCTACGAAGAGGCCCTGGCCGCTTTGGAGGACGGTATGCCGTACTACGACGCCTTCTGCATCCACTACGAGCCCACCACCGACGGTGGTCGCTCCCAGTGCGAAGGCATCGAGGCCGGCACCGTCGACAGCATCACGGGCGAGTACATCGGCGGCTAGCGCCCTCCTTGCTCAGAACGAGCTCAACTAAGACAACAGCACCCCGGCATCGCTGCCGGGGTGCTGTCCTGTCATCACTGATTATGAGAGTCGCGCGACGCGAATCCGCTCCACGGCTTCGCTCAACGGCATCCCCGAATCCCCTTGTGCGTTGAAGTTGCTGAACGCCCCCCACCCCAAAAGGATGATGCCCAAGGTCATGCCGCTGCTCGCGATGGGCCCTACGACTCCACCTGCAAAAAGTGACAAAACCATGCCGACAACGGACACCAGCAACAGCAGCGCCCCGACGTTAGGTGCAATGTCGACACTCAGTTTCTTCATCAGGGACACCTTCCAAGGGGGGGGGTAGGCCGTCCACGCAGACGACCGGGGAACCATGTCAATGACATGTCATTAACTGGACCAAAGTCTAGGTAGCGCCACCCCGAACACACGCGACACGACACCCTAGTTACCGAACTGTAACCAAGTAGGGCAGGAAGACTCGCGGGCAAGTCACACTCCGGCAAACAAACTTCCGTTCCCTAAAGTGAAGAAGACACATCGCCCCCCATCAGAAGGACCGTCATGTCCCACAACCCCCCTAGCGGCCCAAGCCCTCAAGGCCCTCAGTACAACCAACAGCCCGGTCAGTACCCGCCCCCCGGCTACGGCCAACAGCCTCCCCAGAAGAAGGGGAAGAAGAAGTGGGTCATCGGTTGCCTCGGCCTAATCGTCTTGGCAATCGTCCTATTTGCCGGCTGCGCGGCTCTCTTCACCCCGGGCAGCACAGATCCCGTGCCCGTACAGAACGAAACGACCGATATCCCGCCTGAGAACGCCACTTCGGAATCTGAGGACAGCGAATCCACAGAGACTGCGGCCAACCTTGCGGTCGGCGAGACCGTCGCCATGGGAGAGCTTGAGCACACCCTCCACAGCGCACGGTTTGACACGGGGGGCGAGTTCGCTACACCGGAAGCGGGCACCCGCTGGCTGGTCTTGGACATCGAGGTGACCAACAATTCTGATGAGTCTGAGGCAATTTCATCCATGATGATGTGGACTCTCAACGATTCTGAGAACCGGAGTGCTGAGCTGTCGATCATGGCGGATACTCAGGGCAGCCTTGACGGTGAGCTGGGGGCCGGACGCTCGATGCGTGGTGAGGTCGCCTACGAGGTAAGCGCCGATGAGTCCAGTTGGGAACTGCTGTTCTCGCCGGAAGTATTCGGATTCGGCCAAGCGATCTACGACATCCCGGCGAACGCCGTACAGTAAATCTTTACTGATCAAACACGATTGGGACGCCCCCGGCGATATGGCCGGGGGCGTCCTTTTGCTATAAGGCAGAAACCTGCGCCACCACCACAGGCACCCGCGCCAAGAGGCCCAAACGAAGCTGCTCCCCCACCACAAACGGCCCGCCTGTTGCCAACAGGGGCACAGTCACATCGCGGAAGCCCTGCAAGTGCGACTACGGCGAGCTTGAACCTCAGCGCCCAGGCAAGCAAGGGCCGACGAAGCAGGGGGTCCATTACTTTCCCGGGGAAGGATCTTGCTATGCCGAGGGCGCAAGATCAGGACGGGGTCGGGAGGGTGTACGGGGTGGGGTGCCTTCGTGGTCCTGGGCGGTCGCGTGCGTACGCGTGACGGGCTTGCCTGGTCATGGTGTCCCCACGTTGCTCTGGTGAATTCGAGGCGCGTAGGCGGGCGCTGAGCGGTTCGGTTGTCTGGCGTTTTCCTGCTGGTGCTGGTCGTGGTCGCGCGTGACCTTGATGAAGAGAAGGTTTGTCTCGTTGTCGTGGTCGAGCATCACCTCTTGTTGTGGTCGAGCATCACCCCGATGTCGATGCAGTCGAACATCTCATCGATGCACGTCGTCGTCGTGATCGTTGTTGTCGCCGAAGTCCGGGCATGACGAAACGCCCGCCGCTGCGAACCGTGATGGTCTGCTGCGGCGGGCGCTGTCGTCGTGGTGCTACTGCTGTCCGTGGTGCTCGTGGTGCGGGTGCTGCTCTCTGTCCGTGCGCCGTGCTTCTCCTACTCTGTCCAGGATCCAGCGCAGCGTGACACCTCGTGCTTGTGGTCTGCCGGCCCACTCCCTGAATGCGTCGAGCCATTGTTGATGGCTCCCCCACTCCCCCGGCCGGTAAGTGGTCCAGGGTGGTGGCGCGGTGCTGGGGCGGGTGCTCCTGCGTCTGGGCATCAATACCACCTCCGCGTGGTCTTGGGTTTGGTTACTGGGGGTAGGGCCGTGGAGCCCTTGCTGCTGCTCCTGGTCGGTACACCTCCGGGGTATCGGGCCTGGAATTGTTCGACAGTGAGATCCTGCCGGCGACGGTTGCACACGGAATGGCTGCACGCGAGGTTGGACACCGCACGGAGATCCCCTCCCTTGTTGAGTGGGATCTTGTGGTCTGCCTCGAAACTAAGCGGTGCTCCGGGTGGTCCGTCCCAATCGATCGGGCCGAGGGCACCCAAACACAAGTGGCACGGCAATCCGTTCTTTTTGCCTGCGTGCTTGAGAGCTTTCCGGTTCTTCAGGAAGGTGTGGTCTGATCGTGGGCCTTGCCGTGGTGGATTCTTAGCCGGCACTGTTCCTCCTGCGCAGTTCGGTTTGTCGTATGGCCCGGGCCCGTCGTATGACGTCGAGCCAATCGCGGGCGTCGAGGGTGCTGGCGTAGATCCTGACGTCTTCCCACCACACCCAGACGTCTGGGTGGGGGTCGGGTCTGTTGATCACCCATGCGGGGTGCTGCAGCCCACGGTCGAACGGTTTACGCCTCCGAGGCATGGGTCTCCCTCCGCTGTCCATTGGTGTGGATCGTGTAGACGTGGGGGAACACGTCGAACACCGCGGCGGGGTCGGTGTCGAACAGGTGCATGACGTACTGGTAGGCGTCGTCCCACCAGGCTCCGGGGTCCTGTCCCGGGCCTGGCCCGTTGATCACCCAGGACGGGTGCCGGCTGTCCTCGTCTGGTCGTCGTCGCCGGGGCATCAGTACCTCCGCGCCCGGTAGGCGCCGCGGGTTCGGGACTGCTCGTCGGGGTCCTCGAGGCTGGGGAGGTTGAGTGTGGCGAGGATCGTGGCGAGCTGCTTGATGTGGGCACGCTGTTCGGCGAGGGCAGGGTTAGCGCGGAGTCCTTGCGGGGACGCGATGGTGTACCCGTGGTTCTCGATCTCTTTCTCTAGGGCTTGGACCTTGTCTGCGGTGCGGCACGCAATTTCGAGCAGTGGGATGTTGTGTTCTTCGATCTCAAACTCGGCGGTGACCGTGTCCCAGATGCGCCGGCCCTTGGAGCCGAGGTTTCGGGGGGTGCGCGGTTGCTGCGGTGCGGTGGTGACGGGGCGCAGGTGCCGCTGCTCCTGGCCGTCCTGCTGGTGCTGTTGCATGGGTCCTCCTGGGACAAGGCAGGGCCCGCACTCGGTGGTGAGTGCGGGCCCTGCGGGTCTTACTGGTGGTGCGGTGGACTAAGAGACAACCACGCGGGACGCGCGGCGATTCTTCGGGGCGTCTGCTTCGACAAGGTTCTCGGGGTCCTCGGGGTCCCACTCGACCTGACGGATGCCGTACCCGTTGTGCACCTGCTTGATCTCCATAGGCCGGGGTGCCCGGTATGCCCTCATGTCGTCCAGGTCAGTCGGGGCGACGATCTCCACCCCGAGTGCGAGGAGCGCGGACCAACGGCGGCAGTTGCCTTCCGTCTTAGAAAATGCTTCGTACACGCGGCGTCGGTGTGCGTCTCCGGGGTTGGTGGCGAGCGGGATGACCCGGTCCGGGGTTGCGCCGGCCCAGCCTGCGAGGTTGGCGGCGTCGGTGAGGACGGTAAGGGACTGGTCGAGGGTCGCGGCGTGCTGCTGCGCGTCCATCCACGCGGCCCGATCCTTCTGGGTCATCTTCACGACAGCGCTTGCGTCGGTCTCGGGGTCCACGAGGCTAGCTGCCTTCGTGAACTTCTGCGCGGCGTCGTTGAAGGTCGCGGCGGCGGCTTCGTACACCTCAGCGGCAACCTCCCGGTAAGCCTTGAACGCCTCCGTGTAGATCACATCGGCAACGGCGTTGCGCACGGTGGCGTCCTGCACGGTTCCGGCGTTGGCGGCTGCGAGGGCGAGGACGTGGAACGTCTGGAGGTCCTTGGAGTCACTGAGGACGGCTTCCGCCACGAGCGGGGCGAGGTTGCGGTCCACCTGCTGGTAAGCGCTCCAGGACGCAGCGATGGCGTCGAGGGGCGGGCACTGGGTCCCGGTGGCCTCGAGGACGCGGCGGGTGCTGGTGAGGTACTGGGACAGGGATGCGGCGGTGATGGTGTTCAAGGTGTTCTCCTCAGATGTTGTTGTTGAGAGCGGCCCCGACGATGCGGGCGAGAGCCTCGTCGTCGTTTAAGGCGATGGGGCGGGATGCCTGTCGGGGTGCCTGGTGGTCGCCTAGGCCGTCGTCGTGGCGGTCCTGTTCGTCCTGATTGGCGTTCTCGAGCGCCTTGCGGAGCAGAGTCTCGATGTCGTGGTTACGGGTCACGCTGCGTTCCTTCGGTTGGTTTCGATGACGTCCACGACTTCGTCCGCTAAGCGGAATGCGCCGTCTTCGGTCAGGGTCATATGGAGGAATCCGTTAGTGAAGATTGCTACCCCGGTTTCGGTGATCCCTCCGGGGCATTCGAGAATCGCGGTCTTGGCGTAGACGTTTTCCGAGTCACGGTGAGATTTTTCCCAAAATTTAGGGCGGGAGTAAAAGGGCCTATCCATTGTTCGAGTTTTCCTTATCGTGTTGTTCCGCCAAATCGATTAGCAGGTTCGATACGGCGTAAATGTCTTCGTGCGGAATGAATACGGAGTTAGACCCCCGTCTAATCCATATGCCGGGGACACGTGCCCCGTTCGCGCCGACGTGGAACTGGTAATACCTGACGTGGGTTTCCCCGGGCGTGTAATGCGTCATGAGGCTTCCCGCGCTGCTGGCAGTACTGGCACCCCGGTCATGACTGGCCCCCGTTCAACCGCGACTGCACCGGTGCGGTGGCGAGGTCATCCCGCGCCCGGCGCAACCTGACGTTGGCGGCGTCGAGACTGCGGACGAGATCTTGCAGCTCCGCCTTCGTCTTGGCGAGCTTCAGCATTTGGTCCACACGCTGCTCGTCAAGGTCGCTCATGCCGCCTCACCCTTGTCGATGCGCCGGCAGGTGAAGCAGGCCCCCGGACGAGGAGCACCCTGGTGGATGGGGCAGGTCTCCGAAGGGGTCACGCCCTCGTGCACTGACCCCTTTGACGCCTTTGACGCCTTGGGGGTGTCGGTGACACCTTCGGTGACTTCCGTGACACCTTGGGGCTGACTATGGGAAACGCCCATATATGGGGGCTCATGCGCTGCCAAGGTGTCAAAGGTGTCACTGCCTGCGTGCGCGACACCTTCAGTGACCCCTTCGTCCTCCACGCGCCACACCCAGCCGCCCTGGTACGCCCGGGACTTCTCCGAGACGATGCGCGGGTCCTTGCAGCGCTTCCGTGCATTCTTGATCTCGTCCCGGGTGAACCCGGTGGCAAGACCGGCCTTGATCACGTCCCCGGCGTTGCCCTCACGCCCGGCCTGGGACCGCAAGTGATCGAGCAGGAACGCCTGGGCCGCGTTGCGGTCCTCGTCGTCCCCACCGTCCACGTGCTCCCGGTTGATCACGTCGGAGACAGTCACGTCCGACTCACCCAGGAACCGGACCCGGGCAACCTCCGCTACCCCGTCCTCGGTTGGGACGTCCACGGACTCCAAGGCGAACTTGTAGGAGCCGGTGCCGGTGCCGTAGTTGTTCTTGTCCTGCGTCAGAATCCGTTCCCCGGTCTCCTCGTCGGCGGCGAACGCCAGGTAGGAGCGGGTGACGTCGCGCCACGCGTGGGAGCCGGACAGCTTGTTGGATACGCTGCCGGCACCTTTCCCGAAGTGATTGATCAAGCTCATGGACAGCTCGTGCCGCTGCGCCAGCGCCATCAGAGGCCCATAGGCGTTGCGGACGTCCTGCACCTTGTTCATGTCGCCGGACATCAGCGCCGGGGCCGGGTCGATGATGACCAGCCGCGCCCCGGTTTCCTTGACCGCCTCCTCGAGTTCGGTGACGTCCAAGGGGAACCGGAGTTCCCGCTGCATGCTGAACGCCTCCGTGGTGGTCTCCACGGCGATGGAGTACACCCGGTCGAGGTCCGCGCTGGCGGCGATGAGACGGGGCACGACGACGGTGTCCCAGTCGTCCTCTGGCCCCATGTAGATCACCGCGCCGCGTGTCCCGTGGAGGTCTCCGGGGAGCTCCCCCCGGGTGAGCTGCCCGGCGATATCGAGCATGAACGTGGACTTTCCCTCGCCACCCTTGCCCGCGCAGATGGTGCCCGTGCCCAGTGGGATCACGCCATCCCCACCCGGTGCCCACAACCATTTCTGCCGGCGCGGTTTGATCATCGACGCGGGCGTGAGCAACAGCCGCTTCAGTGCCTCATCGCTCATGCGGTCACCTGCCGTGCTCTGAACATTCGATGGAGCTCCTGGTGGGTCATGTTCTTGTGGACTCGCCCAGCGTGGAACTTCCGGGCGAAAGGGTAGAGAAGGTCGTCGTCCGGGCCGGTGCCACGGTCGAGGGCTGCTGCGAACTGTGCTCCTATGTCGGTCACTGGGTCCCCCCAATCAACTCGGGCGCCGGGCCGCTGAGCACTCCAGCCAGGAAGATGGCGACATGAGCGCCGGCGATGATGACGGGTAGCGCAAAGCGCTTCACGAGGCCGGTCACGTCCGCACCATCGCTTTGGAGTTGACGCCCTGCGTCGTTCCGATAATCTGGTGGTAAGACATATGGTTCTCTCCTAAAGGAATCGTTTAGGCCCAGCTGCTCGTCTTGCCGGACGTGGAAGCAGCGGGGCCTTTGTCGTTAAAAAGGCATGGTTGTTAGCGCCACCGTGGGCGCTACGCCGGGATTCTGGCTCCCGGTGAACCGTCTATTCGTCACTTCAAATAAGCGCCCGTGTCGTTTTCTGCCGGGCTGACCGCCGTCCGCTCAGCGGTTCTCCTGCCGACCCTCCTGGAGCCACCGCTCCACGTCGCTGGGAAGGTAGAAAACCAAATGGCCTCGTTTGATGAAGGCGGGTCCGGTTCCCCGGTGGCGCATCTGCGCTAGTGCCTGCTCGCTGACGCCAAGCCACTGGGCAACCTGCGGCCCGCGTACGGGCTTCTCGATCGTGTCCATGTTCACCTCCCCTCCAGATCAATCTCACGAGATGTGTTGGCTCGCGATGTAGCTTCAGCATACCCACGTGATGTGTTGGGATGCAAGTACATCTTGTGAGAAAGTTGATGCATGGCTGAAGAAGGCACGATGAATCGACGTTTCCGCGAGAACATGCGCCGCATACGGGAGGAGAAGGGGTGGTCGCAAGGGGAGCTTTCCCGTCGGCTGGTGGACTCGGGCTTGTCGGTGTTCCACCAGACCACGATCACGAGGATCGAGAATGGGTCCCGCCCCGTAAAACTCGACGAGGCCGGCGTAATAGCAGAAGCACTTGGCGTCACCCTTGAAGTGATGACCTACGACTCCATGTCCGCAGCCGTCGCGGGAATGGTCCGGCAGGCCTCTGAGATACGAAGTGAGTTGTCCGTGTTGGGACTGCGATACGTCGAGGCGCAGCACTACCTACACAAGTCGCTGACCAAGTTCGAGGGGAGCATGGAACCTGGAGCGCGCGATCTTGCCACGGAAGTACTCGGTGAGACGGCAGGGGATGCTGCGATGATCGCTGTTCGGCACCATATGTCGGAGTATGGGTTCAACGACTACGGAGAGTTTGTGCAGGTTTATGCTCGGCACAACAAGGTCCAGCGTGGCGACAATGCCTAGGCCACCGCTCCCAATCGGCGCGTACGGGAGGATTAGCCTCACACCCACCCCAGGCGGGGCGTACGTCGCGAAGGCTAGATTTCGCGACTACGACGGTCGGACAAGACTGGTCGAACGGACCGCCGGCTCTAAAGCCAAAGCGGAGAAGGCGCTCAAGGAAGCGTTCATCGACCGCGCCACGCCCTCAAACGAAGACATCACCGGTGACACCCGCATCCATGCACTCGCTGCCGCCTGGTGGGTGGGTTTCCTCGAGAAGGACCGTGCGCCAGCCACCGTGCGCCGGTACAAAGAAGTTCTCGACTCATACGTCCTGCCGAAACTCGGCGGGGTCCGTATCCGTGAAGCATCCGTAGGGCTGTTGGACAACGCGCTCCGCTCCGTGCGGGACAAGCATGGTGCGCCCACGGCGAAGCTCTGCCAAACCGTGCTCCGTCAGATGTTCGCCCTCGCTGCGCGCCGCAACGCCGTACCCATGAACCCGATGCGCGACGTCGAGCCCGTACATGTCGAGCACAAGGCCGTTCAAGCACTCACGGTTCCCCAGGTCCAAGACCTGCGTTCCAAGCTCTCAGGGGACGTCCTGGACGTCTTAGACGTGCTGCTCGCGACCGGGGGCCGCATCGGTGAAGTACTCGCGATCCGGTGGGAAGACGTCGAGCTGAACGGCACCAAGTCACGGGTGTCCATCACGGGCACCGTCGTTCGATCCGACAAGGGATTGATCCGTCAGGACAGGCCGAAGTCCGCGGGGTCCATGCACCGGCTGTTCCTGCCCGAGTTCGGCGCTGACGTGTTCCGTCGGCGGGCCGAGGTTTGCGAGTTCGTGTTTCCGAACAACGCCGGCAAGCTCTGGGAGCCAACCAACTTCCGCAAAATCTGGCGCGAAGCCACGAAGGACGCCGGCTACGGGCATGTAAACCCGCACCTGATCCGGGCGACAGTG
Organism: Kocuria sp. CPCC 205263; assembly: GCF_040981075.1. Classification (NCBI taxonomy): domain Bacteria; kingdom Bacillati; phylum Actinomycetota; class Actinomycetes; order Micrococcales; family Micrococcaceae; genus Kocuria; species Kocuria sp. CPCC 205263. The sequence continues at coordinate 15,416 of NZ_JAVKPV010000003.1, read as the reverse complement.
GGCACACTGCTCGCACGGGCCGAGGGCGTGCCTGCTGCGTCTGCTCAGCTCGGGCACTCATCCGAGACGATCACGGTCCGCCACTACGTCGAGAAGCTGGCGGACGCGCCCGATGCATCGGATGCGCTCGAGGTGTTCGGGGCGTAAGCGTTGGGTTTGCGTTGAGTTGGTCACCTGCGAACGAAAAAGCAACCCCCTCTCACTGGCATTAGGCCTAGTGAGAGGGGGTCTCTTGTGCCCCAGGAGGGAGTCGAACCCCCGACCAAGAGATTAGAAGGCTCCTGCTCTATCCACTGAGCTACTGGGGCGTGCCGCCCGGGACCGCGTCCCGGGCACCGCGGTCGAGTTTATCAACTCGCGGGGGCCGCACTTGCTCCTCAGATCACGGCGCTCTGCACCGGGGGCTGGTAGTGGCCGCGGAAGAGTCGCCGGGTCGCCGGGTCGATGAACCACAGGTACACGCCGTAGGAGAGGGCGACGACCGCCGCGATCAGCCGGCCGGAGCTGAGGTCGAGGTCGAGGTACGGGAAGACGTCCAGCTGGTCGGAGACCGCGTAGATCATGAAGAAGACGGTGAGGAAGAACAGGATGTCGACCTGCCAGTCGCTGCGGATTCCCGTGACCGCGAACAGCGGGATGAGCCACACCACGTACCAGGCCTGGATCATCGGGGAGAACAGCACGATCGCGGCGAACGCCCAGGTCAGTCGGCGGATGATGCGCTCGTCCCGGCCCACGAACATCAGCCAGAGGATGACGGGCACCGCGAGGGCCTGGCCGGCCGCGTGGACCACCTCCCGCCACTGGCCCGCGTCGGCGCCCACGGCCGCGGCCAGGGTGGTGGCGAGCACGCCGGCGAGACCCACCGGGGCGTACCAGATGGACACGGAGCCGGGGGTGGACATGGCGGAGACCCAGCCGAAGCCGAAGCCGTTGAGCAGACCCATCAGCCCGAGCAGGGCGATCGCGTAGAGGAGGACCAGGAACCAGATGACGAAGCGGCGGGTCCACGACGCGTTCCGGCCCGCCCACAGCAGGCCGATGAAGGGCAGGAAGACGAGGGTGATGGGCTTGATCGCCACGGACAGCGTGACGAGCGTGGTCCCGAGCAGACCGCCCTTCCAGTTGCGGTGCGCAGCGGCCGCGTAGGTGCCGCCGAGGGCGAGGGCGATCATGATGGCGTCGTTGTGCACGGAGACGACGAAGTTCGTGAGGAACAGGGGGTTGGCCACGCTGAGCCACAGGGCCCGGGCCGGGTTGATGCCGTGCAGCCGCGCGAGCCGCGGGATCAGCCACATGCAGGCGATCACGGCGAGCACGCACATCCCCCGGAACCAGAGCACCGCGGCGTCCGGGTCCGCGCCGGTGACGGCCACCACGAACTGCTCGAGCCACAGGAAGAGCGGCCCGTAGGGCGGCGGGGACTCCGACCACATCTGGTCGGCCCCGAGCTGGAAGAAGTTGTCGATCGTGGAGACGCCGTGCTCGTAGGGGTTCAGCCCGCTGGCCATCACCCGGCCCTGGCCGATGTAGGAGTACACGTCCCGGCTGAACAGGGGGATCGTCACGAGCATGGGGGCGGCCCACGCCGCGATGGCGATGAGCACCCACCGGCCGCTGCCAGGTCCCCACGTGTTGAGCTTCTGCCCCAGGCGCAGCCACTCGCGGATCAGGAGCATCCCGCCCACGGCGAGCAGGAGGATGGAGACGATCACACCGGTGGTCGTGAAGCGCATGCCGATGATGACCGGCGCCTGCCGCAGCGGGGAGACGGAGGCGAGCCAGCCGACGCCCAGGGAGCCGACCAGGAGCATGAGCGACCCGAGCGTGCCCATGAGCACCGTCCGCAGGAGCGAGTCGGAGTCGTACCACGAGCTCCCGGGATCCGCCGGCGGCCGGACGCCGTCGGGTCCCTCGCCCGGCACCGGCGTCGTCGAAGTGGTCTGCACTGCTCTCCCGATGCGCCCGTCCGGTGGTTGCGGGCGCCCCGGCTGGGCGCAGCACGGACCCGTGGTCGCCCCGATCCTATCCCCGGCTCCTCGGGGAGTCCCCGACCGGCCCCGGCGGCGACCGGCGGCGTCGGGGCGGCACGGTAGATTGTCCGGGTGGCTAATTCGAACGGACGCATTGTGTGGATCGACTGCGAGATGACGGGGCTGTCCATCGAGGACGACGCCCTGATCGAGGTCGCGGCGCTCGTCACCGACGACGAGCTCAACGTCCTCGGGGAGGGTGTCGACGTCGTGATCCGCCCGGACGAGGCGGCGCTGGCGCAGATGGGGGACTTCGTGCGCAACATGCACACCTCCTCCAAGCTGCTCGACGAGCTCCCCTCCGGTCTGACGATGGAGCAGGCGCAGGAGCAGGTCCTCGCCTACATCAAGGAGTGGGTGCCCGAGCCCGGCAAGGCCCCGCTGGGCGGGAACTCGGTGGGCACGGACCGCACGTTCCTGGTGCGCGACATGCCGGAGCTCGTGGCCCACCTGCACTACCGCGTGATCGACGTCTCCACCATCAAGGAGCTCTCCCGCCGGTGGTTCCCGCGCGCCTACTTCCAGGCCCCGCCGAAGACCGGCAACCACCGGGCCCTGGGCGACATCCGGGACTCGATCGACGAGCTGCGGTACTACCGCCGCGCCGTGTTCGCCGCCGAGCCGGGGCCGGACTCGGAGACCGCGAAGGGCATCGCCGCGGAGATCGCCGCGTCCCGCACGGGCGCCTGAGTCCCCCGTCCGGGCCGGGACCCCGGCCCGGACGGTCGGGGGTCCCGGCGTGGTCCGGAGCCCTCCGGGAATGCGGTACACTCGTATGCGTTGCCCAGCGGAAGCACGGTCTTCCGGCGGGCGTTCATGGTGGGCGTAGCTCAGTTCGGCAGAGCGCCTGGTTGTGGTCCAGGAGGTCGCGGGTTCAACCCCCGTCGCTCACCCACCGTGAAAGGCCGTCCCGTTGACTCGGGGCGGCCTTTCGTCGTTCCCGAACCGGTTCGAAGGGGCGCAGGCCCCGGCAAGTCGAAGGAAGTGCGTCATGGCCGTCCGTCCCGTGGTGATCACCGGCGATCCCGTCCTCCACCGCCCCGCCGCCAAGGTGGCGCAGTTCGACGAGGACCTGCGCGCCCTCGTGGCAGACATGTACGAGACCATGGACGCCGCCCACGGCGTGGGGCTCGCCGCCCCGCAGATCGGCGTGGGGCTGCGGATCTTCACCTACACGTTCCAGAACGACGACGATGTGGCGCCGCGCGGGGTGCTCGTCAACCCCGTGCTGACCCCGGGCCGGATCTCGCAGGAGGCGCCGGACCCGGACGAGGAGTCCGAGGGCTGCCTGTCCGTGCCCGGCTACAGCTGGCCGCTGAAGCGGGCGGACTGGGTCCGGGTCGGCGGCTTCGACGTGGAGGGCCGGCCGGTGGACTTCGAGGCCACCGGGTGGTTCGCCCGCGTCATGCAGCACGAGTACGACCACCTGGACGGCAAGCTCTACGTGGACCGGCTCAACGACAAGTGGGGCCGGAAGGCGCGCCGGGCGGTCAAGGCCGAGGGCTGGGGCCGCGGCGGCCACACCTGGACCCCCGGCGTCGACGAGGACCCGTTCGGCCACTGATCCGTGCGCGCACCGACCTCGGTGCGCGCACCGGGCTCAGTCCTCGGTGCGCACGACGACGAGCTCGCCCGCCGAACGGGCCGTGGGCTCCGTCAGCTCGGCCCGCCAGCGCTCCTGCGCCGCCGCGAGCAGGTCCAGCGGCGTCTCCAGGCGTTCGCCGGCGGCGGCGCGCTCGACGAGGTGCCGGGCCAGCAGGCCCCGGGTGTGTTTGGCCATGTGCGAGACGATCTGACGCCTCCCGTGCCGCTCCCGCACCACCTTCACCCCCACCGTCCGGGCCCGGGGGCCTCGCCACGCCGCCGCGTAGGCGGCCGACCGGCAGTCCACGACGAGCCCGTCCCCGGCCGCGGGCTCCAGCACCGCGGGCAGGTGGTGCTTCCAGTGCGCCGCGAGCCTGCCGAGCCCCGGCAGCGCGGCGCCCATGGACAGGCGGTAGGCCGGGATCCGGTCGTCGGGGCGCACCGCGCCCCACAGCGCCGAGACGACGACGAGGGACGCTGCCGCGGCGGCCCGCTGCGCCCCGGTCATCCCGGCCGGGTCGAGGGCGTCGTAGAGCACCCCGGTGTAGACGCTGAGGGCCGGTGCGGCCGGCTCGGCGCCCAGCCGGGTGTTGCGCTCGACCTCGCCCCGCAGCCGCTCCCCCACGCCCAGCACCTCGAGCGCGTCCTCGCGGGCGCTCGTCGCGGCCAGCTCGGCGAGCACCTGCTCCCGGGCGGCCGTGAGCTCGGGGAAGGACAGGACGGCGGGGTCCACGGGGGCGCCGGCGCCGGGGGCGGTCTTGGTCTCGGAGGGCGGGAGGAGGATCAGCACTCGCAGCAGTCTAGTGACCCCGCGGGCCGGTCCGGGCGCCCCGGACCGGCGGGTAGGATGGGCCTCGGACAGGTCGGCCGGGTGACCGCGGGCCGCGCAGCTCCGGCTGTCGCGGCGCGAGGAAAGTCCGGGCTCCGCAGAGCAGGATGGTGGGCAACGCCCACTCGGGGAGACCCGCAGGAAAGTGCCACAGAGAACAGACCGCCCGCCCCCGGTCCGTCCGGGCGGCGGGTCAGGGTGAAAAGGTGGTGTAAGAGACCACCAGCGCGCCGGGTGACCGGCGCGGCTCGGTAAACCCCATCCGGAGCAAGGCCAGACAGGGTGCGTCCGAGGGCTGCTCGCCCGAGCACCCGGGTAGGCCGCTCGAGCCCACCGGCAACGGTGGGCCTAGATGGATGGTCACCGGCACGGCACGGGCGACCGGCCGTGCGCACAGAACCCGGCTTACAGGCCGGCCTGTCCCCCGCACCGCGCGCTCCGGCGCCGCTCCGGGCTCGAGCGGTGCCGGGAAGCCTCAGGGGCGGACGAGGAGCACGCCGCACTCGGGGCACGTCAGCACCTCGTCCGGGGCCGCCGCCCGGAACGTCGCGGCGTCCGTGGGGCTGAGGGCCGTTCCGCAGGACCCGCACGCGGTGTCCCGCAGCTCCGCGGCCGCCGGCCGGTCGGTGCCGCGCCCGGTCCGGATCTTCTCGTACCGTGCCAGCAGCCCGGGGTGCCCCACGCCCTCCGCGGCGGCGGGGCGCGCGCCGGCCAGCTCGTCCCGCTCGGCCGTCAGGGCGCGGCCCTCCGCGTCCCGGGCCTCGACCCGGCGCCGGGCCTCCGCGTCGGCCTCCTTGAGCCGCGGCGTGATGCGGGCCCGGTGCGCCACGGCGTCCTCGAGCTCCTGCATGACCTCCAGCTCCGCCTCCTCCGCCTCGGCCAGCTGCCGGGTCCGGGTGTCGATCTCGTGCTGCAGGCCCATGAGGTCCTTGGCGGAGCCGCCCTGCTCGAGGCGCCGGCGGTCCTTCTCGATGGAGGCCTGGACGCGGGCGACCTTCTGCTCGGCGGCGGCCAACCGGTCCCGGACGTCCTGCTCGGCGGATCCGAGCTCCTTGGCGGTGGCGATCGCCCGGGCCCTGAGCTGCAGCGCGGCGGCGACCTCGGGGTCGGTCTGCAGCTCCGCGATCCGGGCGGTGATCCGGCGCAGCCGGGCGTCCACCCGCTCGAGCTCCAGCAGGGCTCGTTGCTGCTCGGGCGTGGCGGTGCTCATGCGGGTCCTCCTGCGGTCGGCGCGGCGGGGTCGGGGGCGGAACGGTCGTGGCCGGAGCGGACGAGGTCGGACCCGTCGTGGCCGGGGTGGTCGAGGCGGAAGTCCCACGGGTCGGAGCACCGCTCGGAGACGTCGACCTGGACGTCGTGGCCGCCCGCCGCGAGCGCCTCCCGCAGCGCGGCGGCGCCCACGGGCAGCCACAGCCACTCGCTCGCGAAGTGGGAGAGGTCCACGAGGTACGGGGTGCCGCCGGCGTCGGGGCCCAGTGCGGCCTCGCGCGCCTCGGACGCCGGATGGTGGCGCAGGTCCGCGGTCACGTAGACGTCGGCCCCGGAGGACCGCACCTCGTCGAAGAGCGAGTCCCCGGCTCCCCCGCACACGGCGACACGCCGGACGAGGGCGTCGGGGTCCCCTGCCACCCGGACCCCGTGGGCGGTGGGCGGCACGGCGTCGGCCAGGCGCCGGGCCAGCTCCCGCAGGCGCACGGGCCGCGCCAGGTCCCCCACGCGCCCGATGCCCACGGCCGGATCGGCGGGGTGCGGCGCGAGGGGCGTCGTCGTCGTGAGTCCGGCGGCCCGTGCCACGGCGTCCGAGACGCCGTCCGGGGCGGAGTCCGCGTTGGTGTGGCAGGCGAGCAGGGCGCACCGGTGCTCGATGAGCTCGTGCACCACGGCGCCCTTGAAGCCGTCGGCGGCCACGGACGTCACGCCGCGCAGGAGCAGGGGGTGGTGGGTGACCAACAGGTCGGCGCCGGTGGACACGGCCTCGGCGACGACCCCGGCCACGGGGTCCACGGCGAACAGGATCCGGCGCACGGGCTGGTCGGGGCGGCCGGTGACGAGCCCGCTGGCGTCCCAGGGCTCCTGCAGGTGCATCGGCCACAGCCGCTCGACGGTCTGCAGCACCTCCGACAGGGAGGGGGCGGGCCGGGGCGGGGACGTGCTCTGCTCGCTCATGCGCTCCAGTCTAGGAGCCCGTTCCGCGCCGGCCGCCGAGGCGGGTGCGGGAATGATGCGGGCCGTGCGGTGTTGTACGGGTCATGGTCTTCTCCACGCACGACGACGCACGCCCCGCCCCCGATCCCCGCCCCGCCGCGACGGACCCCGCCGCGACCGAGACGTTCGTGCTCGCGGGCGGGTGCTTCTGGTGCCTCGACGCCGTCTACCGGATCACCCGGGGCGTCACCTCCGTGGTCTCCGGCTACACCGGCGGCGACCCCGGGCGCGCCGACTACTACGCGGTGTGCACGGGCACGACCGGTCACGCCGAGGCGGTCGCCGTGACCTTCGACCCGTCGGTGGTGCCGGCGGACGTGATCCTGGACCTGTTCTTCACCGGTCACGACCCGACCACCCTCAACCGGCAGGGCTACGACGTGGGCTCCCAGTACCGGTCCGCCATGTTCTGGGCCGACGAGGCCCAGCGGGAGCTGTTCGAGCAGTCGATCCGCCGCACGCAGCCGGCGTGGGACCAGCCGATCGTCACGACCCTGGAGCCGCTGGGCCCGTTCTGGGAGGCGGAGCCCGAGCACCAGGACTTCTACGCCGCGCAGCCCTGGAACGGCTACTGCCAGGTGATCATCAACCCCAAGCTGGCGAAGGTCCGGAAACGTTACTCCGCGTGGCTTACCGCGTAGTAGCGCTTGCGGGGCCTGGCTAGGCTGAGCTAGGACCGCGCCGCCGCGGGCCCCCCAGAGCACCGGCGGCCGCAGCACGACCCGAGCAGCACCCAGATCCGACAGAGAACCGACCACGCAGAAACCGAGGTACGCACATGCCGAAGATCTACAACGACGTCACCGAGATCGTGGGCCGCACCCCGCTCGTCCACCTCAACCGGCTCGACGAGGGCCTGCCCGGCAACGTCGCCGTGAAGCTGGAGTTCTACAACCCGGCGAACTCCGTCAAGGACCGGATCGGCGTGGCCATCATCGACGCCGCCGAGAAGTCCGGCCAGCTGAAGCCGGGCGGCACGATCGTCGAGGGCACCTCCGGGAACACCGGCATCGCGCTGGCCATGGTCGGCGCCGCCCGCGGCTACAAGGTCATCCTGACCATGCCGGAGACCATGTCCACGGAGCGCCGGGTCATGCTCCGCGCCTACGGCGCCCAGATCGTGCTCACCCCGGGCGCTGAGGGCATGCGCGGCGCCGTGGAGAAGGCCCAGGAGATCGTCGACAGCACCGAGAACGCCGTCCTGGCCAAGCAGTTCGCCAACGAGGCCAACCCGGCCATCCACTACGCGACCACGGGCCCGGAGATCTGGGAGGACACCGACGGCCAGGTCGAGGTGTTCGTCTCCGGCGTGGGCACCGGCGGCACCATCACGGGCGCGGGCCGCTACCTGCGCGAGCAGAAGCCGGACGTGCGCCTCGTCGTCGTCGAGCCGGCCGACTCGCCCCTGCTCACCGAGGGCAAGGCCGGGCCGCACAAGATCCAGGGCCTCGGCGCGAACTTCGTCCCCGACAACCTCGACCGCGAGATCTACGACGACGTCTACGACGTGACGGTCGAGGACTCCGTGCGGGTCGCCCGCGAGCTCGGCACCAAGGAGGGCATCCTCGGCGGGATCTCCTCCGGCGCCATCGTGTGGGCCGCCCTCCAGGAGGCCGCCAAGGAGGAGAACCGGGACAAGCTGATCGTGGCGATCGTGTGCGACTTCGGCGAGCGCTACATCTCCACCCTGCTCTACGAGGACATCCGGGGCTGAGCCGCGCCATGGGCCCACGACCCGTCCCCTCCGGGAATAGCGTCGCCTGCCGGTGACGTTGCCCCCGGTGGTGGGCGGGTCGTTCCCGTCCGCGCCCCAACACGTCCCGCCGGTCCCGGCGGGCCAGGACCCCCGCCACCGGAAGAACAGAGGTAGACCGTGAGTTTCTGGAGCAGACTCGCCGAGGATCTGCAGACGGCCCGGACGCACGACCCGGCCGCGCGCTCCCGGGTGGAGATCGCCCTCAACTACTCAGGTCTGCACGCCATCTGGATCCACCGCCTGTCGCACCGGCTGTGGCAGCAGCCCGACCGGCGGCTGCTGGCCCGTACGGTCTCCCAGCTCGGCCGCTTCCTGACGGGCGTGGAGATCCACCCGGGGGCGACCATCGGGCGCCGCTTCTTCATCGACCACGGCATGGGCGTGGTCATCGGGGAGACCGCGCAGATCGGCGAGGACGTGATGATCTACCACGGGGTGACCCTGGGCGGGCGCTCCCTGGAGAAAGTCAAGCGGCACCCCACCGTGGGCGACCGCGTGGTGATCGGCGCCGGGGCGAAGATCCTGGGCCCCGTGGAGATCGGCGCCGACTCCGCCGTGGGCGCCAACGCCGTGGTGGTCAAGGACGTGCCGGAGGACTCGATCGTGACCGGGATCCCCGGCAAGGTCCGCCCGCGCACCTCCGAGAAGCAGCAGCCCCTCGTGGACCCCTCCAGCTACATCGACCCCGCGATGTGGATCTGATCCCGTCCCGCCCCGGCCGTCCGCACGTCTACCGCGCCTCCGGTCGCTGACGGGCTCCCGCGCCGCGAGCCGCCCGCCCCCATCACGACGCCGGCCGGCCGCCCCCGGGACGGGGACGGCCGGCCGGCGTCGTCGTGCGGGGTCCCGGTCAGGAGACGACCTCGGAGCGGTCCCCGCTCCACAGGGTGTGGTAGGTCCCCTCGGCGTCGTCGGTGCGCCGGTAGGTGTGGGCGCCGAAGAAGTCGCGCAGACCCTGCGTCAGGGCCGCGTTGAGCCGGGGCCGGCGCAGCGAGTCGTAGTAGTTCAGCGTGGTGGCGAACACCGGCGCGGGGATGCCCCGCTCCACGGCCCGGGCCACGACGCGCCGCCAGGACGGCAGGGCCTCCTCGACGGCGGCGACGAACTCCGGGGCGAACAGCAGGTTCAGCGGCTGCTTGTCCCCCTTGTACGCCTCCATGATGACCTCGAGCAGCTCCGCCCGAATGATGCAGCCCTCCCGCCACAGGCCCGCGATGGTCGCGAGGTCCAGGTCCCAGCCGTACTCCCGGCCAGCCATGGTGAGCATGTCGAGGCCCTGGGCGTAGCTGACCAGCTTCGAGGCGTAGAGGGCCTTGCGCACGTCCTCCACGAACTCGGGGTCGTGCACGACGTCCTCGGTGGTGCCGCCGATGCCGGCGGGCAGCACGCGCTGCGCCTCGAGGCGCATCTCCGGCTCGGCGGAGGACAGCGCCCGGGCGAAGACGGACTCGGCGATCGCGGTGACCGGGGAGCCGAGCTCGAGGGCCTCCTGGACGGTCCAGCGGCCGGTGCCCTTCTGCCCCGCGGCGTCCACGATCACGTCGATGAGGGGCTGGTCCGTGCGGGCGTCGACCTGGCGCAGCACGTGCGCGGTGATCTCGATGAGGTAGGAGGCCAGCTCGGTGCGGTTCCACTGCTCGAAGACGTCGGCCTGCTCGGCCGGCTCGAGCCCGGCGACGGAGCGCAGCAGCTCGTGCGCCTCGCCGATGACCTGCATGTCGGCGTACTCGATGCCGTTGTGCACCATCTTCACGAAGTGGCCGGCGCCGTCCGTGTCGATCCAGGCGCAGCACGGCGTGCCGTCCTCCGCCTTGGCCGCGATGTCCTCGAGGAGGGGGCCGAGGGAGTCGTAGGACTTGCGGGGGCCGCCGGGCATGATGGAGGGCCCGAGCAGGGCGCCCTCCTCACCGCCCGAGACGCCGATGCCCACGAAGTCCAGGCCCTTCTCCGCGAGCTCGCGCTCGCGGCGCCGGGTGTCCTGGAAGTAGGAGTTGCCGCCGTCGATGATGATGTCGTCCTTCTCGAGCAGCGGCACGAGCTGCTCGATGACGGCGTCCACGGGGGCGCCGGCCTTGACCATCACGAGGATGCGGCGGGGGGTCTCGAGGGCGTCCACGAGTTCCTGGAGGGTCTCCGTGCGGATGAACGTCCCCTCGTCGCCGTGGGCGTCGAGCAGGGCGTCGGTCTTCTCGACGGAGCGGTTGTGGAGGGCGACGGTGTAACCGTGCCGGGCGAAGTTGCGGGCGAGGTTCGCGCCCATGACCGCGAGGCCGGTGACCCCGATCTGAGCTTTCTGTTCTGCTGCCATGCCCCCAGCCTACAAACTCCGGGAGGGCGCTCCGTCCGGTGCGCACTTGTTGCCGCGGCCCGCCGGGGTCCTCACCGTGCTCGCCGAGGAGCGGGCCGGGCGAAAAGTCCGGACCGGAGGCCTGGCGGAGAAGTCCACGGAAGAACCTGCGTCACAATTGCCAATCCCCCCGCCGGGGCTCCTACATTGGTGGTGGAGCACGAGAGCCGGGGGGCTTGGCATGGACGCGTGGAAGAGGACACTGATCGGGACCGCGGCCTGCGCCGCCCTGTGGTCGGGCGCCGGGTTCGCACCCGCCGCGGCGGCCGCCGACGGCAAGGTCGACGTGGTCGTGGGCGCCAAGGAGGTGCTCAACGAGGCGACGATCACCCGGGCCAGCGAGAAGGCGGCCGAACTGTGCGGTGGCACGGCCTCCTCCTACGTGAAGAAGGCCCGGAAGGCCGACAGCACGGGGAGCATCGTGGTCCTGTGCACCCGGGCCGGGTCCAAGCAGGTGTACTTCCGCTAGTCGTGCACCGCACCGGCTCCCGCGGGCGGCGCGACCGGCTCGTGGTGGGTCCTACCGGGATCGAACCGATGACATCCACGGTGTAAACGTGGCGCTCTACCAGCTGAGCTAAAGACCCTGACAACCGGGTGGGCGGTTTTCGCAACCGCCGGCACCCGGTTCCCGAACAGGCTACCCGCCGGGGCGCACCGGTGCCGACCGGGTGCGGGGCCCGCCCGGCGTGAGGTTCGACATATTCGCCGTCCGCCCTACGGCCGGGCGAGTCGCCGCTCGAGCCCCACCAGGAAGGCGGTCGCGGACGCGTCGACCTTCAGCCGCGCCGCGGCGTCCCCCCGGGTGCGCCCGTGGTTGACGATCACCACTGGCACGTCGGTGCGCACCGCGTGCCGGACGAAGCGGCGCCCCGAGTTCACGGTCAGGGACGAGCCCACGACCAGCAGGGCGTCGGCGGCGTCCACCATGCGCAGCGCGCGCAGCACCCGGTGCCGGGGCGCGTTCTCCCCGAAGAACACGACGTCGGGCTTCAGGACCCCGCCGCAGACCGGGCAGTCCGGCACCCGGAACCCGGCCGTGCGCGGCACCACCGCGTCGGCGTCCGGGGCGAAGTCGATGTCGTCCGGGGACGGGATCGAGTCGTAGAAGCCCGGGTTGAGCTCGTCGAACAGGTCGGAGAGCACCGCCCGGGGAATGCGGGTGGCGCAGCGCATGCACCCGACCTGCGTGTAGCGCCCGTGCAGGTCCACGACGTTGAGGGACCCCGCGGCCTGGTGCAGGCGGTCGATGTTCTGGGTGACCACGCCCGTGACGGACCCCGACTCCTCGAGCCGGGCCAGGGCGGCGTGCCCGGCGTTGGGCCGGGCACGCGCCAGGTGGCGCCACCCGTACTGGTTGCGCGCCCAGTAGTGGCTGCGCATGGCGGCGCTGCCCATGAACTCGTCGAAGGTCATGGGGGTGCGGGGAGTCGAGCCGGGGCCGCGGTAGTCCGGGATCCCGGACTCCGTGCTGATGCCCGCGCCCGTCAGGACGGCGGTCCGCCGCCCGCTCAGGAGCGCGACCGCCCCGGCCAGGCCCGCCTCGAGCCCGGCGGCGTCGGGGTCGGGGAACTGGTCGGGGTGCACGGGGGCGCCGTGGCCGGCGCGGACGGTGGGCATCGCTGCTCGCTGGGGACCGGGCCGGCCGGGATCAGCCGTGCAGCTTGGTGAGGGCGGTGCGGTAGGCCTCGAGCTCCCGCGGCGTGCCGCGCTCCGACCGGAAGGCGTCGACGACGACGCCCTGCGCGTCCAGCACGAAGGTGGCCCGCTCCGCCAGACCGGCCACCGGGTCGAACACCCCGTAGCGCTGGGCCACCTCACCGTGGGGCCAGAAGTCGGACAGCAGGTCGAAGTCGAAGGACTCCTCCCGCGCGAACGCCCGCAGCGTGTACTTCGAGTCCACGGACACCGCGAGCAGCCTCACCCCGGCGTCGTCGAACACGGAGAGGCTGTCCTGGAGCCGGCACAGCTCGCCGGTGCAGACCCCGGAGAACGCGAACGGGTAGAACACGATCGCCACGGGGCGGCCGCGGAGGTCGCTCAGGGTCACCGGCTCGCCGAACTGGTTCTTGAGGGTGAATTCCGGGGCGGGCGCGCCGATCTCGAGCATGCGTGGTCTCCTCCGCTGGGGTCCGGGACGCCCGGTCAGACGTTGCGCTTGGGCATGAGCCGGGTCGCGGCCCAGTCCGCGCTGACGCGTGCGGTCGTGGTCACGTGCAGGCCCGCCGTGGGCGCGGCCTCCTGGACCTCCGCGGGCGGCACGTAGCCGTCGCGGCCCGCCTTGGGGGTCAGCACCCACACCACGCCGCCCTCGTCCAGGGTGGTGGTGACGTCCACCAGCGTGTCGACGAGATCACCGTCACCCTCGCGGAACCAGAGGAGCACCGCGTCGACGACCTCCTGGTCGTCCTCGTCCAGCAGGTCCGACCCGATCACTTCCTCGATGCCGTCCCTCAGGTCGAGGTCGACGTCCTCGTCGTATCCGAACTCCTGGATGTAGTCGCCATCCTTGAAACCGAGCTGGACTACCGCGTCACCCGCGGTGGTCTTGGCCTCGCTCACTGTTCTTGCTCCTTCTGGGATCGGGCCGACGAACGACGACCACGCACTGCGTACCGGTGCTGGGCTCCGCCTGCCCGTCGGCGGACCGCGGGGGCACGGTGGCGGGCCGGATACCGGCTTCACCGTCCAGACAACACCGGATCAGGGACTCTTTCAAGCTCCCGCACGGTGAGCGCCCCCGAATCATGGGGGTGACGCGTGGGGTGACACGCCGTGTGACGGCCCGCCCCGGGTGTGGAAGCATGGTCCCCACAGACACCCCGTACGCCCGAGACGGCCCCGGCGGCGCGATCCGCACGACGGGCCCGGTTCCCGGACGTCCACCCGTTCCGGGTGGCGTTCGGACAGCGGAACGGGCAACGGGTATTTTTGAGACTGTCGGACGTCCCGGCCGCGCCCTCGCGCGCGCACCCGCCCGGGATCCGTCGGGCAACTCGACGAAGAGAGGTTGAACGTGCCTTCATCCAGCAACCACCACATCCTCAGTGGCTTGACCAACAACCTGAAGGACTCCGACACCGAGGAGACCCGGGAGTGGATCGAGTCCTTCGAGGGCCTGATCGAGACGCAGGGCACGGAACGGGCGCAGTACATCATGCGCGCCCTCCTCCAGCACGCCGGTGCGAAGAGCGTGGGCGTGCCGATGGTCACCACCACGGACTACGTGAACTCGATCCCGGTGGACCAGGAGCCGGAGTTCCCGGGCGACGAGGAGATCGAGCGGCGCTACCGTGCGTTCCTGCGCTGGAACGCCGCCGTGATGGTGCACCGGGCACAGCGCCCGGAGATCGGCGTGGGCGGTCACATCTCCTCCTACGCCGGTGTGGCCACCCTCTACGAGGTGGGCCTCAACCACTTCTTCCGCGGCCCGGAGCACCCCGGCGGCGGCGACCAGGTGTTCTGGCAGGGCCACTCGGCCCCCGGCAACTACGCGCGCGCCTATCTCGAGGGCCGGCTCACCGAGGAGCAGCTGGACGGGTTCCGGCAGGAGAAGACGAAGGCCCCGAACGGGCTGCCCTCCTACCCGCACCCGCGGTCCATGCCCGACTTCTGGCAGTTCCCGACCGTGTCCATGGGCATCGGGCCGATGAACGCGATCTACCAGGCGCAGTTCAACCGCTACCTGCACCACCGCGGGATCAAGGACACCTCCGAGCAGCACGTGTGGGCGTTCCTGGGCGACGGCGAGATGGACGAGCCGGAGTCGCGCGGCCTGCTGCAGCTGGCCGCCAACGACAAGCTCGACAACCTCACGTTCGTCGTCAACTGCAACCTGCAGCGCCTGGACGGGCCGGTGCGCGGCAACGGCAAGATCGTCCAGGAGCTCGAGGCCTTCTTCCGCGGCGCCGGCTGGAACGTCGTGAAGGTCCTCTGGGGCCGCGAGTGGGACCAGCTGCTCGCCAAGGACGAGGACGGCGAGCTGGTCCGGATCATGAACGAGACCCTCGACGGCGACTTCCAGACCTACAAGGCCGAGTCCGGCGGGTTCATCCGCGACCACTTCTTCGGCAAATCCCCGGCCACCAAGGAGCTCGTCGCGGACATGACCGACGACGAGATCTGGGAGCTCAAGCGCGGCGCCCACGACTACCAGAAGGTCTACGCCGCCTACAAGGCCGCGACCGAGCACGAGGGCCAGCCGACCGTGGTCCTGGCGCAGGGCGTGAAGGGATACGGCCTGGGCAGCCACTTCGAAGCGCGCAACGCGACCCACCAGATGAAGAAGCTGACCCTGGAGGACCTCAAGGCCTTCCGCGACCACCTGCGAATCCCCATCTCGGACGAGGAGCTGGAGAGCGACCTCTACGGCGCGCCCTACTACCACCCCGGCAAGGACTCGCCGGAGGTCAAGTACCTCCTGGAGCGCCGCAAGGAGCTCGGCGGCTTCGTCCCGGACCGCCCGCACGAGCAGCACGAGATCGCGCTGCCCACCGACGCCGCGTACAAGTCCGCGAAGAAGGGCTCGGGCAAGCAGATGGCGGCCACCACCATGGCCTTCGTGCGCATCCTGAAGGACCTCCTGCGGGAGAAGGAGTTCGGCCACCGGATCGTGCCCATCGTCCCCGACGAGGCCCGCACCTTCGGCATGGACTCGTTCTT